>NZ_JADHEC010000060.1 GCF_015277675.1 Flavobacterium soyangense
ATACTGATCTGTTTGAGTTGTGTTTTTATTGCCATAGTAGTCTGTAGTTGTTTTGGCTGTTCCAGTTGTATTACCATACTGATCTGTTTGAGTTGTGTTTTTATTGCCATAGTAGTCAGTGGTTGTTTTGGCTGTTCCAGTTGTTCTACCATACTGATCTGTATAAGTAGTTACTTTGTTACCATAATAATCGGTTTTAGTAGTTGCGGTTTGAGCTAAACCTGCATAGGCAAATAAAAAGATACTAAATTTTAAACAAAAATTTTTCATAATAAAGTGTGTTTATTTTGCGCTTACTCTATTCAGTTTTCAGCTACTCTGATATTTTTTTTAAAATAATATTCAAATGTAAATGATTAAAAATCAATTACCTTACGGGAAACCGTAAAGCCACCATTTTTTTTATGTTATCAATCAAAGCAAGAACACTTATTGCCTTGTCAAGGATTGTAAATCCTACTTTGTTTGATGGATTAATTACTATTCTTATCCCTGATAATAATTGAATTTTTTTTATTTTTTTTCAAATCCGACTTTAATTAGACAAATTGCAAATAATTTCAACTAAAGTCGAAAACATCGAATATTTTATATTTTTAGAATATCTTAATATTAGATATTCATAAAGTATTTTAATAGAGAATATTTATATAGGTCGTGTGCTTTTTATAATTACAATTGAAATGAAACAACATCATAAAACAGCAATAATAACCATTTGTAAAATGCTTTATATAGGTCGTGTTATGGTCGTGTTTCCCTTAATTTGTCTAACACCTTTTTTCTAAGTTCCTTTTCGTGGTCTTTATATTGTTTTTCTATAGTCGATTTTCTTCGCTTTTCAGCCTCCATAATTAGTGCCTCAAGTGTTAACTTATAACTTACATAAAAACCCCTACAATGGTAAGCAAACGTAACTAGACCCCAGTTATGTATTAACAATGTTTTGATTTTTTTTGTTTGATATTCGTTGGCATACTTTTTAACCTCATCTGATAATTCCCAAATTTCAAGTACTGCCTTAACTTTACCGTCCATCCTTGCCCATAAGTACTTGTTCGTTATTTTACAATAGCTTTTTTGCCTGCCTAAAATACTTTTAATGGCTAAAAAACATAATAAACATATTTTGTCAAATTCGGTTTTGTCATTTTTATAAAAGTCCCACCAAATCGAAAGCTTTATTCCGGCTCTTGGAGGATTTATATCGAAACTATTATAGAGCTGTTTGCCATTATCAAATGCTTTTTGATTGTTCCCTAAAGTCATATCATATTTGCTTGCACAAGAAATCATTTTTTCTAAATTAGTGCCTTGAGAGAAAGTCAAACTTTCTTCGTAGATTACATAATCTGATATATTGTTTAATATCGTTTTAGTATCGTTTTTCATAAAATCCTCCAATAATTGGATAGGGAAATTAAAATATTTTTCTTTCATTTTTTGTTTGGTTTTAAATATTGCCTTTTGATAATTGACTACCTTTGAATACGTTTTTTGCATTGCCTGTTGAAAACTGAACTTTTGAACAAAATTTAAACGAGAGCCTGAACAACTCTCGTTTTTTTTATACTCTTTTTTGTGTAAAAGGATTAGTCCGAATGAATGACTACTCGTTCCAGCAATCGCATAAGTAATTTGTAGGATATGGGATAGCAGTTTTTTAATCCAGTGATGAGGTGACGGATTGCGGTTTTTTCTTTACAATGTTCCATAAATTAAACATTCAAAGGTTTTATACTCGCTTCAACTTCACTGCGGAGGAAATAAACTCTTCCACCAATTCCTTTTGGCTGTAGAATGTTTCGTTTGCAATAGTTGTGTACGGTCGAAATATCTACCGATAACATTTTGCTTACTTCCGTTCTGGTCAAATATTCGTTAGGAAGTTTTGGTTTGAAGTTTTTTAGAAAATCTTCTAAAATGATTTTTACCCCTGCGTTAATTTCGCTTTGTAGTTGTTGGGGCGTTGTTTGAAGGAATTGAATTTGTTGCATAGTTGAAATATTGTTTTGATTAATATTTCGTAAAGGTCAATCGGTTTCAATTCGTATAAAGGTTAGTAACGTATAGGTAACGTCTATTTTTTTTGGTTTTGTTGTTGAATGTAAGTGTATAAACTTTTTTTTAATTTATCCAAAAAAAGAGTTTCACTTCCTGTATTTCTTGTGTTGTTAATGTCCGAAATTAATTTGGTAGGGTTTTTTATTTCAATATCAAAAAAGTTAGAGCAAATTTCGATATTGTCTTTTTGTATTCCTTTTAGGTTGCCGTTTTCTGTTAGAGCCTTAATAAGCTCTATGAATTCAGTTGGACTCCCGTGAAATTTAACTTTAGGAAATTCATTGTTGTTTGTAAGTTTGTTTTTTTTGATGTTCAAATATTCTGTAATTTTTGTAAAACTAGTAGTTAATTGCTCGCAAATTTCTAAATTGTAACCATCAGTCATCCATTTACTTTCGTCTTTAATCAATTCTTTAATATCATAGTTTTCATTGATATTTGAATCTATTTGATATATATCATTGTATTCAATTTCATTTATAAAACGGTATTCGTATTCTGTGTAATCTTTGTTATTTACAATTAGTCTTTGTTCTGAAACATTTGCTGTCATATGACAAATTTGATAGAAACCCAATTCACTATTTATAAAGTGTAATTCGTCATAATCTTCATAGGTTGCTTTATGTTCTTCTAAACGATTCTCGTATGATTCTTTGTATTTTTTGAAGGTTGTTATTAATTCTTTACCCATTTGCCTGTAATTTGAACTTTAAAATTATGATTAATTACAATATTCTTTTATCATTTCATAGGCTTCTGCCTGTCCTAATTCTCCTGCTTTGCTAAAATCTAGACAGCCACTGTTTTTTTGTTTTATATTTATTTTTGAAAGCCCTCTATTATAGTAAGCCGAAGCATCATTAACGTCTAATTGAATTGCTTTTGTAAAATCTATTATTGCACCCTCATAGTCTTTTAATTCAAATTTGGCATTTCCTCTTAAAAAGTAAGCGCCGTTTGAGGGTTTTATCGTTAGAGCCTTGTTATAGTCTGATATTGCACCCCTATAGTCTTGTAAATTGTTTTTTGCATATCCCCTGTTTTTGTATGCATTTAGATTATCAGGGTCAAGCTCTATTGCCTTGTTAAAATCAGCAATTGCTCCTTGATAGTCTTTTAAATCAGATTTTGTGTTTCCTCTTTGATTATAAATAAATTCATCATTTGGGGTAATTTCAATGGCTTTCGTATAGTCTTCGATTGCTCCACGATAGTCTTTTAAATCAGATTTTATGTTTCCTCTCCGAACATATGCCTCCGAACTATTTGGGTCAAGTTCTATTGCTTTATTTAAATCTACTATTGCGCCTTTTTGGTCATCCAAATTATTCTTTGCCCTACCTCGGCTTTTATACATATCTGACTGACCATAAAGCATAAAAATACTGAGTCCTTCATTAAACAAACATTGTGAGTTGCCCTCTAATCCTGTGGTATAATCATCTATTGCGCCTTGATAATCTTGTAATTGAGCTTTTGCATTTCCTCTGTAATAATAAGGCAATGCACAATTATTAATCAACTCTATGCTTTTTGTATAGTCAACTATTGCTCCTTTATAGTCTTGTAATTGTGCTTTTGCAGCGCCTCTTTCTAAAAAAGCATTCGAATCATTTGGGATAATCTCAATGACTTTTGTAAAATCTAATATTGCTTCGCTATAATCTTGTAACTCAATTTTTGCCCTTCCTCTTATATTATAAAAATTTGCATTATTAGGTTTGTTTTCAATTGACTTTGTAAAATCTAATATTGCTCCCTGATAATCTTTCAAATCAGATTTTGTATTCCCTCTTTCAAAATACGCATCAACGTATTTTAAATCAAGCTCTATTGCTTTAGTGAAATCTAATATTGCTCCTTTGTGGTCTTGTAGGCTATCCTTTATAATTCCTCTCTTGTAAAACTCCTCACTTGTTTGGCTATAACCATTTGCAATTGTGTAAAAAGCAAGAAATAAAAATAGTTTTTTCATAATTTTTATTGTGTTTTTAAGTAATGAGTAAACTTTAGGCATTAGGTTATCTCTTGTTTTACGACCAATGTTTGCTATCCGAAAACGCCTTTTATATAAGGGGGCGGGTGTGTTTTTTGGTTTCTGTTTTCAAAATAGTTTAAACTTTTAACTGCTCCTTCGGGGTAGCCTCATACTGCATATTAAATAGGCTATCCAAATGTAATGATTTGTATTGATTAAACATCCTATGTTAAACATCATTGTTTCAACTGTAATTATCTTACAACTGTCAACAACTGTTTTTATTGTTATTGCGTAATGATTTATGTTGTAGGGCTTTTGGTGTTGTCAATGGTTGTTCTCTTCGCTGTTGTGTTTAGTTGTCTTTTGTGAATTTTTTTTACCACGTTGTCGTGAATGTGGCAAATTCGTGCCATTTTTTACCACGACAGTAATAACGTGGTAAATTTTTAACTATTTTTTACCACGTTACTCATTCATTAAAACTTTAATCAATGCGTTATTCATATAATAATTTGATTTGCCAATTTTGGTCTTTTCCAAAAATCCGTTTTTAGCCACTATATCTAAATAATTTTGTGCCGTTCTTTTGTTTATCCTCAACTCTTTTTCTACAAATTCAATTTTTGTATAAGGATTTTTAAACAGAATGTTAATCAAATCTTGGCTGTATATCTTAGGCAATTTTTCTTGAATATCGGTTTTGTATTGTTGCATCAAATTACTAATATTCGTAATCAAATCAATAGTTTCTTTGGCTGTAATTTCAATACCTTTCAAGAAATATAAAACGAGCTGTTCCCAGTCTTCTTTGGTTCTCACGTCTTGCAATACTTGGTAATATTCGGCTTTGTTTTGGGTAATGTAGCGACTTAAATACAAAATAGGAATATCCAACAACCCTTGCAATACCAAATACAAAATATTAATTATCCTGCCTGTTCTTCCGTTGCCGTCATAAAAAGGATGTATGCTCTCAAACTGATAATGTATGATAACCATTTTTATCAATGGATCAAGATTTGAAAAATCATTGTCGTTGATAAACTTTTCGAGGTTCGACATCAAGTCGAGAACTTCGGTTGCATTTTGTGGCGGTGTATAAACGGTTTGTCCTTGCGAGTTAACTAATTTTGTTCCTGCCTGCGTTCTAAATCCTGCGTTATTAGCCAATAACTCTTTTTGAACGGTTAGAATGTGTTTGTTTAATAATAGTCTTTCTTTTCGAACTATTTCAAAACCCAACTTTAAACCTTGCGCATAATTATAAACTTCTTTTGATGCAGGTTTTTTGGTATCGATTAAAATATTTTCTTTGTATAAATCGTCGTGGGTTGTTATAATGTTTTCAATCTCGCTACTGTCCTTTGCTTCTTGCAGTGTCAAGGTATTAATCAAAATACTTTCGTTTGGGATTGTCTTTGAAGTTCCTTTGAGTTCTGCTAAATAACGGTGCGACTGCGAAAGTTGTTTGAGTATGGCAATGGTCTCTATTTCTGCCTGTGGTGGTAAAGGCGGTAAGATAAAAATTTCGTTAGTCATTTGTTCCGTTTTTTATTAGTTTCAGTTGCGGTTTTTTGTCTTTTGTTTGGTTTTGATATTCTGTTCTTTGTAAGTCAGCTTTCAAATCCTTGTCTTCTCTTTTATTGATGTATGTATTTACCAAACTCTCTTTTGAATGTCCTGTAACGTCCATTATCGTTTGGATATTCCAATCTTTATGTTTGTTGCTAACAAATGACCTTCTGAAACAATGCGAGGTTATAAACTCATATTTTGGGTGAAGTCCTAATTCTCTTCGGTTTGTTTCAGTATTATGTTTTTTCCCTTTTATAAGTTCATTAATTCCAGCCAATTTACAAACAACTTTTGAATATTCATTCAATTTTTGTTCTTGTATTTTTTTGGGCAACCTATTTTCAATAATGTCAATTATATATTTTTCGTTAACGCTTAATGTTATTGCTTTGTCTGTTTTTTCCTGAATTAAATCTAAATACATAAACCCGTCTAAATTGTATCTAATATTATCGGGAGTAATATTAAGCAAATCTCCGCCACGTTGCCCGATGGCACAGCCTATCAGAATCCAGTTTCGGGCATTGTTTAGCTTTTCAGGAGTT
Source organism: Flavobacterium soyangense (assembly GCF_015277675.1). Taxonomy (GTDB): domain Bacteria; phylum Bacteroidota; class Bacteroidia; order Flavobacteriales; family Flavobacteriaceae; genus Flavobacterium; species Flavobacterium soyangense. The sequence goes on from NZ_JADHEC010000060.1 coordinate 6,169, forward strand.
ATAGAAAGTTTTTTTGTTAGTTCGGGGTTTTCTTTTTTGAAGTCTTTGAGTTGCTCTTCATTTGTAAAATCAACATTTCTAATTTGTTCAATTTCTTGATAGGACAATGTATGTATGTATCTGTCCTTGTCTTTTTCTCTAAAATGTTCTATGATTTTTGAATATGGAGTAATCGGGATTTCTGTTTTTTCCGCATCTCTGCAAACTGCTTTTAACATTTCTAAATTTTTACCTGAATAGTTTGTGGTATAATTTTTAGTGTTAATGAGCCAGTTTTTAAACTTTTCGACAAAAGGTTTTGTGATTTCTAAAAACTGAATTTGTTTTTTAATGGATTCTTGATATTCAATAATTAACTTTTTGAAAGTGTTGTAGTTTTTTATTGTGTTTTTGTCTAGTCCTATTTCGCCTCCTTTTTTAGTTCGGGTGTTTGCGTTATCAATTATGGTTTGAAGATGATTGACTAAAAATGTAGTATCGGTTTTAACAACCCTTTTGAAAAGAGTGTTAATTTGATTTTCTAGCCAATACGCATCTATCAAAGTTCCGTTTGCCAAATCTTTGTTGAGGTTTTCCAAAACAAACGTTTCTAACTTTTTGAGGTTTGTAGATAGTAATTTGTTTTCGGGTTTGGTTTGTTTTGGAAAATTAGTTTCGCCCCAATCTTTCGGGCTTATAGAGAATCCCGTTTTTTTCTTGAGTGAAACTTTTTGACTTATTGAAACACGAATATAGATTTGTGCGTTTTCGGACTTACTTTGCAGTAGAAATTTAATCTTTGCCATAATTTGAACTTTTGAACATTCAAATTTAAAACAATAATTTGAGTTAAAAAAATTCTAGTCAGTATTTAGTCAGTAATTAGTCAGTACTATTAAATCTCATTCCATTTCGTTCTATAAATATTAAATAGTTTTAAATCATTGTATATGTTGAATTTATTAATGTTTTGTGTAAGTTTGTAATGTTTTTGGATGTTGTTGAAAAGCATCAAATTGAAGCAGTAGGCGTGTAGGTTCGAGTCCTATTACCCGCACAAAAAAAGCTTCTCAATTCGAGAAGCTTTTTTTATGCTTATTTGTTAGCTTATAATTCCTAATATTTCTGAGGCTTTCTTGTGCAACGAATTTTAATTTTTTCCAAACTTTATTCCGTGACAAAAATTTTACATAACCCGTTGGGTGTAATTAAACTATTTGTGTTTTAATATTGTTTATTGGTCTTTCAAAAATAAATCTATTGATGAATTGAACCAAAGTTAAAGCTGTTATTTTAGCTAAAAT
>NZ_JADHEC010000061.1 GCF_015277675.1 Flavobacterium soyangense
AAGAATGAACAATCCGTTTTTCAACAAAGAATTTTAATTGTAGTTTAAATCACATATATTTACGCCCTGATTAACAAAATTGAGTTCGTTTGAGGGTTTTTAGACGAACTGACGTTTTCGCATTTTTCTAACCAACTCACTCGAAGAAGCACATCCAGACACAGGAACGCTTTTTAGTTCTTGGCTCTCTGACGAAGCCGACCAAGCCAATGCAGTAAAACGAGATTCACCCGTAATGGTGGTTATTGGAAACCCACCTTATAGTGTGAGCAGTACCAACAAAAGCAAATGGATTGAAGGATTGACTGCCGATTATAAAAAAGATATGAAAGAACGCAACATTCAACCTCTTTCAGACGATTACATCAAATTTATACGATTTGGACAACATTTTATAGATAAAAATGGGGAAGGAGTTTTAGCCTATATTTCAAACAATAGTTTTATTGATGGAATTATTCACCGTCAAATGCGAAAACATTTGTTAGAGAGTTTCGATAAAATTTACATTCTCGATTTACACGGCAACGCCAAGAAAAAGGAAGTGTGCCCTGATGGTTCTCCTGACCAAAACGTATTCGATATTATGCAAGGTGTTTCCATTAACATATTTGTAAAAACAGGTGTGAAAAAGGAAAAAGAATTAGCGAAAGTTTTTCATTACGATTTACAAGGAAAACGAGAATTTAAGTATGACTTTTTAAGTGAGAATTCCTTGAAATCTTTTGCTTGGAATGAGTTAGAGTACACTTCGCCAAATTACTTTTTAGTTTTGAAAGACTTTAATGAAAAAGAAAAATATGAAAAAGGGTTTAACGTAAGTGAACTATTTCCCTTAAATAATATCGGAATAGTTACTGCGAGAGATAATTTCACTTTAAAAAATTCAAAAATTGAAATTCAAAAAACTATAGAAGATTTTTTAACTTTAGATATTGAAACAGCTAGAACTAAATTTAATTTAGGAAAAGATTCAAGAGATTGGCAAGTAAGTTTTGCATTGAATGATTTACAAAAACATTATCCTGACAAGGGAAAGTTTATTAAAATTAACTATCGACCATTTGAATACAAATGGACTTATTATACTGGAAAATCTAAAGGATTTCATTCATACCCTAGAAATGAAGTTATGCAACATTTTCTAAAAGGAGAAAATGTTGGGTTGATTGTTTCAAAGCAATTTGGTGGGGGAAGTCATTTCATTTGTTTTTTGACAACTTTGATTAATGAAAAAAGCTCTCAACCATTTGCCCCTTTTTACAATCACCCTCTTTATATTTATCCAGAAAATAATGGGCAACAAACACTAGATATAAGCACACCTAGAACACCCAACCTCAACCCAACCATTGTAAAGCAAATTGAAGAAGGTTTGGGATTAACTTTCACCAACGAAAAAGAAACAGAAAATGACGTTTGTTTTGCCAATAATGATGAGGTTCGTCCAGAGTTTAAACAAAGCTTTGCCCCAATTGATTTGTTAGATTATATCTATGCGGTGTTGCATTCACCATCATATCGAGAAAAATATAAAGAGTTTTTAAAGATAGATTTCCCAAGGATTCCACCTCCGGTGGATCCTGGGAAATTTTGGCAGTTAGTTAAGCTTGGCGGGGAACTTCGCCAAATCCACTTGCTAGAAAGTCCAACAGTAAGCAACTACATCACACAATATCCCGAAGATGGTGACAACATTGTGACCAAACCCATCTACAAAAATGGTAATGTGTACATCAATGAAAATCAATATTTCGCCAACGTTCCTGAAGTGGCTTGGGACTTTTACATCGGTGGCTACCAACCCGCTCAAAAATGGCTCAAAGACCGTAAGGAAAGAGAACTAAGCTATGAAGATATTTTGCATTACCAAAAAATTATTGTGGCAATGAGTGAAACCGATAGGATAATGAAGGAAATTGATAAAATCGAAATCTAAAGTATGGCATCTTCAAGTATAGAATGGACGAATAAAACTTGGAATCCGACCACTGGGTGCACTCATATTTCCAAAGAATGTGATTTTTGTTATGCCGAAAAAGAAACATTCCGAAAAATGCACAACCCAAAATTGGAAAAATACAAATTGGGTTTTGATGTGATTGTTGAGCATGCTTATACATTGCAAGAACCTTACACATGGAAAAAACCTAGTACTGTATTTGTCAACTCCATGAGTGATATGTTTCATAAAGACATTTCATTAGATTTTATTAAAAAAGTATTTGAAGTGATGAATGACACACCTCAACATACTTATCAAGTACTTACTAAACGACATGATATTCTTGAAAAATATTCTGACCAACTGAATTGGACTGATAATATTTGGATGGGTGTTTCAGTTGGAACACAAATTGCAACTAGGAGAATTAAATCATTGGTGAATTGTGGTGCTAAGTATAAATTCTTATCCGTTGAACCACTAATAGAAGAAATTAAAGATTATGATTTAACGGGAATTGATTGGGTAATTGTTGGCGGTGAAAGTGGTTCTAATGCAGTTAGACCAATGGAAAGAGATTGGGTAATCAAGGTTAAGGAAAAATGCTTTGAACAAAACGTTCCTTTCTTTTTTAAACAATGGGGAAAAATTAGAAACAACCCTAATCCTCACGACCCAACTATCAACAAATTACATCGCTATCATTCTAAAGGCGGAAGTGAGTTAGACGGAAAAGTATATTGGACAAATCCAACAATTACTAACGATTTAATGCCAACGATAAATTTATTTGGTAAAGATTATTTAATAATGGATGAGTTTGAGGATTTGAACACAATCTGGGAATTAAAATCCTACCTTCCGATTATTGACAATGATTTGTTTGAAAGTTTAAAAGAAGACATTAAGAAAAATGGCGTTAATGACCCTATTATTTACATAACAATCCCCAATGGTCAAAAGTTAGTCATTGAGGGTCATACTAGACTTAGAGCTGCAATTTCTCTTAATTTAAAAATATTCCCAACAAAAGAATTGAACGAAACGTTCAACAGTCTTGATGAATTAAAACTTTGGATGGTGAGCCACCAGTTACAAAGAAGAAATTTATCAATAGCAGAAAAGATTAGTTTAGCATACCTTTCAAAACCAACTATTGATAAACTTGCAAAAGAAAATCTCTCTAAAGCGGGAAAATCATTTTCAAAAAAAGCAACTGAAATAAAATCTGTTGGAGAAATTGCGAAAATAGACACCTACCAAGAGATTGCTAATTTGGCTAACGTTGGCAGAACTACCGTTGTTAAATATTCTCAAGTAATGGCTAAAGCATCAGAATCCGTAATTGAGAATTTAAAAAAAGGAAATATCACAATTGGTTCTGCTCATGCTTCTATAAAAAAGAAAAAAGAAAATATAGTTTCCAAAATAAACCCCAATTTGATTTTGGTTACAAATCCAAAAATTACAATTCTTTCAAATATTTATGAAGGTCAAGAAAAATTAATTTCAGGCGATATTGATGTGGTAATGATTTTGAATGAAAATGACAAATTGAATATTTTAAAAGAAAACGAAAAAATCAGAATTGGAGTTTATTATATGAATCAATAAACAACCTTTGACATTTCGGTCAAACCTTAATTTGTAAAAATTGTATCAAAACCTCAACTGTATCAAAATATATCTATTAACCTCATAAAATGATACATTTTAACGTATCAAAAATATTCTTTGATTTATTTTGATATGTAAGAAAAACCTGGTATTTTTGTTCTATGGAAAAAGCAATAATAATATCTCGTTGTTCAACATCGGAAAATCGTCAAGATGTAACCCGTCAATCACAAGACTTAACATCAAAATATTCAAATAGGTTTGATATTACTAAAACATTTGAATATTATCAAAGTGGCACAAAGAATGAAAATGAAAATGACACATTCTTGAAATTTGCCATAAATAATAATATTCAAAATATTCTAGTTACAGAATTATCAAGAATATCAAGAACTGTAATCGGATTTCTAAATTTTAAGAAAATTTGCGATGAAGCCAAAATCAATATTATTATTGACGACAAGAATTTAAACACCCTTAATCAAGATAAATCAATTGATTTGAATACCGAACTAATTTTAACAATTGGTGCTTCATTTGCGAAAATGGAACTTATTCAAACAGCTTTAAGATTAAATTCTGGTCGAGCCAAATACATTCGGGATGGTGGTAAACTTGGCAGAAAAGAAGGCTCTATTAAAGACCAAAAAAAATTAAAAGAAGAGCACGCTGATATTATTAAGTTTTTGAAACAAGGTCAATCAGTTCGTAACACCATGAAACTAACAGGCAAATCTAGCGGAACGATTCAAAAAATTAAAAAAATTTTACAATCTGAATTAGTATAAATTAACAAGGATCGTGCGATGCACGACCCTTGTTAATTAATTGAAACACTTTACACACACCATTATTAAAAATGATGATTATCATATTAAAAACACTCTTTTTTAATGCAGACCTCTCTAACTACTACTGAACCGTTATAGGTACAAAAGGAACAATACATTTCTAAAAAAATTATAAAAAAAAATTTCACGCTTCTATTCATACTCCTAATAATTGTTAAATATCAAAATCCCCTATTGTATGCGGTAACGATAATTACAATTCTTAACTTTTTCTCGAGGGACATCATCTTAACTGCTCAATTTTTTTTCTAATTTGTTCAATTTCTTTTTCCAATTGCATTTTTTTTAATTGTTTTTGCAAATTATTTTTTTTGTCATGGTCAGCTTCAACCGAAATTTGAAGTTGCTTTATCCTAATCCTATCGTCTAAATTAGTTCCCATAATTCCAATTTTCGGGGTTTAGATAGTAATCTGGAATAAACCTGTTCCTATACACCTTCAAATTTGCTAAGGTTAAATCTCTGTTACTTTCAAGTGAGTGCATACTATATTTCAATCTCACTCCGAAACCACAAATTATTTTCCACTCTGTACCATTCCCTCTTAGGAAATTATAAACTTCAACTGTTAAGTTAGGATTAAAGGCATGAAACAATTCAAAATTGTATGGTGCTAGTGTAATGCCTTTTTCCAATATTTCTTCTATTGTAAACATTTGCTTAATTTTTTATTGTTTTAATGTTGTTATTGTCTTTTGTAATATATTTTTTCCAACCAGCCAAATCAAAAATCCCAGTTTGGCAATAACTCACCTGTGAAAATCCTAATCTTATACACTGCATCAGTTTCTTCTTATTACTACACTTAACATAGCAATGGATGTGATTTTGGTTATTAGCCTTTTTCTGCTCAATAACATAGTTAATTTCAGTTGTTTTATCAGACATTTGTTCCATAACAAACTTCATTACCTCATCTATTTCCTTTTCTGAATAGTTGTAACAAGGGTCTACGCTCAAAGCATAGTATTTGTCCGTTCTTATTCTTTGGGGCTTAAAACGTCCCAAGAGCAAGTTGTGAATCATCCACATATTATTATTGTCTTGATGAAGTAACTCTTTCCCTACTTCATCCTCTAATCTTTTGATTATTCTTCTTACATTTCTTGTTGATTGTGATGTAAGTTGACTAACCTCTTTTACATTTTTGTACTCATTTTGAATCATTTTGTTCACTTGTTAATACTACTAATCTATTAGGCACTGTAGTTAAGTCCTTTTAAAATAGATTACTTATTTATATTAAATATCACGGCATTTATAAAAAGCCTCACGGAAGTAATATTTATTTTGAAAACTTTAAAATTCAAGAAAAGAATTTTACATAAGTTTGGGTAGTGGCACACCCACGGTTAATAAATAACCGTGTTTGCCATTGGTTCGAAGAAACAAATTTTTAGTATTTGTTATTTGAAAGTTTTGAAAGAGATTCTAAAATGTTTTTCTTGTAATACCTTTTACGATTACTGATACGAAAATCAATTACAATTCTTCCATCTCTTTCCATTTCAAGAAGTGTATTTTCACAAATGGCAAGCATTTGCATTACATCTCTTGAATTAAGGATTTCTTTATTCACCTTAAAAATGGTATTGTATCGGGTATTTAAATGTGATTGCTACTGAAGTCAGCCTCATTAGATTGTATTGTCGTTATAAGTACCCAAAAAACGTACGCTCTGAATTATTACAATTATACTTATTAAATATCATAGTGTCAAGTCGAATACATAATAAACCATAAGCAAAATTCCTACGTGTTTTACTACGAGATAAAAAAGAAAACCCTGTAAACGTATATGTTTACAGGGTTTTTTTATTCTAACAGTTGGTCTACAAGGACTCGAACCTTGAAAGACTGCACCAAAAACAGTTGTGTTACCATTACACCATAGACCAATTCCATTGCTGCTAAGCGAGTGCAAATTTAATACAAATTTTAATTTTTACAAATTTTTAATCCCTTTTTATCAAAAAACTTTTAATTACAGATTTAACAGTCGAAAATGATAAAAAACAAAACTGCTGTTGAACCACATTTGTTTTTTAGAAATTATTGTTAATGCTCGTGTCGTTACATAAAAAAACATTTTCTTTGTAGCTTGAAAAAAATAAATACTTAGTATATAAACCCGTTGGGTGTAATTATTTGAAGTAAAAAATATTAATTAGATATTGCTCAAGACACTGAAATTCAGTATCTTGAAGTCGCAAAACAAACAATATCCATGTCAAATATAATAA
>NZ_JADHEC010000062.1 GCF_015277675.1 Flavobacterium soyangense
AGGAAGTTTTGTTTATATGCAGTTTTCGACCTTTTTTATTGTGAAGTACTGGTTTTATTGGCTTTTCCGACCTTTTTTATATTAGTATTAATTAGAACTATTGTTTAATAGCCCATAATTTGCAACCCTAAGTATAATGTGTAACTTATATATTATCAATGACTTATAAGATATTTCCGGTTGTTTTGTTTTTATTATTCTCATTTTATTCAAGTAAAATAAATAGTACTGATTCAGTACATCCACAAAAACCAAAATTTGCAAGTGTTTTAAAATCAAGTTCCGATTCAAATATCGAAACTGTTTATAACAACTTGAATTCGAATCATTTTGATTTACCAAATCTTGAAAGTTTTAAGGAAGCCCTAAAAGGTTTTTATTTATTGAAACAGAAAGGCTTAATTCAAAAAGACATTTTGACTTTGGTTGATTTTAGTTTGTCTTCAAACATTAAAAGACTTTGGGTAATCGATTTGGGTACAAACACCATCTTGTATAATTCCTTAGTTGCTCACGGAAGAAATACAGGAGAAGAATTTGCAAACAGTTTTTCGAATTCAAATAGTTCTTATAAAAGCAGCCTTGGGTTTTATGCTACCGGTGAAATCTATAACGGAAAACACGGAATGTCACTTAAATTAGACGGTCTGGAAAAAGGAATTAATGATAATGCGAGAGAAAGAGGTGTGGTAATGCATTCAGCAAATTATGTATCAAATTCATTCATAAAATGCAATAAAAGATTAGGTAGAAGTCAAGGTTGTCCAGCTATTCCGGTAGAGTCGCTTAGGGAAATCATTAACACAATAAAGAATAAATCCTGTTTGTTTGTTTACCATCCATCAAGAAGCCTTAAAACAATTTCTGCTTTATTTTCCTAATTTATGATACAAATCGGCATCAAGATTATAAATGTCATCCCTGAAAATCAAAGTATTTTTTTCGCTCCAGGCTGTCCAATATAAAATATGGATAAAGACTTCTTTTTTTAAGTTAATCTGTTTTGTTTTTTCGCTTTGAAGTGCTTCGGTGATTTTTTCAATATTCCAATTTGTTGCATCATCCATTAAATATTCAGTCAATTCTAACGGATTGTCAACTCTCACACAACCTGAACTTAAAGAACGTACTGGTTTTTCGAAATAATCACGGTGATTTGTATCGTGTAAATAAATTGAAAACCGATTGGGAAAAACTAGTTTAATCATCCCTAGTGAATTAAAGGTTCCTGGACTTTGCACATAACGATAGTTTCTTGCATCTGACAGCCTCCAGTTACTTGCAGGAACTATATTTCCGTTTCCATCATATAACTTGATGTTAGTTTTGGCTAAATAATTTCGGTTTTTTATTATTTCAGGAATTACATCTTCTCGCAAAATTGTTGGAGGGACTGTCCAGGTTGGATTAAAAATCACTTGAGTCAACTTCGAAGATAATACAGGTGTTTTTCTTTTAGGTCTTCCTATGATAACTTTATGTTTCCTAATCGTGTCTTTTCCTTTGACCAAAATCAATTTATAATCTGGAATATTGATAATTATATATTCTTTCCCCATTTTTTTTGGAAACCATTTCCATCGCTCAAGATTGACAAGAATTTGTTCTTTACGCTGGTTTTTCGAGAAATTGAGCGATTCAACAGTTCCTTTGCCAATAACTCCATCAGCCGCTATTCCGTGACGGATTTGAAATTTTTTTATGGCTTCAACAGTTTCGTTGTCATAAATCTTGGACAGACTGTCTTTTGGTTTTAAATCTTTCCAGTAAATTAATCTTTTTTTTATGTCAATTAATGATGGGCTGGTGTCGTTTAAGACAATTTTATTTTTTATTTTTATTTTATTAAAACTGTCTTTTGGGAAAGCATTGATAATTGCGAGTGCTTTTTTTAATCTTTTGTAGACAATATGCTGAGGTTTTAACAGTTCAATTTTTTCTGCCAATGAGTCGCTATTTGCAAGTGAGGTTATAGTTTTATTAATGTCAATTTTGTTTTCTTTCAAATCCCAATTTCTATATAATTTCCTTGGACTTAATCGGCCATTAGTCAAATGTGAAATGTATTTTTGGAAACTATTTATAAACAACAAATCATATTTTTCTAATTCTCTATTATCTAAAGCTTCAATTTTTTTTTCATATTTCCACAATTTATTCACATTATAATTATCAGGATTTAGTCCTTCTTCATAGGATTTATCAAGATTTTCCAAAACGATTCTTCTGTTTTTTCTTGTTTGCCAAATGGCTGTATAATTACTTAAATTATGAGGGGTAGCGACTGTTTTGTTTTTTGGTGAATTTGGCAAAACAGTGTCAACTAGCACCGTTTTTTCTTTGGGCGGAATAGCTGGAATTGCAGTTGGATTTACTTCCTTTTTAGACACTTCTTTTTCACAACTAAAAATATTGAAAATCAACATTAAAATAAAAAATTTATACATTTCTATTTTTTTTAAACATCACAATATACTTTCCTGCATCAGGTATTTCAAATGCTGTTCTTATTCTTTGATTTCCCATTTTTTTGGTAGAAATCGCTCGCCTCTATTCTTGGGTTAAACCAAATCAAATCCATATTTTGATTCTTGCATTGTTTTTCGCTGTAAAGCAGGAGTTCTTTACCAAAATCTTTTTTTCTGTGATTTTCTAAAGCCGCCATTCCTCTGATTTGATATTGATTTTTCACTGGAATATCTGAATTACTTTTTTTGAACAATGAAATAATTCCAACTAATTCCTGTTTCAGATAAAGTCCAAAATGTTGCGTTGTTTCTAAATCGTCACCTTCAAAACGACAACTTTCCATTGGTTATCCTTTTCAAATAACAGGATGTCTTACCGAAAAAGTCTCTGCGAACGATATTTTTTTTATGTTTGCCATTCTGATATAAAAATAATGAATTTATAACAATTTAGTTTTAAAACTGTTATAAAAAAATAGTAACTTTTAATAAAAATTTTAAAAAAAACTTGCAAAGAAGCTAAGTTATTAATTATATTTGCACCGTTGTAATGCGAAAGTAGCTCAGTTGGTAGAGCTCCAGCCTTCCAAGCTGGTTGTCGCGAGTTCGAGCCTCGTCTTTCGCTCTAAAAACCTCAAACGAAAGTTTGGGGTTTTTTATTTTAAAAAACTCAGATCAGTTTCGCTTTCAATTTCTGCAGGAGTTTGGTTTTGTCTAAAAAGACGGGCAGTCAAATGGCCCTTCAATGTTATGGTATCACCTTTTACGACTAACCAGCTTCCTTCTCGTAATCCTACAACAGGAATATTATTAAACGAATGAAACTCATTAATTCTGGTTTCACGTGTTTCTCCCATATGTTTTGATTGTGTGTCAGAATCGAGATAATGCGGATTCAGATTAAATGGAATCAATCCTAATGTTTCGAAACTTGGCGGATAAATAATAGGCATGTCATTAGTCGTCTGCATTGTCAGCCCGCAAATATTGCTTCCGGCACTTGTTCCTAAATAGGGAATTCCGTCTTTAATAGCCTCAGCAAGAATGGTCATAATATTGTTTTCATACAATTGGTTTACCAATAAAAAAGTGTTTCCCCCACCAGTAAAAATTCCTTCAGCATTTTTAATAGCTTTAGAAAAATTCTCATATTCATGAATTCCTTTTACTTCAATATTTATTTTGGCCAGAGCCGAAGAAACCTTTACGGTATATTCATCGTGAGAAACCCCACCAGGTCTGGCAAACGGAATAAACAATATTGTTTTGCAATGCTCGAAATGAACACTTAATTCAGGCAATAAATATTCTAAATAATCTCCTCCGTGCAGCGTTGAAGTGCTGGCTATAATTATATTTTTACTCATATTTTAAAATTTTTTTTTGGAAATCGTGAATCTTCGATTTCATTTTATTTTAGCTAATTAAGTTTGGGTTAAAGGTATAAAATCAGGCTTTTATTGTTGAATTATCTGGTTTTTAATTAACATATTTTTACCAAGTTCTTAATACTTAATTTGGAAGACATTGAAATACTTTTACATACTAAGAATATTTGACTAGCCTGTTGATGAAAATAAGAATATGTGTTTTGTTTATTTTGATTGCCAGTTCTATTTTAGCTCAAGAATCTAGTAAAACCAGATTGAAAGGTAAGATTAATGCAAATACTATAGACCTTGAAGGGGTTTATGTTATAAACCTAAAAACTGAAAAATCCACAATAACTGATAAAGATGGCTTCTTTTCTATCACCGCAATTTCTGGAGATACACTTTTATTTTCTGCTGTAAACTTAAAGAGAATTCAAGTTTGTTTGGAACAAAATGATTTTCAAAAAGACTTGTTTCTGGTAAAAATGGAATCAATGATTACTTACTTAAATGAGATAGTAGTTCGAAGATACGATAACATTAATGCGTTTTCGTTAGGAATTGTTTCTAAAGGAAAGAAATCATATACGCCCGCGGAAAGAAAATTATATGCTGCCAATAGCCTCAATGCAACTGCTAGTAACGACGGAATGTCAGGTGGTTCGATTTCGGTAGATCCTTTACTGAATTGGATGTCAGGAAGAACAAAAATGCTTAAAAATGAACTTGAAGTCGAAAACAAGGAACTTTGTATGCAGCAATTGGAAAATATGTTTGACAAAAACATGTTTGTAAATGGTTTAAAAATACCTTTGGAGTACGTTAAAGGCTTTGAATATTATATAGTTGAAAACGATAGGTTTACAGCTCTATTGAAGTCCAAAAACAAAACCAATATAGAATTTGCAATGATTACTTTGGCAGAAAAATACATTGAAATAATTGCTTGTGAGAACGAATAATATTGTGATACTAATTTTGCTTTTGTTTTCTCAAATTACTTTTGGGCAAACAGGAAGCGAAAAATTGATTCACGGAAAAATTAGGGTCGAATCTGGAAATGTTGAGGGAGTTACCATTATAAATTTGGTTAACGAAAAGAACACATCAAGTGACAGCAATGGCGACTTTTTTATTTTGGCAAAAGCTGACGATTTGTTAGTTTTCTCATCAGTGAATTTAGAATATTTCCGCAGGATAATCGAAGAAAATGATTTAAAAACAGACGTTCTAATCATAAAAATGACTTCAAAAACTACCGAACTCAAAGAAGTTATTGTCAATAATCACCCTGAAATTAATGCGGTTTCATTAGGGATTTCTCCAAAAGGGGTAAAACATTACACGCCAGCAGAGAGGAAATTAGCCACAGCTTCTTCAATGAAAATGAATCCGATGGGTTTTGACCCATTAATTAATTTAATTTCTGGCAGAACCGCAATGCTCAAAAAAGAACTCGAAGTAGAAAAAGAAGAGCGTTTATTAGCAAAAATTGGAACACTTTTTGACGATGATTATTACATAAAGATGCTAAAAATCCCTGCCAATTACATCAAAGGATTTCAGTATTATTGTATAGAAGACAGAAAATTTGCGGAGGTTTTAAAATCTAAAAATAAAACAATGACTGAATTTTTGATAGTTCCTTTGGCTGAAAAGTACAATAAAATCATTTCTGATGAAAACTAAAATTGGAATTCTTGCTTTGTGTTTGTTTTATCAATTTTGCATAGGGCAAACGTTGACCAGAAAACCATTGCACGGTTTGGTTTTAAACGATTCAGTCAATGTAGAAAGTGGATATGTGTATAATGTGAATTCAAAAGCAAGAACATTTATAAGTTCTAAAGGTTTTTTTGATATTTTGGCAAAAACTAATGATACTCTACTTATTTCAAGTTTAGGATTAAAATCTAAAAGAATTGTTCTTACTGAAAAAGATTTCGCACCTTCATTACTGGTGATAAGGCTAAACGTATTCGTAAATCAATTGCAGGAAATTGTTGTCAAAAAAATTGTTATAAAGCCTAATTTAGGTAATATACAGTCAATTATTGATACGCAATATTTTGAGGATAAACAGTCTTCGTTAAAAAATCCATTAATGCCTTACCACGATATAGTTTACGGAATAGACTTTATTCGAGTGGGTAAAATGATTTGGAAAATATTCGTCAAAGGAAGCACTGATAAAACAAAAGCAGCGGCCTATGGTGATTTTTCTGAAGTTGTACCAAAGAGAATTAGTCCTTTTTTCTTCACTAACACTTTACAGTTAAAAGAAGATGAAATTGGACTTTTTCTGATTTATTGTGAAAATGATCCCAAAGCTAAAGAACTCTTAAATCCCAATTTAGAATTTGAATTGATTGAATTTCTAATTACAAAAAACGAGGAATTCAAAAGATTTACTACATTTGAAAATTAAAAAGTTAAGATTTGATAATAGTTAATTAATTATTAATAATATTA
>NZ_JADHEC010000063.1 GCF_015277675.1 Flavobacterium soyangense
GAATTTTAGCTAAAATAACAGCTTTAACTTTGGTTCAATTCATCAATAGATTTATTTTTGAAAGACCAATAAACAATATTAAAACACAAATAGTTTAATTACACCCAACGGGTTAATCAAGTCTTTATTTGTAGTAAAACATCATTATATTTGAGCAAAAAACTTATGCAAGATGGATATAAAATAAGAGATCAAACTTTACCTCATTTTATAACTGCAACCATTGTTGATTGGGTTGATGTTTTTACAAGAAAAAATTACAGAAACATAGTTGTGGAATGTTTGGATTTCTGTATTACAAATAAAGCTATGGTTTTGTATGGTTACGTGATTATGAGCAATCACATACATATGGTAGTGCAATCTAGCGATGGGGAGTTGTCGGATTTGTTGCGAGATTTTAAAAAATTCACTGCTACAAAAATTATAGAAAAAATAAAGTCTGATCCTGAAAGTCGAAGAGAGTGGATGTTGGAACGTTTTAATTTAGCAACCGAAAGTCATTCCCGAAATAAAAATTATCAGTTTTGGCAATATGGTAATCATCCCGAAGAAATTTATAGTAACAAATTTATGTGGTCAAAGTTGGATTATATTCATCTTAACCCTGTTCGTTCAGGTATTGTAGAAAAAGCATCACATTATATCTATTCCAGTGCCAGTAATTATGTTTCTGATAAAGGCTTATTGAAAATTGAAAAGGCAGACATTCCAATTGTTGATGTGCTAAATTTGAATAATTTTACCAAGTATAACGAGTATTGAATTTGAAAAAGTTGTAACGGTATATAGAGAGTATTAGTAGGATGCTGTGCGAAGTCTCCCGACTTCGTACCCATTACTATATTCCATTCTTATTTTAGCAGCTTTTTTTCTGTGTTTGTTGATTGTTGGAATAGCTACGAAGTCGGGAGACTTCGCAGAGCAATCACGATTATATTTTGCTGTCACGACTTATTCACACTTCGCAGAACTGGGATAGGGAACTAGGAACGGCTTGTTAGGAAAAGTACGTTTCTATTCCCATTTGTCTTTTGCTTTTCCGTCCGCTATGGTTTGCCATTGCATATTTTCAGGACAATCGCAGCCGCCTTCTTTAAGTGGTTTTATATGATCAATTACATAACCGGATCTGCCTTTTGGATAACCGGTTTGTTTTTTGAAATCATTTTTTGCAGATTGACTTCTTTTTATTTTGCCTTTTGAATCCCTCTTTATGACGTAGTTGTAATTGGCATCATTGTTAAATTTTGGAACCTCTGTTACTGTTGTGGTCGAAGAATAGGTTTGCTTGTTTTCCTTAAACCGCATATCAGGAGTTCCATCTTTTTTTAAATGTTGGGCATTAAGGAAATTGCACAGCAATAAATAAAGGATTACAGTAAAGATTCTTTTCATGCGATTTCTGTTTAAATTAGGTTTAAAGATTTATGAAAGGTATTAGAGCAATCACGATTATATTTTGCTGTCACGACTTATTCACACTTCGCAGAGCTGGGAAATACAGTAGATTACTTCGTTGATTCTTAGCTCTCGATGCTGTGCGAAGTCTCCCGACTTCGTACCCATTACTATATTCCATTCTTACTTTAGCAGCCTTTTTTCTGTGTTTGTTGATTGTTGGAATAGCTACGAAGTCGGGAGACTTCGCAGAGCAATCACGATTATATTTTGCTGTTACGACAAATTCACACTTCGCAGAGCTGGAGACTTCGCAGAGCAATCACGATTATATTTTGCTGTCACGACAAATTCACACTTCGCAGAGCTGGGGTTTTTTACTCAATTAAAAACAATTTATTAAACTCAACTAATGAAGTTTCAAAATACTTTTTTTCAAATGGTTGTGTCCAACTTTCGTATTTTTCTGGACATCTAAATCTCACAATTAAATCATTTTCTTTTTTGATTTTCATAATGAATTTTTCATAATGTGTCTTTTCACCTTTTAAATATGATAAAACTTGTATTCTTAGTTCCTCTAAATCTAAATGTGTTGTTCTTACTTCGTCAAAATCAGAAACACCTTCTCCAAGATTTTTGAGTTTCAAAAATTCTGCTTCACTAAAAATATAGGCATTGTATATTGGATTAATATATCGTCCTTCGCTTATTGCTGGATATTTATAACGTACTTCGACTGTATTGCTGCATAATACGTAATACATCACGTTGTTATATTCAATTGTTCTAAAATTGATTAAACCATAATAATTCTGAAGTGCATTTAATTTTTCAACCCATTTTTCCGTGTCTTTATCATATCGGTAAAGATTTGCTTCTGATAAAATTGGGCCTTTTTCTTTGAAATTTATTATTGTTCCATCAACTCTTTCTTGTCCGTAACCAAATCCGCTGATTAAAATAAATCCGTAAATAATTAATTTTTTCATATTTCTTTTAAGTTCATTTTTTTTGAGCAAACTTTAGCCCAATGACTTTCCTTGGCTGAGGGATGTTGCAAACTAGGGAAAACAAATTGTTATTATTTGTTTTGTTTTTTCTTGTGAAACGACGATTCCACTAGATTCTGCTATATTGCAAAACCAGTATTATCCGTTTGGCTTTTTATTTAGGCGTCGCAGTCGTAAAGTTTTTATTTTCACTATTGTATAATTCAAGCCTATTCTCATTATTCAAAATGAAATATTCACCGTTATATCCGCCGTCTTTATAATCGAATCTAATTCCTTTTTCAGTTTTACTTTCTTCAAGTTCTACATCTGAAGTTTGTCCGTTTTTGAAAACTGTTTTGATAAAAGTTTTATTGCCTTTTTTGTAGATTATTAGATTTGAAAAAGTGTATTTATTTTCGTCCCATTTTCCAATCACTTCACCTTCAATTTTTTCGGAAAGTTTGTCTTTGTTAACGTCTTCTGCAGTTGTCGAACCAGTAATAACTATTTCTAATTCTGGATCGAAATGACTTGTTGCCCAACTCGAAACATTATTTTCAACCCCTTTTAATTGATAAAACATATAAAATCTTCTTTCCTCTTTCTTTGAATTAAATAGTTCTTCTGCAAGAGTTGCTATTTGTCCTTCGGTTAGCTTTCCACTTAGTTCTACATATAATTGATTTTTTTCTAACACTTCATTACTCTCGTCTTTTATTATATCGTATGAGAAATTTTTAGGTAATTCTTCTTTAGTATATTTGCCAATTTTCGAATTATCTCCCCAGCTGGCAATAATTATAATTGCAATTAGTGATGTTATAGCAAATTTCCAATTATTAGCAATAGTTGTGTTTTTCCAAAGACCATAAAGTCCAACAGGAAAAAAAACGACACATAAAAATATTACGAGCCACTTTTTTTCATACCAAGCATTTGTTGTTGAGGTTTGAGTATTTGAATTGTTTCTACTTAAATTATTTGGTTTTTTCGAAGGTTTTAATTTCTCAATCTGTTCGTTTTTAAGATTTTCAATTTCTTCAGGACTTTTACAAGTTAATTTAGCAATACAATCATAAATACTAACTATATGGTCATTTGATTTTGTAATTTCATAAGAATCATTAAAACTACCTATTTTTCTTCTTATTTCAACAGTAATTTCAGTTTTAAATTCACTAATGTTATTTAAGTTAATATCTACATAAACGCCTAAACTTAATAATTCTAATGCACTATAGGTATATTGATTAAATATCTCATTTGAACTTGAAAAGGTGTATTTAGAGTTTATCAAGTTTATATTTTTTACACTTAACTTTACTCTTTCGATAGGAAAATCAACTTGAATTGTCTTTTTGGGATTTGGAATTGCGCTTACAGACATAATTGTTTAATTTATTTCTTGAACTTGTTGTATATCTTAATTGTTTTTCTGAAAACGTTAAAAGTTCCGTTTTTTTCCATTCCATCGCCTTTTAAAAACTCACCGTTTTTACCAATTAACTCAATATTTTCTTCATTTTTTTCTCCCATTGGAGTATATAAAACGGATATTTCTAAAGTGTCTTTTACCGTTTCAAAATCTATATCTGTTAGAGTTTTATCAAAACTTCCATTTTCATTTTGATAATTTTTATAATCATTTATCCATTTTGGATCATCTACTTTAAAATCAAAATTTATTTCACCATTTTTAACTAAAGTTGAAAATGCAGAATAATGTTCTCCAGCATATTGTTCAGAACTATTATTACGTTTGTAATCTCTTTGAACGTCAATTGTAAAAGAAGTGTTTTCTGGAAAATTAGTTTTGATATTTACTTTATAATTGTTTTCAGAAACTTCCTCAGTTTTAACATCAATTTTGAATTCTTGAGTTTGTTCTTTCTTTTCATTGCAACTTGCTAAAGTCAAAATAGATATTAATAGGAGTATTTTAATTTTCATAATTTATTTACTTTTATTGGTTATTTTTTCAATTATTGGTTATTTTTTCAATCTGTTTTTTGTATTAGTTTCCAGCACCTTCTTCAATTATTTCTAACAAATTACCATCATTATCAAACTTTGCTTTTACGAAATTTTTGACTCTACCACCAAAAGCATTGTTGCCACTATAAACTGTCCTCACAACAATATAATCTGTCATATCCCAATAATTAGTTTCAACGTGTTCATAACTTTCAGGGTCGTTCATTGATTTTTTAATAAGTTTTGTCAAGGTATTGTGCGAGCCATCCCAAGCACTAAACTGTTTGTCTAATTGAATTTGTCTTTCAGTTTTAGCCGTGCCATCAGCGTTTTTTGTATTGTCTTCGTCGCCACTCCCAAAAGCAATGAGAATAAAAAAGCATAGAGCTAATACCGAAAAGATGTGCGACGTCATTTTTTTTGTTTTCATAAGATTTTGATTTTTATTGATTTTAAATTAGAAACGGAGTAAAAAGGTAAAGCTGTCGATAATAGTAAAAGGATAAAATCTATTTTATCAAATGTTCCAGGAATAATTCCAATTAACTGACCAATCTCTGAAAAGAGTCCAACTATTGGAGCAAGAAAAATCCATAATACAGATTGTCTAGTTATCTTAAAGTCCCAGATTAATAGAATTATATATGTAAATGAGAACAACCATAAAGCATCGGGCAAACTAAATTTTATCCAATTTGGAATTGTTAGATTTTGAAGTTGATTGTCGGTTCGTAAAAAAAATCACTATCGACCGACAAAACTAAGATTTAGGCAATAAATTCCTTTTAACCCTAGTAAATGCTAGGATTATTTTGTAAAATAAAAAACCTACCTCCCTATATTTCAGAAGAATT
>NZ_JADHEC010000064.1 GCF_015277675.1 Flavobacterium soyangense
AAAGCGAACGAAAAACAATTGCAAAAACAAATCGATTTTTGGCAACATGAATTTAAATTTTGGAAATAGTGTACATATTAATATTACTGAACAAAAATGATATATTTAAACTATTCTAATTTAGGAGGATTTTTTTATGAAGTGTCTATTTAAAAATTTGGGGAATTTATATGAGGTGAAAGAATAATTTACCCCTATAAACTTTAGTCACCTCAAGTAAAGAGGTAAAATTGTTTAGTTTATATAAAAAATTTAAAGGTTTGTTTTATAGCGTTTTATTTTGGCTTTGTATTCTTTCATTTTTTAGTGTATTAAATGAAATGGTTTTAAATGTTTCTTTACCTGATATTGCAAATCATTTTAATACTACTCCTGGAATTACAAACTGGGTAAACACTGCATATATGTTAACTTTTTCGATAGGAACAGCAGTATATGGAAAATTATCTGATTATATAAATATAAAAAAATTGTTAATTATTGGTATTAGTTTGAGCTGTCTTGGTTCATTGATTGCTTTTATTGGTCACAATCACTTTTTTATTTTGATTTTTGGTAGGTTAGTACAAGGAGTAGGATCTGCTGCATTCCCTTCACTGATTATGGTGGTTGTAGCTAGAAATATTACAAGAAAAAAACAAGGCAAAGCCTTTGGTTTTATAGGATCAATTGTAGCTTTAGGTGAAGGGTTAGGTCCTTCAATAGGGGGAATAATAGCACATTATATTCATTGGTCTTACCTACTTATACTTCCTATGATTACAATAGTAACTATACCTTTTCTTATTAAAGTAATGGTACCTGGTAAATCAACAAAAAATACATTAGATATCGTAGGTATTGTTTTAATGTCTATAAGTATTATATGTTTTATGTTATTTACGACAAATTATAATTGGACTTTTTTAATACTCTTCACAATCTTTTTTGTGATTTTTATTAAACATATTTCAAGAGTTTCTAACCCTTTTATTAATCCTAAACTAGGGAAAAACATTCCGTTTATGCTTGGTTTGTTTTCTGGTGGGCTAATATTTTCTATAGTAGCTGGTTTTATATCAATGGTGCCTTATATGATGAAAACTATTTATCATGTAAATGTAGCGACAATAGGTAATAGTGTTATTTTTCCTGGAACCATGAGTGTTATTGTTTTTGGTTATTTTGGTGGTTTTTTAGTGGATAGAAAAGGATCATTATTTGTTTTTATTTTAGGATCATTGTCTATCTCTATAAGTTTTTTAACTATTGCATTTTTTGTTGAGTTTAGTATGTGGTTGACTACTTTTATGTTTATATTTGTTATGGGCGGATTATCTTTTACTAAAACAGTTATATCAAAAATAGTATCAAGTAGTCTTTCTGAAGAAGAAGTTGCTTCTGGAATGAGTTTGCTAAATTTCACAAGTTTTTTATCAGAGGGAACAGGTATAGCAATTGTAGGAGGTTTATTGTCACTACAATTGATTAATCGTAAACTAGTTCTGGAATTTATAAATTATTCTTCTGGAGTGTATAGTAATATTCTTGTAGCCATGGCTATCCTTATTATTTTATGTTGTCTTTTGACGATTATTGTATTTAAACGTTCTGAAAAGCAGTTTGAATAGTTATATTATATTTTGGTTTAGAACTATGAGTGGCTAGCATTTTGCCACTCATTTTTTGCGTTAGCAAAAACAGGTTTAAGCCTCGCAGAGCACACGTATTAACGACTTATTAAAAATAAGTCTAGTGTGTTAGACTTAAACTATTAAATACACATGAAACCTTTGTGCTTAGGAGTGATTTTTATATGTCTTATTCCATTGTTAGAGTTTCAAAAGTTAAATCTGGAACAAATACAACGGGCATACAAAAACATGTTCAAAGAGAAAATAATAATTATGAAAATGAAGATATAGACCATAGTAAAACTTACTTAAATTATGATTTGGTAAATGCTAATAAACAGAATTTTAATAACTTGATTGATGAAAAAATCGAACAGAATTATACAGGCAAAAGAAAAATTAGAACAGACGCGATTAAACACATTGATGGTTTAATTACATCAGACAATGATTTCTTTGATAATCAAACGCCAGAAGATACAAAGCAGTTTTTTGAATATGCTAAAGAGTTTTTAGAACAAGAATACGGTAAAGATAATTTATTATATGCAACAGTTCACATGGACGAAAAAACACCACATATGCATTATGGCGTTGTTCCAATAACTGATGATGGTCGTTTAAGTGCTAAAGAAGTTGTAGGTAATAAAAAAGCTTTAACAGCGTTTCAAGATAGATTTAATGAGCATGTTAAACAACGAGGATATGATTTAGAACGTGGGCAATCAAGACAAGTAACAAATGCTAAACATGAGCAAATAAGTCAGTATAAACAAAAAACAGAATATCATAAGCAAGAATATGAACGTGAGAGCCAAAAAACAGACCATATAAAGCAAAAGAACGATAAATTAATGCAAGAGTACCAAAAATCGTTAAATACGCTTAAAAAGCCTATAAATGTTCCGTATGAGCAAGAAACTGAAAAAGTAGGTGGTTTATTTAGCAAAGAAATACAAGAAACTGGAAATGTTGTAATAAGCCAAAAAGATTTCAATGAATTTCAGAAACAGATAAAAGCTGCTCAAGATATTTCGGAAGATTACGAGTATATAAAGTCTGGTAGAGCCTTAGATGATAAAGATAAGGAAATACGAGAGAAAGATGATTTATTAAATAAAGCAGTTGAGCGTATTGAAAACGCAGACGATAATTTTAACCAACTTTACGAAAATGCAAAGCCACTTAAAGAGAATATAGAAATAGCGTTAAAGCTTTTAAAAATCTTACTAAAAGAGTTAGAACGAGTTTTAGGAAGAAATACCTTTGCGGAAAGAGTTAATAAGTTAACAGAAGATGAACCAAAACTAAATGGTTTAGCAGGAAACTTAGATAAAAAAATGAATCCAGAATTATATTCAGAACAGGAACAGCAACAAGAACAACAAAAGAATCAAAAACGAGATAGAGGTATGCACTTATAGAACATGCATTTATGCCGAGAAAACTTATTGGTTGGAATGGGCTATGTGTTAGCTAACTTGTTAGCGAGTTGGTTGGACTTGAATTGGGATTAATCCCAAGAAAGTACCAACTCAACAACACATAAAGCCCTGTAGGTTCCGACCAATAAGGAAATTGGAATAAAGCAATAAAAGGAGTTGAAGAAATGAAATTCAGAGAAGCCTTTGAGAATTTTATAACAAGTAAGTATGTACTTGGTGTTTTAGTAGTTTTAACTGTTTACCAGATAATACAAATGCTTAAATAAAAAAAGACTTGATCTGATTAGACCAAGTCTTTTGATAGTGTTATATTAATAACAAAATAAAAAGGAGTCGCTCACGCCCTGACCAAAGTTTGTGAACGACATCATTCAAAGAAAAAAACACTGAGTTGTTTTTATAATCTTGTATATTTAGATATTAAACGATATTTAAATATACATCAAGATATATATTTGGGTGAGCGATTCCTTAAACGAAATTGAGATTAAGGAGTCGATTTTTTATGTATAAAAACAATCATGCAAATCATTCAAATCATTTGGAAAATCACGATTTAGACAATTTTTCTAAAACCGGCTACTCTAATAGCCGGTTGGACGCACATACTGTGTGCATATCTGATCCAAAATTAAGTTTTGATGCAATGACGATCGTTGGAAATCTCAACCGAGACAACGCTCAAGCCCTTTCTAAATTTATGAGTGTAGAGCCCCAAATAAGACTTTGGGATATTCTTCAAACAAAGTTTAAAGCTAAAGCACTTCAAGAAAAAGTTTATATTGAATATGACAAAGTGAAAGCAGATAGTTGGGATAGACGTAATATGCGTATTGAATTTAATCCAAACAAACTTACACGAGATGAAATGATTTGGTTAAAACAAAATATAATAAGCTACATGGAAGATGACGGTTTTACAAGATTAGATTTAGCCTTTGATTTTGAAGATGATTTGAGTGACTACTATGCAATGTCTGATAAAGCAGTTAAGAAAACTATTTTTTATGGTCGTAATGGTAAGCCAGAAACAAAATATTTTGGCGTGAGAGATAGTAATAGATTTATTAGAATTTATAATAAAAAGCAAGAACGTAAAGATAATGCAGATGCTGAAGTTATGTCTGAACATTTATGGCGTGTAGAAATCGAACTTAAAAGAGATATGGTGGATTACTGGAATGATTGCTTTAGTGATTTACATATCTTGCAACCAGATTGGAAAACTATCCAACGCACTGCGGATAGAGCAATAGTTTTTATGTTATTGAGTGATGAAGAAGAATGGGGAAAGCTTCACAGAAATTCTAGAACAAAATATAAGAATTTGATAAAAGAAATTTCGCCAGTCGATTTAACGGACTTAATGAAATCGACTTTAAAAGCGAA
>NZ_JADHEC010000065.1 GCF_015277675.1 Flavobacterium soyangense
CTAAATTACTTCTTATATATTGTATTTTAGCTTTTAAATTTTGAAATGCACAAATGAAATTAAAAGGGATCAATCCCAAAACCTGTGGAGCAACAAAATTTAAGCATAAATATTAGTTGGTCTAAAAAGGGATCAATCCTAAACGGATCAATCCTAAAATCTTTTGAATATAAGTTCTAAATTACTTCTTATATATTTATTGTATTTTAGCTTTTAAATTTTGAAATGCACAAATGAAATTAAAAGTAGTCATTGTTGACGATGAATCCCACGCACGTAGTTTTTTAAGTAAGTTATGCAAGCTTTATTATAGTGACAAATTAGAGGTTATGGACACTTGTAATTCAGTTGAAAGTGCTGTTACTTCTATTAAAACGTACAATCCAGACATAGTTTTTCTTGATATACAAATGCCTTTGGAAAATGGTTTTGAATTATTGAAATATTTTGATACAATCCCTTTCGAAATTGTTTTCACGACTGCTTATTCAAATTATGCTCTTGATGCAATAAAATGTTCCGCACTTGATTATTTGATGAAACCAATTGGTAAAATCGATTTGGAATCTGTTTTATCTCGATATGAATCTAAGCTAAATCACAATATTGGGAGTGACCGTTATAAGTTATTGAAAGAGAATATGCTTGATGCGGAGGAAGGCATTCCTCAAAGGATGATTTTTTCTACCAAAGAGGGTTTTGAAGTATTACAATTAGATTCCATTCTTTATTTTACAACCATTGACAAGAAAATTATGGTTTTTAGCAATGAGGATAACTTCATTATTTCTACAACTCTCAAGGAATTGGAAAAAAGTCTCCCCAGTTCCATTTTTTTCAAAACCGGAAAATCATTTATCGTCAATAAAAATTACGTGAAGCGTTTTAATTCGGACACCAATAGTTTGGTAATGGCTAACGGTGTTGTTGCGAGTGTTTCTAATTCATCATTTACTAAAAAGAAATTAATGGATGCGCTTAAAAAATAGTTGTCTCATATTTTTCTTTTTTCTGTTTTTCCCCATTTTACTTTTTGGACAATACTTTCCCTCCCGAAATTATTCTACTATCGATGGTTTACCCAATAATGCAGTTAGGGCATTGTTTTTAGATTCTAAAAATGTTTTATGGATTGGTACCGAAAACGGCGTTTCACGAATGGAAAACGGCAATTTTTCCAACATTGATGAAGCTGATGGTTTGGGACACAACAGTTGTTGGGATATTTGCCAAGATGGTAATGGAGCGATGTGGTTTGCTAGTTATGGCGGTGGAGTCAGTAAATTTGACGGTATAAAATTCACGGTTTTTACTGCCAAAAACGGATTACTTGAAAATAAAGTTAGAAAGCTTTTTTATTTTAAGAACAAAATGTACGTTGGGTCTATTCAGGGTGTTTCCATAATTGACATAAAAACCAATAAACTTGTTTCTCCCAAAGTTCCTCCACATAAAGAAGATTTTATTTGTATTTCCTTTTTCGAATCTAATGGCAAAGTTTATTTTGCCACTATTTTTGATGGTTTGTTTAAAATTGATGAGTCTGGTTCTTTTCCTAAAATTATTCCAATTTTTTTGCATAAAAAGACGTATGGATTAGCTCTTTACGGATCAACACTTTATAGCAGTAACGAAGGGTTTATTGATAAATTTAATATCAATAATCTTTTAAAAGCTGATATTTCCTCGGTTAAATTTGGTAAATCTATGGTTTGGCAATACGCAAAAGACAAAAACAGCACCATTTTTGCTTCAGCTTGGGGAGTTTATACCTCGGATGGTGGACTTTATACGGTTGAGAATGATAAAATGATTGATGTTTCGAATCATTTTGGGATTGATTCCAAAATTTTACTAAATGTAGTTTATGATAAAACCAAAGATATTTTATACGTGGGTTCAAATGATAAAGGAATCTATGAAGTCCGTTTGGATAAAATAATCGATTATAATTTATTTGAAAACAAGTCAATTGTTGATTTGGAAAACTTTGGAAATCAAAAAATTATCTTGCACAACAAAGGAGTTACTCTTTTAAATTCCAATCAAAAAAATTCCAAGACGATTTCACTTCTGAATTTTAAAAATTTTGAAATGAATTTTTTGAGAAAAAATAAAAATGTTATTAAAAAACAAGGACTTGAATCCAAAGATTTTGAATTAAATTTTGATATTCCAGCCAATGGAATCGAGTTTTATGAAATGGTCAAGCATAAAAATTCTTTTTGGATAGGCAGTAATATTGGGATATTTGAAATTAATAGTGAAGCGAAAATTATCCATTATATACCTAAACATAGTTTAAAAATAGGATTTACCTATAATGATAAATTCATTGAAACAATTACTTACGCCGGTGCCCGGTTATATAACGATGTACATAGTCTTGAAAGCAAACATTTTTCAAAGTTCGAAAAAAATACCCCTCAGTTTATTGTAAAAATACTTACCAATAAAGATAAAACCTATCTCTTGTCCGTTTTTAATGGTTTGTACGCGTATAAAAACAACCAATTTCAATCGTATTTAGCAGACGGAATCTGGAATGAGAAAAAGTTCAAACACATTACTGTGAATGATAAAGGGCAACTGATTTTAGCTGCCGAATTTGGAAATGTATTCATCATTGATGATGCCAAATCATTCAAAATTATGAAGACGATTTCCAAAAAAGAAATAGTTGGGAATACGATTTTGTTTTTGGAAGCTTATAAAGATTACATTCTTATTGGAACAGAAAAAGGAATTAACATTTACAAAGACGGCATTGTTCGATTGATTGACAAGGAACAAGGATTGAAAGATTGTGCCGTGACAACTTCCCAAATTTTTGAAAACAAGTTGTGGTTAGGAATTAAAAAGGGCTTTTATACCATAGATTTACAGCGACTTGTTGCGGAACAAAAGACAGTTTCAGAGATTGGAATCGCCAAGATTGCCATAAATAACATTCCAATTAGTTCCAATAATTACAAATGGTTTCGATACAATTCAAAGGAATTGGATTGCGATTACCAGCACAATTCATTTTCTATAGATTTTGTTCCCAAAGGACATCCTTTCCCTAATAAATTGAAATTTCGATATCGCTTGAAAAACAGCAATCGCTGGAGTCCTTACAGCGAGAAAACTAATTTGTTTTTGCCGTATTTACCTTTTGGAAGCCATAATGTTGAAGTGGAAGTTTTCGATTCGAATGCAGGAAAATCTACTGTTTTCCAGTTGTTGAAAATTCATATTTTTCCACCGTTTTGGCTCAGCTGGTGGTTTATTACTTTTAGTATTCTATCTGTTTTTGGAATTGCTTTTTACTTGGTTTTGAGGAATGAAAAGAAAGCAAAAGAAAAAGCCATTATTCAACGGCGTATCGCCGAGACAAAACTTGAAGCCTTGTTAAGCCAAATGAATCCTCACTTTATGTTTAATGCGATGAATGCCATTCAGAACTATATCATTAGTAATGACGTGGATAATTCGTTAGTTTATATTGGGGAATTTGCGAAGTTAATGCGAAAAACTTTGGAGAATTCCTCTAAACAAAGCATTACTATTACGGAAGAAATTGAGTATTTGCAGTCGTATATTACTATTGAAAATATGCGTTTTGACAATCGAATTGATTGTAAATTTCAAATAGCACCAGAAGTAGATGTTGATTCTTGTGAAATTCCCACAATGTTGTTGCAGCCTTTCGTAGAGAATGTATTTATTCACGCTTTTGATTATTCGCATATTTCTCCAAAATTGATTATCACTTTTGGGATGGTAGCCGAGCATCTTTTGGAATGTGAAATTATAGATAATGGAAATGGATTTTCTGAATCTAATAGACACAAAAGTCGTCCATCAAAAGGGATTCATTTGGCAAAGGAACGATTGGCATTATTGGAAAGTACAAACGAGAATTCTGTAACAATTCTACACGATAAAAATTCAGGAACCGCGGTTACTATTCGATTGAAAGTATAAGTTTTTTAGTTCTGTTTTAGGAAGCCCTTAGCTGTTTTTAGCTAAGGGCTTTTTTTGTTTATCAGCTAGAAAGGTGCTTTCATCGCTCAAAAAGACACTTTGGGAAGGTGTAATATTTTGTAGGAAAATAAAATTTATTTTTGAAAAAATTGCGAATATTTAATTAACCAAATTATTAAAAAAATGAATAAACATCAATGAAGTGATTTAGACTTATTTGTAAATTAAAAAGGGTTGACGAAATTTGTGTTGCAAAACATAATCATTTCAAAATCAACCCTTATGTACAGTGTACTAGACAAAGATATAATAA
>NZ_JADHEC010000066.1 GCF_015277675.1 Flavobacterium soyangense
TACAAATGCCCGCCAAAGCTAGAGAGCAAAATCCGCTTCATCACTCAAAAAGTAATAGATATTAATTTAATAACCAATTAAAATGAACACAGAAACACAAGAAAAACCAGTAAAATCAATAACTGAATTTACAGCTCAAGAGTTAAAGGATGCTCTTGCAAAAATCGAATCTAAAAAAGACGATGACCGTAACGCATACAAAGAACTTGTAGAGCAAACAGTACCTAAAGCTATTTTTAAACTTTGCCTTGCATCTGAAATATTGTCGAATGCCAAAACCGAAGCGTTTCAATTTTTCGAAGATATTTTAAAATTAAAAGCCGATGTCTATGGCATCAAAGAAAAGCAACAATCACATACTTTCTCCTGTGATATGGGCGAAATACAAATCGGCTACAGAATTACTGACGGTTGGGATGATACGGCTAATACAGGGATTGCGAAAGTTGAAAAGTTTATTACTTCATTGGCAAAAAACCCTGAAACCGAAGCATTAGTAGAGGGTGTTTTTACATTGCTAAAAAAAGATGCTAAAGGCAATTTAAAAGGCAGTCGAGTTTTAGAACTTCAAAAACTAACGGCAAAATTCAATAATGAAGAGTTTACTGATGGTGTTGACATTATTTCAAAGTCATACAAGCCTGTTCGTTCTGTTTGGTTTGTAGAAGCCAATTTAATCAATGACAACAAAGAAAAAACACCAATACCACTATCGATGTCGGCCGTTGACTTTTCTAAAGGATATGCCTTTGAGTTTTACAACGAACCAATTATAGAAACTGATGCAACCGAGTAATCCCTACATCAGTACCATAGTACTATTAGCGGTTCTGCTACTAGTCGTGAACGGAAAGGGCATTCGACTGTATCTGGAATGGCTTCGCTTTAAACTAAGAATTTTATTTAAAAAACTTGAAAATGACTATAACAATAATTCCATTGACTGACCACGAAAGCTACAACGTAAATGGGCATACTGTTTTTAAAGACAGTACTGAACAATGGATTTCAAGAACTGATATGTCAGATATGGAACTTCGAGCATTCAGGAGGTATAAAACGGCAGTAATTGACAATCCAAGATTCAAAACACACACGAAAGCAACTTACAAGGTTTAGGTTAATTCAGTTTCCAGAGCCTGACGGTTCCTGCGGGTTCGAATCCCGCCTCTGGAGCAATAGATTTTAAATATGAAAACAATCACATTAGATTTTGATATTGACGACAAAGTTTTCTTTATCGAAAATCGAAAAGTACAAGACGGCATTGTTCGTGATTTCATCCTTTTTGGATCAAAAAAAGAAATCATTTTGAAATATGTTGTTTTCTACCATAAAGACAAAACGAGCGTCAGGATAGAACTAGATCAGTCCGATGCCTTCAAAAGTAAAGCAGAATTAAAAAAACAACTTTAAAATTATGACAACAACTAAAAGAAGTCCATGCGCATATAGCGGTGAAGGGAGCGCAATTGCTGATTATTTCAGGCAAGAAAAACAACCATCACTACCGACTAAGAAGGAAGAAAACTGGGGGTTATTCAACAACAACAATAGCCAACACAAGCGAATACTTGCCACTTTACGAACTGCCAATATAGTGGTAAAAAATGAAAAGTGGGGCGAAGTTGCCGATATGGAAGGTTGGTTTAACCAGTTTTTAAAGAGCAATAAATCGCCAGTTAATAAGCCTTTAAAAAAAATGACATCGCTAGAAGTCTCAAAAATAATCAAGGCTTTGGACGGTGTGGCAATTTGGAAAAATTCAATTTAAAAAATAAATAAGATGTTAGAAAATATAGTAATAATAGGAGTTGCCTTACTGGTTCTAGGTGGCGTGTTTTTTATAGGCCTTTTTGTTGGAGTTGGAAGCGCACTAGATATGATGGATGCTGATAATCAAATGGAAAATGACCTGTATTGTTTTGAATGCGAAATCGAAATGCCGGTAAAGGAAAAAAACGGACGGTTTTATTGTTCAAATTGTGGCTTGTATCATGGAAGCGAAATATAGTATCACCGAGGTTTGTCCTCACGACATAGCCGAAACAAGAGTTCTAACCGCCGTTTGTGGCTGCGAAACCGCCGCCGAATTTTGCATAGAATGCCAGGAACAATTAACTAAGCCAAAAACAGAATGTTGATATGAAACCTATAAAAACCAAAGTCACGCCCGACCAAATAATGGCACTCGAAAAGCTGATGGAACAATTAGTTGATTTTAAGCCGACAGCAATAAGCAACAAAGTGGTTAAATCAGTTTTGGAAGATGTTGCCGATAAAATTCACGTTCGGTATCGAAAAATCATAAAAAGTGCCGATTTATTCAACGCTAAAAAAACAATCGGTTTGGAGTTGAAATATCACGAAGCAGCCTCGATGCACACGTTCATTCAAATGTCATTGCCCAACATTCCTAAAGAAGAAAAAGCATACAACGATTTATTTAAATTAAGCAATGATTTACATCAAAAACTAATATAAATTATGACAAAAACAATTTACATAGCCGGGAAAGTAACCGGGCTGCTTCTAGAACCAACCGCTCTCAAATTCAAAGAAGCTCAAGAAGAACTCGAAGCAAAAGGATTCGATGTCATTAATCCAATTGAACTCATAAACAACCCAAAAGAAGACTGGGACGTGGCAATGAATAAATGCCTCGAAGCCTTGGAGTACTGCGATGCTATTTATATGCTGCCGTGTTACATAGACAGTAAAGGCGCAATGATTGAGCATAGAAAAGCCTCTAAGCTAGGAATCCAAATCTATTATAACCTTGAAACGATTATATAATGGCACTCGACACGACTTACACGGTAAAAATGCAGTCAGGAAGTGTCTGGCAGTTTAAATACAATTTAACCGGCATTTTAATTTACTTCAATGTAATGGAAGGCGATTTGTCAGAGAAGCAAGAAAAGTTTTTATACCTCAATGGAAAATTCCCCTGGAAAGAAAGCCACATCAAGGAATGGACAAAGCTTTATAAAACCACAACGGTAGAAGTTGGCGAGCCTGATTTATCCTTTGAGAATTTTTGGAAGCGATATGACCTCAAGGTAAAAAAAGAAGCTTCAGAGAAAGCTTGGAACAAACTAAGCGATGGCGATAAAATAAAATGCTTTTTGCGATTGAAGAAATACAATACCAACCTAGCCAGAACCAACCAAGCTAAAGCGCATTTAGTGACTTGGTTAAACCAAAAAAGGTACAACGACGAAGATTAAAACAGTAAATAATTTAAAACAACAATAAAATGAATGACACATTAACCGTCCCAAAGGACAAAGTATTAGAGGCTTATTCTAAAGCCAAATCTCCAAGAAAAGTAATGTTAGAAAACCTTTTCGGAATCAAAACATTTCAGCCGGACATTATGAAACGAATTATAGGATTCGATGATGTGTGTAGAGAAATGGGTAAAAATCCCAAAGATTACATCTGCACCAGCGATGACCCAGATGACATAGCAGCCAATGCTCTACGTCAGGTACTTTTAATTAGTCGTTGCTTCAATGCAGACAAAAAAGAGGTGATGGACTGGGGAAATAGCAATCAAAGAAAGTATGTACATGTATATGTTTATACAGCTCCTGAGTCTTCTAACTCTCCCTCTTCGGGCTGGTCGTTGGCCGATGTCGGTCACTGGCTCGCGCTTACGTACTGCGGCTCCCGCCTTGCGTTCCTCGACCCCGAACACGCACAATACGCTTGGGACACATTCAAAGAAATTTATATCAACTTAATTAAATAAAACCAATGGAATCAACAATTAACACAATTGAAAAAGCATTTATCGCTGAAGGATTAAATATTACATTAATGCCTATCGTCGACCATCTTCAAAATGAAGCTGACAAAAACGCCGTAATTAAGAACTATATAATTGATGTAGTTGTTAGATCATTAAACAACGAGGGACAGGAAACTCCGTGGATTGCTGATTATTTAGATGACAATCAGAATAAGTACGAGAATATCTACTACAACTCTCCCTCTTCGGGCTGGTCGGTGGACGTTGTCGATCGCTGGTACGCGTGTACGCGCTGCGGCTCCCGCCGTGTGTTTAGAACGAGAGCGATAGGACGTTTCTTTTGGGAAAACTTCTCTGATTTGATAAAAGAAATTTTGTAAATCATAAAGGTTGTGCATTGAAAGCTGTGGTTTCTTGTTCGGTCTCCCTCTTCGGGCTGGTCGTTGAACAATGTCGATAACTGGAACACGAATACGAACTGCAGCTCCCACC
>NZ_JADHEC010000067.1 GCF_015277675.1 Flavobacterium soyangense
AGCGATAAATACTTGCTTAAAGATAAAGAAAACTAAGGAGTTATCCAAATATTTTGAACGATTTTTAATACAAAAGAATAAACATTGGAAAGGAAGGTTTTTAGACAGTTTGACGTTCCGCAGCTACAAGAAGTGGCAAATTTCGTGACTAGATATTTTCGGTTACTAGAAAAATTTCCCTGCGAAACGTGAATGTGATGTTACTAATAAATTTTGCCATTTCTTGTAACTGCTGTTGGCAGTTCGGCTTTCTATTTTCCGAGTAGTTTTGGTAAATAGTCCAAGGCTAAAGGGTCACGTTCTTTGAAATAATTTTGTGCATTTTCAGGTATCCATTTTTCAAAAACAAATTTTCTGAAAGTTGGTAACACTTCTATAGGATACATTCGAGCTTCTACGTCAGCTCTGTCATCAGGAAAAGAATGATTATAATACTTATGTAAACCCTCAAATGGAGATTCAGTTTTTTTAAGGTAATTTGAAAATATTTTTCCAACTGAAATATCAGGATACATTCCTTGTCCTTTTATTCCTTTGTCGGGTATTTCATATCCTACTTTGTCAAGTTCTGCATTTAGTGTAACAAAAAGCTCACTAATTACTGAAAAGTAGTTTCTATCTATTTTATGAAGATTATCTTTGTATCGCAGATAGAAGTTAGGCAATTGAGTTCTGTCAATCTTTCCGTAAAAACCTTTTTTACGAATTGAAGGAACTACTTCTTCAAACAACCAAGTTTCAAAAGCTTCGGCGGCAGGAAGTTGGGATTTTATTATTAACCTGTAAACATTGGGTTCGTTAATAAGTAAGGCTTCTTGGTCGCCACCTTCAGTAGGGATACGGTCTTTTACCGTACCCTTTTCTTTGCAGTGTTGTCTAACCGCTTCAGAAGGTCTTTTATAGCCTAATGTTTTTGCTACATCAGAAGCTACAAACCATATTTCGCCATCAATTTCAACGGTTCTGATTTCGTTTAGCATTTGTTCTTCATCTGATTGGAATTTGAATACTGATAATTGCATAAAATTATTTTACTTTAAAATTAATATCTTTGGTTGTTCGGTTTTTCAAGCTGACTGCCAACGATACCGCAGCTACAATTTCGGCGTGGTAGGACACAAAACCAAGTTTCGGTTATGCCTAAACTTAAAAAAGAAAAACAGAACTTAAATTAATAACAAAACTAACGCTGAAATGTAGCTGTTGTTACAGGACGGCACTAAAATTAAGATTATGAGAGAGATTAAATTTAGAGGAATTGACAAAAACACAAACAAGTGGATTTACGGCAATTTAGTTGATAGTGGATTGATTGTAAATAAGGAATTTTACATTTTAACAGATACGGCGGATAATTACGATGATATTGAAAAGGTTTTTACTAATTCAGTAGGTCAATTTACAGGATTAAAAGATAAAAACGGGAAAGAAATTTACGAAGGGGATGTTGTAGAGATAAAAAACAATGGGCTTTTAGTGGTTTGCTTTTTTAAAGGAGAATTCAAGCTACAAACATTAATTGAATATCATAAAGCAAGAAATATTTATGCTCTTATTTCTCACTTAGAATTTAGTGAATGCGTTGGAAACATTTACGAAAATCCAGAACTATTATCTACTCCAACCGCTGTCCTGTAACGTTACGATGCCTGTGGTCTGTTGTGGGGGTTCGTAAACGCTAAATTTTCGGCTTTGCAGAAAGTTAATGCGAAACGGTAATTCCACTAAATCCCACAATAGCCACAGACAGCTGTTATGGCTTCGTTTTTTTTTACACTAACAAAAAAAAATAATATGAAAAACCTACAATTACCATTAAAAACTAAATGGTTTGAAATGACAAAATCTGGAGTAAAAACAGAAGATTATCGAGAGATAAACCCGTACTGGATTTCAAGGCTTTTTAACATTTCGTTTTACGATTCTAATGAAAATTTAAGAAATGAATATGCTATTTTTAAAAAACGTCCTGCTACTTGGGATAAAAATGGTTTTGCCAATTCATTTATATACAGACTAAATTATTATGTTTATCAGGATCAACATTTTAAATGTTTTGAAACCAACACAATGACTTTAGGTTATCCCAAAAAAGATGACACCGAAAGAATTTTAAAACTAGAACACAAAGGAATTGAAATAAGAACAGGCAATCCTGAATGGGGAGCCGAACCTGATAAATTATATTTCGTCATCAA
This sequence comes from Flavobacterium soyangense, assembly GCF_015277675.1. Lineage (GTDB taxonomy): Bacteria > Bacteroidota > Bacteroidia > Flavobacteriales > Flavobacteriaceae > Flavobacterium > Flavobacterium soyangense. Next base: position 2,199 of record NZ_JADHEC010000067.1, read on the forward strand.
GCACGGTGGTTCTGTAGAATGAGCCATAACGTCTTGCTACTTTGAGATAGTTGGGATTGCGAAATAGTAATTTTTCTGTTATACAGATTTATAATACGAAACGGTAATCCCACTAAATCCCAACTATCTCAAAATAGCTGTTGGCGGTTCGGTTTTCTAGTCATTTTTTTTGGCAGGAATCGATTAACACTTAAACACTATGTTTTTATTTCAAAATATTTTAGTCAATAAATATAAGTTTATTTTAAAAAACAATTACGATGGTCTTTTAGAATATCATTACGATTTGGGCAATGGTAACTATGTAGAGATTCAGAACTTTGAGAAAGAAAAAATATTTAGTCTAACCTATTTTCTGTATGGCGAAAAAATTGTAATTGCAAACAGATACGAATGCAATACAGAAGCAGAGTTAGAATTTATTATACTTAAAGGGCGTTGGGGGGGGCGTTTTCAATCTCTGAAATAATGCTAATAATATCGTGAATTGAATTTTCTTTAAACTCGTCAATAACGTATTTTTTGATTTTGTCACTTCCTTTTGAATTGTACTTTTTTAATATTTTAACATCCTTTTGAATGTCTTTATTATCAGGTAGTTTTTCAGAAAGTTCCATAGCTACTTCGGTAGCGTCATAATACGCTTTGTCTGTTTTATTTACGTGATAAATATTGTCAATCCTACGTAACAAGGATTTTAAGGTTGCTAAATCAGCCATAATTATTTAAGGTTAAAAATTAATTACTAATTATCGGTTCTTCGGAACCGTACTAAAACAAAAAACAAATGTCAAATACATATAAAATACAACAACAAGAAACAGCTAAGAAACTATTAGCTGAAAACGTTACTGTCAACAAAATACTTTTATTGTTAAACGGTAATTCAATTAGTGATAATCGTTCAATAATACGTAATGTAGAAACCGTATTAAGAGATAATTCAGTAATAAACATAACTGAAAATTTTCTAGAAAGTAAGCACGCCGAGTTTAAAAAATACCTTGAACAAGAGTACAGGACTAATCTTTAGATTCAAATTCTCTAAGGAAATCATCTGAATTCTCAAGTAACTCTTCAAAAATATCTAACTTGCTTTTGTAAGTTCCTGCATAGTCTTTGACAAATTGTTTAGCTACAACTTCTCTAATTCTATGAATTTGTTGGGCTAACGATATTTGGTTAGTTAGTATTAATTCAAGAATTTCACGGTCATTCATTTTAGATATTTCTTTCATAATTTGGTTGTTTACCTTTCGGATTTTGGTTATACTTTCTGCTTTCTGTTCCTATAAACTGACAGCCAACGGTTCTCGGCTATGCGAGGTTTGGGATTAAAGAAGCCTAAACTTTCGATTTAGCCTAATAATTACAAGCACAGACCGAACTTTAAATTAATAACTGAAACCCAAATCTTGCATAGCCGATGTTGAACTAAACCTTCGGTAGCTCTCGCGCTGATTTTGTACCTTTCAAAGATAATTAAAACTTTGAAAATATGACTACAAAAAAAAGCATCCAGATTTATTAAGAGAGAACAAAAT
>NZ_JADHEC010000068.1 GCF_015277675.1 Flavobacterium soyangense
ACATCCGTTTGCATCTGTTGCCACAATGGTGTAATCACCCGCAGCGGATGCCGTGAATGGTGAGGTAGCTACATTGCCGTTTACTTTATAAGTAATTGTTCCCGTGCCGCCTGTTGCACCAAAGGTGATGGAACCGTTTCCTCCAAAACACAATGGATCTGTTCCGTCTGCCGTTAAGGAAACTTTCGTTGGAATTGTAACTACACCTGAACCCGATTCAGAAGAACAACCACTTGAATTTGTAACAATAACAGAATAAGTTCCCCCTACAGAAGTGCTAAAACTAGTCACATTGCCAGGAGCTGCTGCTCCAACTGGAACTGTCCAAGCATAGGTATATGTTCCAGAAACAGGAAGTGGAGAAGCAGTTACTGTTGAACTTCCCCCCAAGCATAATATAGGGGTTGTACTTACAGTTACTGTTGGTTTACCCCCAAAAACACCACCAACAAAATCATCTAACGATGCAGTTATTGATTGTGAAGATCTCGCTTCGAGCAAGAAACTGGCAAAACAAAAATTGCTGAGACCTAGACTTGCCAAGTCAACCTTTCCTTCATAAAACTCATTAGTTGCATAAGTAGAATTGATAAAAGACCAACCAACAGGTATCGGATAAGCGACATCGTTATTTTCAGCCACCGTACCTGCGATGGAAGTTGTATTTAGAGTACCACCAGTATTAGGAACATTACCACCAGAACCAACCCATTTGTAAACGGTTACCAATGCATTTCGTCCACCACCAGTAAAATCTGCAAGAATAAGCAAATCCCCTACAGCATGTGGTGGCGCAAAATGCCCGTTTGGAGCTGGACTAGTGCCATTTAGGTAAAACCAAAAACCAATTTGAGCATCGCCATTATTAGAGGTTCTGTCACCTGCAAAATACAAGTCAGTTCCAATAAGTGCTGCAGCCCCATTTGCAATATCGTTTTTGGCCTTGGTTTGACCAATAGCCCATGTTAGGTCAGCTGCAAGCATAAAGTCTTTGGATCCATTAGTAAATTGATTATCCACTACTCCATTGCCAAAGGGATCCGCTTGATAGGTATAAATTGGTAGACTTGTTACGGCCGAAGTACCCCATTCTGTAGGATTACCATCAACTGTAATTTGAGCCGATAAAAAGTTGGAAAACAAAAAGAGTATCAAAAGTAAAATTAAACTGCTAATACCTCTACTACTCGATTCATACAAGTGACTATTTTCTTTTAAGTTGTCTTTCGAAAAATCGAATTTAAAACTACTTTCTCCACTACTTTCAAAGACTAAATCTTTGGGAGTGAAAAGGTTTAAAAAACCTGATAACGTAAATCTTTTCATAATGTTAAGGTATTAGTTAACACCACAACAAGAGCAGGGATATTTTGTAGATTCGGAGTAAACTACATTTAAATATTTTTGTCAATTATGCTTAAAAAAATAGTAAGACATTAATTAACACCAAAAAAAAGAGAAGGGATATTTTGTAGATTCGGGGTAAACTACATTTAAATATTTTTGTCAATTATGTTAAAAAAAATAGTAAGACATTAATTAACACCAAAAAAAGAGCAGGAATATTTTGTAGATTCGGGGTAAACTACATTTAAATATTTTTGTCAATTATGCTTAATATTTTGATTAAGACATTAATTAACATCACATTATCAGCAAGCATATTTAGTAGATTGGGGTACGTACTTTAATATATTTTGCAGTTTTTTATTTAGAATATTTCTAAAAGGAAATTGAAATTAGAAAATTAGTTTCAATAAAAATAATATTTTCTACGAACTATTGCATTTCATCGATTAAATACACTTTTTGCAAAAAAAAGGTTAAATTTTTTAATTCAAAAATGATTTTTAGGGAGATAATTTAAATCATTCCTAATTTTATCTAAAATTTTTAAGAGACACATAAAGAAAAACCTTGTTTAGTAATTACTTCATTATCAAAACACAAGGCCAATATAGCTAATAATCAAGAAATTGATAAACATGCCAATTGAACACAATTATAATAAAAGCATCCCGCAAGTTGCGGGATGCTTTGTAATAAAGATTAATATTTAATTATTTTGAAGACATAACTTTTTTCACACTGCTTCCTCTATTAGTAGTAACTTTTACAACATAGACTTGTTCTTGTTCACTACTTGTATTAAGGTTCAACGTAATTTCTTTGTCTAAATAACCTTTGGCATCTGTTTTAGCAAGTATCAACACACCTTGTGAATTAAATACTTCAATTTTCACGTCAGAAATGTAATCAAATTTATATCTGATGGTAAGTTGATCTTTGAAAGGTATAGGATACGCTTCGAAAACAGCTTCAGTTGCAGTTTTTGCTTCAGTTGAATCACTTTTGTAAAAACTAGTTGGTGATGGCATTGTACAATCCCCTGGTAATGGAGTGTTATCTGAACATCCTGCAACAGCATCTATAGTTCCTACACTTCCTGAATCAAGTGTACCATTGATGGAACTTCCGAAAGTGTATTTACTGGATTTATCACTGCCGGTATAAGTAGCTCCAATAATTGATTTCACCTCATATTTTATAGAAACAATATAAGTAGCTCCCGGAGTAGCTCCAGTAACAACTAATTTCGCACCTTTACCGCTATTGATAAAGCTACCAGTGAAGTTTACATCTCCACAACTGCTTGTGTATAAACGAATCTGTTGCAAATTATTTTTGTCATATCCATGAACACTAAATAGTTTATTTAAATCACCATCATTAGATTGTTTTACTTCTATTGTGAAACTAGCTGCAGGAGCAACTACGTTTGAATAATAGAAGAATACTCCCGGAATGACGTTATTTACAACATTACCGGTAACTTTAGTACAGACATTGTATAAACCGGTAGCAGTTCCTGTGGCATAATTACAACAAGTAGTTTGTGTAGGGAAGATGTGAGAACAACTAGCCTTACTAATTTTTTGACTACATGTCGCACTGTTGCCACAAGCATCCTCGGCTTTCCAAGTACGTGTTTGACTGCCATCGGGGTTAGTCACAGTACTTACAACAGTAATAGTTATGGCACCGCTACAATTGTCAGTGGCAGTTGGATCAGTAAAACTAATTGTAGTATTACAATCAATTACTTTATCCGCCGCACAGGTAATTACAGGAGGTGTTGTATCAACTGTCCAGCTTGCTGTACGTGAAACTGGTATTGCTTTGTTGCCACAGGCATCAGTTACATTCCAAGTTCTAGTTTGTGAACGCAAACAACCATCAATGCTGATTGTTCCATCTACAAATGTTGGTGATACCGAACCACAATTATCGGTTGCTGTGGCGGTTCCAAGGGCTGCACCGATGGCTTCAGTTGTTGGATTACATCCCAAAATACCATTTGCAGGAGTACCAGTGGCTATGATAACAGGTTTTTCTGTATCCACTGTCCAGCTTGCTGTACGTGAAACTGGTATTGCTTTGTTGCCACAGGCATCAGTTACATTCCAAGTTCTAGTTTGTGAACGCAAACAACCATCAATGCTGATTGTTCCATCTACAAATGTTGGTGATACCGAACCACAATTATCGGTTGCTGTGGCGGTTCCAAGGGCTGCACCGATGGCTTCAGTTGTTGGATTACATCCCAAAATACCATTTGCAGGAGTACCAGTGGCT
>NZ_JADHEC010000069.1 GCF_015277675.1 Flavobacterium soyangense
TCAATATCTTTGGAACTCATAAATTTTGTTTTTTGTCACTCAAAATATATGAAAAAAAGGGCTTACTTTTAAAAGTAGCCCTTTCTGTTTAAAAATATTAATCGGTTAGTAGTGTAAGAAAATATAAATAATGGATATCTTTGGAAAATGCAAAATAATAAATATTTCATCTTAAATGAATACAATAATTATTAAACTAAAGAGTTTTTAACTTAGAAATCTATCCTACAAATAAAATTAAAAAAATTATGAAAAAAACAATTTTAGTTTCCGTATTACTTCTTGCCTTATCAGTAAATGTTAAGGCACAGCTATTACAAATAGGCGTAAAAGCAGGTGTAAATTACGCAAACTTTTCTGGATCTTCAGTTCAAACAGATGCTATAACCAGTTATCAAGGAGGATTAGTGGCAGAAATTAAACTGTTAGATAAATTTGCAATACAACCTGAGTTATTATACACAACACAAGGTGCAACTTATAAAACTGCATTGGGAGACTTTAAAAACAGACTGGGATATATTGCTATTCCTGTTTTGGCAAAAATATATTTAGGCAAATCATTTAGCCTTGAATTTGGCCCACAGGCTTCCTTTTTATTGAGCGAAAAAAATAATTTTGATGTTAACGATTCAAACACATTTGACTTTTCAGTTGATGCCGGATTGGGTTTAAAAGTCACCAAACACATCTTTATTCAAGGTAGATATGTTTTAGGCTTGACAGAAGTTTCGACAAATGCACAATCAAAAAATTCCGTTCTTCAGCTTTCGGCAGGTATAATGTTCTAAAATAAATTAAAATAATAAGTATATCGAAACCGTTCTTTATTGGAACGGTTTTTTTATTTTTACAAAAATATGAATTATGAAAATCATTATCATCAACGGACCAAATCTCAACTTATTAGGAAAACGTGAGCCGGAAGTTTACGGTAACCAAACTTTTGAAGATTATTTAGAAATCTTAAAAAGCAAATTTCCAAAAGTAGAATTGACTTATTACCAAAGCAATATCGAAGGAGAATTAATCGATAAAATTCAGGAATTTGGTTTTTCTTATGATGGAATTATTCTTAACGCTGGAGCTTACACACACACATCCATTGGGATTGGTGATGCTATAAAAGCTATCACAACTCCAGTTGTTGAAGTCCATATTTCGAATACTTTTTCGCGTGAAAGTTTCCGCCATCAATCCTATATTTCTGGCAATGCCAAAGGTGTTATTCTTGGTTTTGGAATGAAAAGCTATGAATTAGCGATACTATCTTTTTTGTAGAAAGCATTCATTACTTAATTCAATTATGTAACAATTCGTAGGTTAATTCGTCTTACTTGAAAAAACATCTAGATGAAAAAATATTTACTGCTTATTTTATCCCTAATTTCATTTTTTTCTTTTGCACAAATCAGAGGAACTATTACTGACAACAAAGGAATTCCTCTTTCGCTTGTAACGATTTTAGAAGAGAACACCTATAACGGAACTTCCTCCAACGAGCAAGGAAATTACGAATTGAACATCAAAAAAACGGGGAAACACACTATTGTTTTTCAATATTTAGGATTCAAAACCCAAAAAATAACGGTTACAATTGATAAATTTCCGTTTACCCAAAACATCCAATTAATCGAAGGAAATTTATCGCTTTCCGAAGTGGTAATCAACACGAAAGACAATCCAGCCAATACTGTAATTAGGAAAACTATTGCCCACAAAAAAGAAAACTCCGAAAAAACAGCTCGTTTTAAAGCTGATTTTTATTCCCGTGGCATTTTTAAAGTCAAAGATTTACCCAAAAAAATAATGGGACAAAAAATTGGCGATTTAGACGGCGCTGTCGATTCAACTGGAACAGGAATTATCTATTTATCAGAAACTGTTTCGAAAATTATTTTTGAAAAACCCGACAATTTAAAGGAACGAATTATTGCTTCAAAAGTGAGCGGAGACAACAAAGGTTTCAGTTATAACACCGCACGCTCAACAATTTATGATTTCTATGACAATACTTTAGACTTCAACAGCAAAATAATTTCACCCATTGCCGATAATGCTTTCAACTATTATAAATATAAATTAGAAGGTACTTTTCAGGACGAAAATAACTTAATGATCAATAAAATAAAAGTCATTGCAAAACGAGATGCTGAGCCCGTTTTTGATGGATATATTTATATTGTCGAAGATTCTTGGGTAATTTATGCGGTAGATTTAGACATTAAAGGCTATCGAATGCATCAGGAATTTGTTGATGTCATGAAGTTGAAACAAAATTTCAGTTACAACAAAAACAATCGTATTTGGGCAAAAAATACTCAAAGTCTTGAATTTTCAGCAGGTGTTTTTGGAATAAAATTCAACGGAAAATTCTCTTATGTTTACAGCAATTATGAGTTTCAAGAAGCGTTTGCCAAAAAGACTTTTACTAATGAAATTGTAAGTTTTGAAAACAATTCCAATAAAAAAGACACTGTTTTTTGGAATAAAATCAGACCCATTCCTCTAACTATCGAAGAGAATACGGATTATAAAAAAAAAGACAGCGTTCACACGGTTCGAAATTCAAAAAAGTATTTAGATTCAATTGATAAGAAAGGAAATAAATTCAAATTTTTGAGTCCAATTACGGGTTATTCTTGGAAAAATAGCAGCCAAAAACAATCTTTTTCTTATGACGGCTTGCTTAATTTATCCTCATTAAGTTTTAACACAGTTCAGGGCTGGAATCTCGATTCAGGATTTTCTTTCCGAAATTGGGCAGGGGAAGAAGAAAAAGGAAGATCGACTTCCATAAGCACCAAGTTTAATTGTGGTTTTTCTGATGATCGATTGCGTGTTACCGGTGATTATTATCATCGTTTTAATAACCGAAATTATGCAACACTAACCGTTTGCGGAGGAACTAAAGTAAATCAATTCAATTCAGAAGAACCCATTACAAAATTCATAAACACTGTGAGTTCCTTATTTTTCGTAGATAATTATATGAAATTGTACAACAAAGAATTTGCCGGTATAACTTATGCTCAAGATGTAAACAACGGTTTGTATGTAAAAGGCAACATAGAATACCAACAACGAAAACCTTTGTTCAATACCACAAATCAGACATTCGTTAAAAGCGATGATGTATATAGTTCTAATAATCCATTGTTTCCCAATGATAATATGACTCCAGCATTGGAGCAACATCATCTCACAAAAGCCACGATTTTGGCACGAATAAATTTTGGAAACAAATACATTTCGAGACCTGACGGAAAAATAAATATCAGAAACAACAATTATCCAACCCTGTATTTTGGTTATGAAAATGCTTTTGCATCCAATGAAAAAAAATACGAATACCAATTGATTTCAGGCCAAATAAAGTATGATTTTAATACTGGAAACCACTACTAACCGATTAATATTTTTAAACAGAAAGGGCTACTTTTAAAAGTAAGCCCTTTTTTTCATATATTTTGAGTGACAAAAAACAAAATTTATGAGTTCCAAAGATATTGAAAA
>NZ_JADHEC010000006.1 GCF_015277675.1 Flavobacterium soyangense
TTGAAATTCTCTCTAATTTTTTTACGATAACTGCATAGTGTTAACGGCAGGTACTCCGGTTCCGTTCAACACGGGGTTCATTGTTCGGCTTGCAGCCGCAACGAACCCCTAGCTGTTACCAGCAGCCTTTTTTGTCGGTTTACTTATCTGATTGTTTAGAAATTATGCGAACATTTAAAGATAAACAATTTGACTTAGCGATTGTAGATGTCCCTTACGGTATTGGCGAAGATGGAAGTAAAAACCATACAAGAGGCAAACTTGCAAAACCACAAGATTATAAACCATACGCTGGTAATGATGTAAACGCACCATCAAAAGAATATTGGGATTAATTATTAAGAATTAGTAAAAATCAAATCGTTTGGGGTGCAAATCATTTTATAAGCAAATTACCATTTGATAGTAGTTGTTGGATTGTTTGGGATAAAGATAATACTGGCGATTTTGCTGATTGCGAACTTGCTTGGACTTCATTTGATACTGCAGTTAGAAAATTCAAATGGACTTGGAACGGAATGTTACAGCAAAATATGAAAGACAAACAAAAGCGTATTCATCCAAACGAAAAACCAATACAACTTTATGAATGGTTATTGAAAAATTACGCAAAGGAAGGCAACAAAATAATTGATACGCATTTTGGAAGCGGTTCTATTGCATTAGCGGTTAACAAAGTAAATAATTTAGATAAAATGGATTTGCACCTTACCGCTATTGAGTTAGATGAACATTATTATAATAAATCAATTAAAAGAATTAATCAAAAACTTTCTCAAGGCACGATGTCTTTTGAAGGTTGCTGGTAATGGGCGCGCGCTTGACGAAGTCGCTTGATTTCTTCAAGCGTCGAGTTGGGCGAAGGGCGCGCCCATTGGGCAAAAGGTGCTCGCGCCTTTTGCCCAACGTCTTGCTACTTTGAGATGGTGGGGATTGCGAAATAGTTATTTTTCTGTTATACAGATTTATAATACGAAACGGTAATTCCACTAAATCCCAACTATCTCAAAATAGCCGTTGGCGGTTCGGTTTTCTCGCTATTTATTTTGGCAGGAATCGATGTAAAACAAACAAACAAACAATATGTCGGATTCAGATTTAATAATAGAAACAAGTACCAATCAGTTTAAATGTTTGTCTTCGGACGACCAAACTATTCATTTGCATTTTAGAGGGTTAGTAGGTGATAATCCCACACAAACTTTCTCAATGTCAAAAGCAATGTTACACACAATACTTAATAGAGTTACCAACGACCCATTAACCGTAAACGCTTATGGGAGTTTTAACCCCAACAACGATTAAAAAGCTCAAGTAAGTCATTTTTTATTTCTAATGGAAGTTCATCAGGAATATTATTAATCATAATTTTTCCATTTGCTAAATTATTAGTTGTAAAATGACTTATTATCCCATCGTGTTTTTGTGATAGAAACTTACGAGGCCTTGGCTCGAAATATTCAATGTATTTTTCATCAATTTCTATTAAGCCTTTTTGAAACATTTCATTTTTTATTTTGTATTCATCACTTTGTAAACTCATATTCATATTTATTATTTAAGGTTAAAATTAAAAATTAAGGGAGGATGATTAGCATTACTAAATAATACCATTTCGAGGGTAATCAATACCTTTGATTACCGTTTACATTTTTTTTGCAAAAAACCATTTCGCCCAAATGTAAACAACAATATTACGTAATAACCACTAACTGTTTGCTCCTCCCTTTTTTATTTCAAATCAAATTACTAATCATCGGTTCTTCGGAACCGTACTAAAACAAAAAAAATGTCAGAAACAATTAAACAAAATGATGCTTATGAATTTTTAAGTTCAAAGCAAACGGAAATCGCTTCTAAAATAGAAGAATTGCTAATAGGATTAACGGTTAATGAAGCACAAGAGTTGCTTCATTGTATTCGTAGAGCTGTTGGAGAAAATAAAATAAGTTAATTTCTATTTACCGCAGACCATATTCTTTTTAAAAGAGTATTGTTTTCGGCTACATCTCCTTTTAATTTGTCGATTTCACCGTGTAAAGATTGGATTTCTTGTCTTAATCTTCTGATTTCGTCCTGTAATTCGTCCATAGTATTATATTTATTTTGGTTATACTTTCTGTTTCTATAAACTGACAGCCAACGTTTTGCTGCTTTGAGATGGCTGGAAATTCGTAACCTTTCAACTTTCGGATTAACGAAAACTTGATGCGAAACGATAATTCCACTAAACTCCAGCTATATCAAAACAGCTGTTGGCAGATCGGTTGCTTTTTTATTTACTTTCAGTTTGTTGGTTTTTATTTTTAGCACTAAAATATCCACCCCAAAGTGCCAATAAAGGTGCGATAGCTCCAATTAGTGAAATTGGGAATCCATTGCCTTTATTTATTAAAATAATTATAAAAACTATAACTATTCCAGTTATAATAATAAGAAATGGATATATCCAAGTTTTTTCAAAAAAAGTCTTTTTTCGTATTGTTTCTAATTGATGGAGACTTAGGTATTTTTCAATTTTACTTTCTAATTCTTGACAATACTTATCAAAATATTCTGTATTACAAAACGTAGGACTTGAAGATAAACTTATTCTTTTTCCGCTTTTTAAGTTTATAAGCAAACTAATACTTCCATTATAAACTTGTACTTGGTAATTTTTAATTTCATCAAAATTTATTCTCTCCAGTTTGTCATTTTTATTTATTTCAGTATAATTTTCTTCTAAAATTGCAAAACCAACTTTCTTCATTTTGTGTTTATTCAGCCAAAAAATTAAAATTGGAATTCCAAATGATAGAATCATTGTAAAATAAATATTGAAGTATTTTTTAAATTCAACCAATGTGAATATCAACGCAAAAAAAGTTGCAAATGATATTAAAAAAAGTGTTAATGAATATTTTTGGTTTACATATTCAAATTCATATTTTGCCATTAAATACTTCTGTTTTTTAATTATCGTTTCTTTTGATTCTCAACAACTGTCTGCCAACGTTTTGGTGCTTTGAGATGGCTGGAAAATCGTAACCGATCAATTTTCGGATTAACGAAAACTTGATGCGAAACGATAATTCCACTAAACTCCAGCTAGCTCAAAACAGCTGTTATGTGTTGCTCTTTATTTTCAGTACCGTGAATTCTCTTATTGGTTTGTCGTTAAATGTTTTCAGAACAATGTAATACCATTTTTCATTCTCAATATCTACTTTAAAAATATCATTTTGTTTGTGATTTTTCACTGCTTTTTCAAAATCTGGAACCATCATTCCTTCAGCAAACCAACCTAAATCACCATCTTTACCATTGTCCATTGTGTATTTATTAGCTAAATTCGAAAATGAAATTCCATTTTTATATTCCTCCAAGATTTCAGTTCTTAATTTTTCAATTTCTGCGAGTGAAATTTTACTTGCATCAAGAAAAATATAACTAACACGAAAAGCATTTATATTTGTTTCAAAAAGTATTTTGTAGGTAAAATCTAAATCTGAGAATATTTCGCCTGTTTTCGCATCAGCTAATTTAGTTGCAAAATCATCAGTTTCAATTTCGGGATGTATGTTTAAAAGTTCTGCTTCAAGATTTGGATTTTCTGTCGCTAATTTTTTAGCATCATCAATTGTAATTATTTGTTTTAACTGCTCTTTTATTGTTTGAGAAAATGATTGAAACGAAATAAAAATAATTATGAATAATATGAGTTTTTTCATTTTTGGTTTTTTAGAGTTACACATAACGTTTGGCAGCTACAAGAAGTTGGCGATTTCGGAGACGAAAACTGTCTGCCAGCACTGAACTTGATACGAAGCACAAAGCTTTATTTAACCACTGAACCGCCAATTTCTTGTAGGTGCTGTTATAGGATGTGCTTATTTGTCGGTCGAGCATATTATTTTATTTTCTATCTAAGTTTTTCTTAGCTAATTCAGCCACTCCATTAAAAACGGATGCTCGTAATTTTGACCATTCTCCTTCTGGTAATTTAGTTATGCCCATTTCGTTTTTCCTAGATAGACTTATTTGACTTACTGCATCATCAACAGTCGTTTTGTCTATGTGAAATAGATAAATGAACTGATTGATGAAAAATGAAACTTTTTTTGGATTATTTGGATTTATAAAGACCAAATCAGTCATTGCTTCTTCTTCATTTTGATGGGTCATTATTAAACAGGCATATTCGTTCTCTTCCAATGGCATAGAATTAAAAAGTGAAGCACGCAATTCTTCTTCTTGTTCACTAGACAATTTGAAATTACTAAACAAGTCATGCTCGGAAACACTGGCTCTCCAAACTAAAGATTGAAGAAATAATTTAAATTGCTTATAGTCGATATTTTTACAACGAATGGCATTGATACCATGAACATTTGTTATTTGCTCAAAATTTTCGTTTTCCTGTCTAAAAGATTGTGAGTACAAATTATTATTTGCATATCTCTCAAGTTTAGATAAAATATTATTGTCGCAATCAGCACATAAAATATGTTCTTCATATGCACCACTTTGAACCGTTTTTTTTCTAATCGGGTCTGATGATGATATTTCAAACATTCTATTTTTTTCGTCTCCAATACCTTTATATAGAAAGTTTGGAAACAAATGAGAACGTTTTATTAATACTTTCTCTTGGAGGCAAAGTTTACAAATACCCATTACTTAATTTTGATTAGAACAACATAATCTGATAATAATTTAATTTTTTCAGTTAAAGAAATTCCTGCTAATCCTTGGTCGTTAGGAATATTAATATTTTCGGGCAAAACATCTAGTAAGTTCCTTAGGTAACTTGATTTAATTGCATATGAAACATTATCAGCAGCCATGATTTTAGCACTAACAACACCAATAATATTTCCATCATAATCAAATAATGGACCTCCACTATTACCGGGTTGAACGGGTACTGAAATTTGATAGGTTGTAATGTCACCTTGATAACCCGTCTTTGAACTTATTTTGCCGTCTGTAAATTTAACTTCACTTCCCATAGCAGAAAGTGCCATTGGATAGCCCAACGCAAAAACATTTGAACCAATATCACTAATTTGAGTTTTGAAATTGTATGGTAATTTACTGTATGGTTTAAAGTTGGGGTCATCTATTTTAATAACAGCTAAATCGTTCTGTTTATCACTTGTAATGACTTTCGCTTTATATGATTTTTTTTGACCATTTTGAATTAAGTCAACTTCTATTTCAGATGCATCCTCGATTACATGATAATTTGTCGTGATATATCCCCTTGCATCAATAAAAAATCCTGTTCCATTTCCTTTCCAATCTGAGCTGTTTGAAAATTTAGAAATGGCATTGTTTTCCCCAATATCTTGTCTTACTAATAACCTCTCAAATAACACTTCTTTTTTTCCTGATGGAATATAGAATCCTATATTATTCCCTTTAAAAGCATAAAAATCCTCGCTTGCAATAATTTGCCCATTAATCGAAAAATATACTTTATCTTTTATCTTATTTATTTTTACTAGATTACGTTCATAATTTTGATTTATATTACTTGACTGTGTCCATTTTTCGTATTCTAAATTCAATCCTTCAGTAATTGCTCCTATTCGATAAAAACCATTCGCACTTATATAAAAATAATAGTAGTTACTCCAATCTTTAAAGCCATATATAATACCTTGAGCACTGTTTTTTTCACCACTTTTGAAGTTGATAATTGTTTCAATAGAAAAATTATTTGATATATCAATCGGAAGATGTATCCATTGAGCGTAGCCTTTATCTGTTTTAGTTTTCATGAGCAAACCTTCGCCAGCGATAATTTCACTTTTATAATCATCTAAGTCAGCTGGCTCCCAATTATTTTCATCTTCTGTAGTTTTAAATCCTTCAAAAAATACTTTCTGGCATTTATCAAATTCATCACATTCTGTAAACCATTTTTCTGTCGGTTTTCCATCCTTATAATCAATTCTAAATTTAACCTTGCCACTTTCATAGTAATCAATCCATTTTCCATTTGGAACGCCTAATTTGTATTCAATTTCTCTTGCCTTTTGGCCGTTTTCATGCCAAAATATTGTTAGGCCATCTTCTTTGTCACCAACCATAGTGCTTTCCCTTGACTTCTTTCCGTTCTTATGATACCATGTACATTTACCATCGGATATATCTTTACTATTATCGTATTTGTCTATATAAGACATTTTACCTTCCCATTGTAACTCTCCTGTAATGTAATAGTCTTTGGTTATGCCAACTGGTTTACCGTTCACATCAAAGGCTGTAGTTCTGTAGTAAGAAGCTTTTGATTCAGTAGTAACTTTCCAATTTTTGTCGTAGTAAATCTTCTCTTGTTTTTGTCCGTAAGAAATTTGGCTAACTGTCAACATTAGGAATAGTCCTAAAAGCTTAATTGTTTGTTTCATTCTATTTTTCATTTTATGCATGATTTCATGTTTTGGTGGTCGTCCTAGCATATCCTATAACTATCTTATAGGCGCATAAAATTACCTTTTTTATTCCATTTGGGTATGTTATGCGCAAGTTCTTTTCTTTTTTTATGCGTATAATTTTTAATTTATACTCTACAAATTTAAATAAAAATCTTACATATCAAAAGGATTTTTTATGTTTTTTAAAGAAGTACTGCTTACGTGGGTATATATCATTGTTGTCTTGGGGCTACTGTGACCCAATAAGTCTTGAATGTAGCGCAAATCAGTTCCGTTTTCTAATAAATGTGTGGCAAAACTATGGCGAAGCGTATGTAAACTAATTTGTTTTGTGATTCCAGCTTTTTTTGCAGATTGATGTAATACAGATTGCGCACTTCTGCTGCTGTATTGCCCTCCGTATTGTCCTTCAAACAAGAATGTTTTGGGTTTGTAAATAGTATAATATTCTTTGAGCAGCCCCAAAACTTTATTTGATAATAATGTGTATCGATCCTTTTTACCTTTTGCATTTTTAACATGAATGAGCATTCTTTGACTATCGATATCGGTAATTTTCATGTCTATAGCTTCGCTAATGCGGAGACCAGCTGAATATATTAAAGCTAACAAGGTTTTGTGTTTTAAATTAGTGGTTAAATCAATCAGCCTAAACGTTTCTTCTTTGCTCAAAACGTTTGGTAAGTTTTTTGCATTTTTGGGACGGTGAAGGTCTGCAATTACAATTTTTGAATCTTTAATGATTTTGAAGAATAATTTTATAGAGTTAATGATCTGGTTTTGATACGAAGCCGAAAGATTGTTTTTCAAAATATACTCGTTGTTATACACAATCACATCTTCGTTAGTGATATTGGCAATTGGTTTTTCGCGATAAAACACTAAAAATGACTTCAAAGCTTCACTATAGGTCATTATCGTGTTTTCGCTATACCGTTTGGAACGCAAGTATTGTTTGAATTTTTCTATTTGGGTTATGCCTTCACTGGAAGGAATGGTGTGTGATAGGGGTGTAAGCTTGAACCGAATTCGGTTTTCCTCCGTGTCTGGAAGGTGCCAAACCCCCAAAGTTTGACTCCAGCGCGAGCCTTCGAGTTTTTTTATTCGAGTGATTAATTCGGCATTCTTTTCGAAATAGACCGCAATTCGCTTGCTGCCTCGGTGTGTGATGATTTTGGAATTCCAGTTCATAATCAGTGTTTTGGTTTTGCTAATGTAAAGAAAATAGCCTTAGTTTTAAAAATCAGTCATATTGGCAATGTAAAAGTGTTTCTAATTGGCTTGTCTTTGCTTTTATTGGTCTAAATTTTTAAAACTATAAGCTTAAGGTTTCAAAATATGTCTATTTTTTTTAAATTACTATATATTTTTTAATAAATTTCTATATATCTTTAATTAAAAAAATATATAGAAATTAATAATTTTCTATATATTTATTAATATCTTTATATTTATGAAATAATTTTAATAACCTAAACACTTTTATGGTATGGCTATATCTTTCAAAATGGTGCCTAAAAAAAATATTATGGCATCGCCACCAGTAACAAAATATTATCCTTGTGCTGTAAACACAGGCGAAGTCAATCTAAATCGATTGGCTTTCATTGTGGCTTCGCAATCGACAGTTAGTCGCGCTGATTGCTATGCCGTTATTGTTGCCTTGACACAAGCTATTGGCGATTCGTTGTCCGAGGGACATATCGTAAAGATTGAGGATTTGGGGACTTTTCAAATCACTTTGCAAGGTTTGCCCGCAGATTCTCCAGATGATTTGGGAAAATCTAGCATTAAAGGAGCAAAAATAATATACAAACCCTCAAGATATTTGAAAAGTACCTTGAACAAATTGACTTATAAAAGGATTCGATAATAGGGGGGGCGCATTGTAAATGCTACGATTTGATTATTGATTTAAGTGGGTGCTCATCGCAGGCGAGTCCAATAAGGTTTTTTTGTCATTTCGACGAAGGAGAAATCAAATCTATTGCTCCCGTTATGTGATTTACTTCGCCTATTCGAGCAGAGCTCTCGGGTTTCCTTCGTCAAAATGACAAAGTCGGGACTTTTTTTTGCTTAATTTGATGATATTGTACGAGCACCATTTGAGTTTTAGTATTAGCTCACTCTTTGTTTATAGAATATGACCAACTTTGCGAAAAACTTTGCGAACTTTGCAGTAAATAATTGAATATGAAAATAAATCCAAAAAACGGAATCGACAAGCTCCTTTTCGGAATGAAACAAAAGGATGTTACCGCTATATACGGAAAACCTAACCGAAATTACAAGGACGAAGACGATAACGTTATTTTTGCCTACAACAAACTTAAAATGCGGTTGACTTTCTATAAAGACGAGGAATTCAAATTGGGTTACATCGTGGCTTCGAGTTCAGACTTGGAGTTATTTGGTAACAAAATCATTGGTAAACAAATCAGCGAAGTCAAAAAGGAATTGGCTGCCAAAGTAATTACCAAGTTCACCCAAGAAGATTTCGACACTTTCGAAAACTATTTCAACGAGGATAATTGGTTTATCCTGCAGACGGAATTTGATGAAGTGGTAAAATTTGAAATTGGCGCCATCATCAATGCCAAGGATGAATTTGATTGGAAATTTGGAAAGAAATAATACAATTAACCATATAAGTTTTTTAAATCTGTCGGTTTTTTTATGGTATTTGGTTTTTTGTAAACGGGAATATAATAGTATTTATTTGTCATTTCGACCATAGGAGCAACTAATGCGATTTGCTTCGCCTGTTCGCTATCGCTTGAGTCTTATGGTCGAAATGACAAAATTAGTTGTAACAACTACTCTTTATTAGGAATCACCTACTTCTATATGTTTTAAAAAACCAGACTTTTAGTAAGTCAGCAGTAATGATGTAGGCAAGAACAATGGTTATCATTATTCCCAAATTCAGCAAGGGCAGCGGTGACAATCCCACTTGGCCTGCAAAGGGCATATAGGGCAGAGAAAGGGTTACTATCAACCCGATAATGCTCAAAATAAACAGGTATTTTCCGGGTTTGCTTTTGAAGAAATTTTTGTGGGTGCGAATGATAAACAGAATAAATAATTCGGTCAGGATAGATTCTACAAACCAGCCTGTTCTAAAATCGGATTCTTTTACTTTTAAGACATAATAAAGGGTCAGAAAGGTAATCACATCAAAAACAGAACTGTGAATCCCGAAAATTACCATAAAAGTTCGGATGGATTTTAAATTCCATTTTCCGGGTTTATCCAGTTGTTCTTGGTCTACGTTGTCAGAGGCGATAGTGAGATAAGGAAAACTGGTGATGAAATTCATTAGCAAAATTTGCTTTGGCAGCATCGGTAGAAACGGCAATATTAAGGAAGCAATGGCTACGCTAAACATATTCCCGAAGGTTGAACCGGTGTTAATAAAGATATATTTCAGTGTATTAGCAAACGTTTTTCGTCCTTCTTTAATGCCATCAATAATGACCATCAAGTCTTTTTGCATCAGTACAAAGTCAGCGGCTTCGCGGGCAACATCAACCGCATTTTCTACTGAAATCCCAACATCGGCGGCACTTATTGCCGAAACATCGTTAATGCCGTCACCCATATACCCCACGGAGTATGTTTTTCGCAAGGCTTGTATGATGTGTTCTTTTTGCTGGGGTTCGACTTCGGCAAAAATGTGTACTTTTCGAACTAAATGTTTCAATGCTTCGGGACTTACATTAAAAATTTCTTGACCAGTCATTACCACAGGATTTTTGATTCCAATTTTTAACGCTATGGATTTGGCCACATTTTTATTGTCGCCGGATATTATTTTTAAATGCACCTGCAGTTTTAACAGTTCCTCGATGGTTTGGTCAATTCCTTCTTTTATGGGATCTTCGAGCAATATAAAACCTCCAAAAATCATATTGGTTTCGTCTTCTTTTGTAATGGAATTAGCAATAATTTTCTTGTAACAAACCCCAATTGCCCGCAATCCGTCGATGCCAAATTGTTCGAATTTTTTCTCGATTGCCGCTTGATGTGATTCGATGTTTTCGATGTCGCCATTTCCCAATCTGATGAAGGAACAAATAGAAATGATTTGGGCAAAAGCACCTTTGGTTATCAATATTTTATCCTCATTAGTACTCACGGTAATACTCAGCCGTTTCCGAATGAAATCATAGGGAATCTCTCCGAATTTCGTGGGTTTTATTTTGGTTACCAATGCCAATTGTTTCAGTGCATCGTCTATAGGATTAGCATAACCGGTTTCAAAATTGGCATTCCAATACGCCAGTTCTTTGACAAATTCACTTTCGATACCCAAACCATCCACGGTTCCGGCAACTTTAATTGAACCTTCGGTAATGGTGCCGGTTTTGTCCGTACACAAAAGATTTATTTCTCCCAAGTTTTGAATGGAAGCCAGTTTCTTTACGATTACTTTTTTGCTCAACATTCGTTTTGCTCCGGCACTCATTGCAATGGTGGTAATTGCCGGAAGCAATTCAGGTGCCATTCCTACGGCTAAAGCCAAGGCAAACAGCGCGGATTCAATAACACTTTTGTGATTCAGTAAATTGACTACCAAGATAAAAAGCGAAAGTACCAAGGTTATTTTCATCAAGAAAAAACCAAAGTCTTTAATTCCTTTTTCAAACGTAGTTTCTACCACCGTGGCTGCGCTTTTGGCAATATTACCAAAAATGGTTTCGTTACCCGTGTTGATAACCAGGACTTTTGCTGAGCCACTGACAATGTTTGTTCCTTCCCAGAGACAATTGGTTCTTTTGACCAGTTCAGTATTCTCGACAAGAATTCCTGCCGCTTTTGCCGTTGGATAGGATTCTCCTGTCAGGCTGGCTTCGTTGGCGTGCAATTCATTAGATTCTATAATAAGGCAATCCGCGGGAAGCATATCTCCGGCTTTCAATAATAGGATATCGCCAGATACAATTTCAGAAGAAATAATTTCTTTTTCTATTCCTTCTCTTATTACTTTACTTTTTAGGGCAATTATGGATTGCAATTTTTCAACAATTCGACCCGCATTTCTTTCCTGAAAAAAACTAAGTAAACCGGTAGATAAAACGATAAAGAGAATAATAAACACATCAGAAGTGTCACCCAGAAATGCCGATAAAATGACCGCGCCAATAAGCAAAAGCATCAAAGGACTTTTGAACTGACTGATAAAAAGAAATCCTTCTTTTATAAAAATGGACTTTTTTTTCTTGTAATGGTTGGTTTGGGCAAGGATTTTATTGACATCAATTTGGGAAAGTCCTTTGTGAGAACTGCCCAGTTTTTGGAACCAATAATTGGTGTCAAATTGCCAAAAAGTAGCTGTTGGTTGAGTTTGCATAAAAAAAGGTATCTAATTGATTATGAGCAAACATATTCTCAAATATAAGCATAAATAACAAGAAACCCGACAAGTTTTGAATCTTGTCGGGTTTCTTTATATTATTCAGTCTTAGAAAAAGCCGAAATAAAATCGGTTTTATTATTTAGGCTCCACTTTGTTTTCTATCATTTCAATCTCAAATATAAGATTTGCATTCGGTGGGATAACTCCACCAGCTCCTTTTTCGCCATAGGCTAGATTCGACGGAATGATGATTATGGCTTTATCTCCATAGGACATCAGGTTCAATCCTTCAAGAAATCCAGGAATCATACCGTCTTTTTTTCCTGCTTCAAAAGGAAATGCTCGATATCCGTTTTGGGCTGCCCTGTTAGCATCGTACTTTCCATAAGTTTTACAAACGTCCTCGTAACTGCTGTCAAACAAAGTTCCGTCTTCAAAATAACCTGCATAATTAAAGTTAAAAATAGTTCCGTCTGCTGGTTTTACGCCAGTTCCTTTTTGTGTAATTTTATAGATTAAACCGGAAGAAGTTTTAGTTCCAGTGGCTTTATTTTCGGCAATATAAGATGCTTTTGCAGCGATAATGCTACCGTATTTTTCCAGATAAACCTTTTTGGCTTCAGCCTGAATTTCTGCTTGCTTTTTCTGGTTTTCGGCATCAATTACTGCTTGTTTTTTGGCGTCTTCAGCTTTATTGGAATAATAATCCGAGAATACTTTTGGGGCATCAAATGCTTTTGCCAAAGTTCCTTTTCTGGTAATTGTGACTTTCAATATTACATCGTTTTGAGCAATCAGGTTGACTATTTCCATTCCTTGTGTTACGTGGCCAAAAATAGTGTGTTTTCCGTTTAACCAAGGTGTATCTTTGTGTGTAATGAAAAATTGGCTTCCGTTAGTTGTAGGGCCAGAATTTGCCATTGCCAAAACGCCACCTTTTTCGAATTTTAAATCCGTAAATTCATCTTTAAAAGCATAACCCGGGCCGCCAGAGCCATTCCCTGATGGATCACCGCCTTGAATCATAAAATCTTTGATTACTCTGTGAAATTTTAAACCATCATAAAAAGGTTTTCCTTTTAGTTTTTCATTGGTTACAAAAGTATTTTTTCCTTCTGCCAAAGCGATGAAGTTTGCAACGGTTACAGGTGCTTTTTTGTATTCTAATTGCACGACAATATTTCCTTTATTTGTAGAAATTGTGGCAAAAATTCCTTCGATTGCCACTGGGGTTTTAGCAGTTGGTTTAGCAGTTGTGGTTGGTTTCTTTGTTGTTGCAACTGGTTTTTTTGCAGTTTGGGCCTGAATGTTCAACATTCCCAAAAACAATAATAATAATAGGATTTTAGATTTCATTTTTAATAATTTTAAGGTCTGACTTTTTTAGTGGTTAATAATTATTGAGGCATTTTTTCTAATAATTCAATTTCGAAAATAATATTGGCATTTGGCGGAATTACTCCCCCCGCTCCAGCTTCTCCATAACCCAATTTTGAAGGGATAAAGATTACTGCTTTGTCACCAAAAGATAATTTTTCCAATCCTTCGATAAAACCTGGAATCATTCCGTCTTTTCGTCCCGCCTGAAATGGAATAGGTTGGTATCCGTTTTGCGCAGCTCTGTTGGCATCATATTTTCCAAAAGTTTTTGAAACATCTTCAATACTGGAATCAAATAAGCTTCCATTTTCCAGGAAACCGGCATAATGAATGTAGACATTAGCCCCATTTGCAGGTTTTTTGCCTCCAGCTTTCTTAGTTATGACATATTGTAATCCTGTTGGAGTTTGTATTGATTTGGATTTTAAAGCGGTAAAATACGCAGCTTTTTGGTCAAAAACTGCTTTGTATTTTGCATTTGCAGCGGCTTCAATAGCCAATTTATTCTTTTGATTTTCGGCTTCTACAGAAAAATAATCCCGAAATGTTTTCACGGCATCAAACTTTTTAGCGGCTTCTCCATTTCTGATAATAGTTACCTTAACCATATAATCTCCTTGCTCAATTTTATTTACCACATCCATCCCTTTTTCGACTACTTGACCAAAAATAGTGTGTTTTCCTTCAAGCCAAGGGGTTTCTAGATGAGTAATAAAAAATTGGCTACTGTTAGTTGTCGGGCCATTATTGGCCATTGCCAAAACACCGCCTTTGTCAAATTTCAAGTCTGAAATTTCATCCTTGAATTTATAGCCGGCATCACCAGAACCCGTTCCTAAAGGATCGCCGCCTTGAATCATAAAGTCCTTAATGACTCTGTGAAATTTCAGTCCATCATAAAAGGGTTTCTTTTTAAGGTTTTCATTGGTTATAAATTCGTTTTTTCCTTCAGCCAAAGTCACAAAGTTTGCTACTGTGATTGGTGCTTTTTCATAATTCAATTGGACAATTATTGTTCCTTTATTGGTTTCAATTTGGGCATACAACCCATCAGGAAGATTATTTTTTTCATCTTTACATGAATACAATGAGGCGATTAGTACGAATGCTAATAGAATACTTTTTTTCATATGAATTTTAATTTGTTATAGTGTCTTTGGATTTATTTACGGGTTTAGTTTGCTTTGCGGGTTCAATATTGCTCGTGTCCTGTTTTTCAGGGGTTGTTGCTTTTAGTTGAACTTCTTTTTTAAATGCTGTTTCCGATATGAAATTATGGAGTGTTACAGTACATATTAATGGTTGGTTGGTACCAATTTTTTTGTCATCACCGTGATATCCATAAGCAATATGCGAGGGAAAAAGAAAAATTACTTTCTCGTTTTTATGCATCAATTTGATACCCTCTCTCAATCCCGTCATTATATTTTGCTTATCAACAGCATAAGTTTGAGGTCTTAATTCGAGTTCAGAATAAATTACGTTTCCCTTTAAATCTTTTACCTCATAATCAAAAAAGGCGACATCTCCTTTTTTTGGAGTTATGGTGTCCAAGGTATTTTGAATTACATAAGTGTACCAATATCCTTTAGTCGAAGCGAAATATTTTACTTTAGGATTGCTTTTAATTAAGGAGTCAATTTGACCTTCTTCGCCAGCATTTAACTTCTTGTTTCTTTCAATCGATTTTTTCATAAAAGTTCCCGATTTTTGAGAAATTGGTCTTCTGGCTTCCTGATGTTGTTTACAACTGGTTACCAAAATAGTGACCAAGAATACAAAAAGAATAAGTTTGCAATATTTCATAGCGCTTTATATTTTTAATTTGGTTACCAAATCTTCAAATTTCTTAACGGTTTCTTCCATCGTCAATTCCGATTTTCCTCCGGCAGCATTGCGATGACCGCCGCCATTGAAATACTCACGGGCAAATTGATTGACATCAAAATCACCTTGCGAGCGGAACGAAATCTTGATGATTTTTTCTTCTGCATTTTCGATGAAAATTGCTGTAAAAACGATTCCTTTTATACTTAATCCATAATTTACAATGCCTTCAGTATCTCCTTTGATGTGATCAAATAGATCCAATTCTTCCTGTGTCAAAGTCGTGTAGGCCGTTTTATGATCGGTAATCACCTTCATGTTTTGAAGCGCTCTTCCCAGCAATTGCAATCGTCCATAAGAACTGTTGTCGTAAAGCAGCATTGGAATCTCCGTGTTTTCAACACCTAAATCTATTAAATCAGCAATGATTCTGTGGGTTGTTCCCGTTGTTTTTGGGAAACGAAACGAACCTGAATCGGTAAGAATTCCGGTGTAAATGCAGGTTCCAATGGTTTTGTCAATGTCTGATTTTTTTCCAAGGAAACAAATGAAATTATGCAACATTTCGCAGGTGGAACCAAAAGCGGTATCCGAATAAGTAACAGCTGCATAATCATCGGGCGATTGATGATGATCAATCATTACGAAAGGCGCTTTGAGTTTGTTAAGCACATTTTCCATTTCGCCTACGCGGTGAAGGGCATTGAAATCAAGGGTAAAAATAAGTTCAGCTTCTTCGAGTATTTTGGTGCTGTTTTTTTTGTCTTTTTCGAATATTTTAACGGTTTCTGAACCCGGAATCCAAGCCAAAAAATCCGGAAATTCATTCGGAGAAACCACAACGGGATGGTGATTGTTTTTTAATAAAAAGTGATACAATCCAAGGGTGGAACCCATAGCATCACCGTCTGGGCTTCGATGCGGAATAATGGCAATTTTTTTTGGTGTTGATAACAACTGCTGTATCGCTTGAATATCTTGTTCTTTCATAGTTTGCGAATTTACATTTTTTTAGTGTAATCTTTATATCAAATCTATTTTTAACAAACTTTTACAATGAGGTGATTTAACCTTTTTTGATTGAAGCGAAAAATCGGGACTTTTGTTCCAGATTTAAGCTTTTATGAACTGCATAGCACAGAGCTACGGAGTAAGAAAAAGATAAAATATGGGGCAAAAGAACCATTTTGCAGCCAATTGAAAAAGTTTAAATCACTTCAATACTAGAAATCTTCTAGATTTTGTCTTTTAATTCGCTGATACAAACGGTGTTTTGCACCTTTTACAATCTGCGAATGATAAATCCCAATGGAACCCGAAGAAAAATAAGCAACCACGCAGGCGATGCCAATAAACACGCCGCTTTCTATCCCAAAAAGTTCCATACCCATAATTGTACACGCAATAGGAGTGTGGGTTGCTCCCGAAAAAACGGCCACAAATCCCATTCCGGCTAAAAGGGCAATGGGCAAGGGAACATAAATTGATAAAGCACTTCCTAATGTGGCGCCAATGAAGAACAGCGGCGTTACTTCGCCACCTTTGAATCCGGCACCAAGCGTGAAACCGGTAAACAATATTTTGAGAAGAAAATCATAGGAAGCATTTTGAGTGGAGAAAGATTCAACAATGGTCGGGATTCCCAAACCAATGTATTTTGTGGTTCCAATAAAGTAAATGGCGACAGCCAAAATGATTCCGCCAACAAACGGACGAAGCGGAGCGTATTGAATGGTTTTCGAAAATAATCGCCCCCAAAAATGAGTGGTTCTGGAAAACAACATTGAAGTCAATCCAAATAAAATGCCAATAATAATAATCCAACCAAAATTAATTATCGTCATTTGGGGAACAATGGGAATATGGTAATGGGTATGTTTTACTTGCCAAAACTCCACTGTGAAATATGCAACATAAGCCACCAGAAATGAAAAAATAACACTTTTAAAACTGATTTTGCTAAAGTATAAAACCTCCAAAGCAAACAATGCTCCGGCTAATGGTGTTCCAAAAACAGAAGTAAACCCAGCACTGATTCCCAGGATTATTAGTGTCTTTCTATCAGAATTATTGAGATTGAAAACATTTTTGAGTTGGTCGGCGATTGCACCGCCCATTTGGACAGCCGTTCCTTCGCGACCGGCAGAACCTCCAAAAAGATGCGTTATTAAGGTTCCAATTAAAACCATCGGAGCCATTTTTAGCGGAATGGTTTTCTGAGGTTTTTCGTATTCTTCCAGCAATATATTATTGCCTTTTACGACCTCTTTTCCGTAATAATGATACAGTAATCCAATGGCAAGACCGCCCATTGGCAAAAGCCAGATAATCCAAATATTATGTTCCCTAAATGGTGTAACCCATTCTAAAGACACTAAAAAAAATGCCGAAACTGAACCCGAAAAAACGCCTATCAAAACACAAATGAGAATCCATTTGAAGGTGAAAAGAAAGGCGTTTTTTGAGTTCATAATTGGATTTATTTTTTTACACCTGACAGTTTTTTAAAACCTGTCAGGTGTAAAAATTGAAGTGAATTATTCAGTAGCGATAGCCGTAAATTCTATTTCTACCAAGTATTCCGGAGCGACTAATTTACTCACTTCATAAAAACCAGTTGCGGGTTTTATATCTTTAAAAAAGGTGGAGTGTGCTCGGGCAACATCTTCAAAACTTTTAATGTCAGTAGTGAATATTCGAGTGCGAATCACGTCTTTCATTCCCACATTCAGGTCTTCGAGTACTTTTTCTATTCTTTCGAGAATGTTTAGCGTTTGCGCATAAGCATCATCGGCTTTTACTTTTTCGTCATCCACAATCGCCACTGTTCCTGATACTTCAATGACGTTTCCAATACGAACCGCACGGCAATAGCCCATTTTGTCTTCCCAAGGTGATCCAGTCAAGATGTTTTCTCTTTTCATTTTTTTTTGTTGTTGTGTTGATTTTTAATGTTTTGAAGTATAAATCCAATTCTGGTTTAATTTTTGCAATTTATAAAAAAATAGAGAAATAAAAAACCCTGATTTGAAACTAAAAAGTTCAATTCCGTGAATGAATTTCAAAAGGGCTCATTCAATAAACTACCTCTGAGAGGTATTAGCGAAATAATACCGCAGATTCACAGATTTTCAAAAATCTTTTTTAATCTGTGAATCTGTGGCAAAAAAATCGAAGCAGAGCTTCGAGGAATTAAACCTAAAGAGATTAAAATGTAATAAATTCAATAATTGAGTGTTATAAAGGATAGATTCCCTTATCTACTAATTGTGTATGTTATGAAAAAAATATTGTTTTTTGTTATAGTAATAAGCTTGTCTTTGAATGGTTATGGGCAGGAGGAATTCAAAACCAAATTTAAACCAATTCCAGCCAAGAACTCGAAAATAAAGGAAGTAATTCCTCCAAAGGTAATATCGCCAAAAATCACACCGCCAGAGGTTGTAAAAGCACCTGTAAGCGATTTTGTTAATCCGGAAGATATTTTTTTGAATAGTAATCTTTACAAAAAAGAGGCCAATACGAAAGGGATTTTTTACAGAAGAAACCAATTTTTAGGAAGTTTCAAAACCAAATCATTTACGTCAACAATTCGGTATCGGGATGCTGCTTTTGTAGATGGCGACAAGATAAGAGTCTATTTAAACGATAAAATAATTGAACCCGAAATTGCATTGGATGGCGAGTTTAAAGGATTTAAAATAGCATTAGTAGATGGAATTAACAAGATTGATTTTGAAGCCTTGAACGAAGGTTTCGCTTCTCCAAACACGGCAGAATTTCAGGTTTATGATGATAAAGGAATCGCAATTTCGGCAAGCCAATGGAATGTGGGAACCGGTTATAAGGCAACAATTATCCTTATGAAAGAATAAAAAACGGATGTTTTTAAAGTTCAATTTCCCAATTCGATAAATATGGCAGAGAAAATTATTTTATGTTATTTTTGTGACTTTTGATTATAGATTTCTATTATTTTTGGACTTTTCAAATATTGATTTATCAGTAGTCAACACTTATGAAACAGTTTTTTCTTTTAATTTTTATAATTGGGTTTGCTTCAAAAAGCTTTGGGCAGAGTGAATTCAACACTAAATTTAAAGCAATTCCGCCGCTAAATACTAAGCCTAAGCCTAAAAAAGAAACCTTGCCGCCACCAACAGATTTGCCTAAAATTGTTTCTCCTAATGTGTTTAAAAACACCAATATTCTTAACACAAAACCTAAAACTGATAATTCATTTGAAATTGGTACAGCCGAGAATCATTTTTCGATGACTCCAACAAATAAATTTGTTAATCCTGGTGATTTAGTTGCTAATAGATTGAATAAAAAGGCAGATAATGAAGATCAAATCGTCTATAGAAGAAATCAGGATTTAGGAAGTTTCAAAACTAAATCGCTTACCGCAAGAGTTACTTATCGTGATTATGGAGAAGTTGATGGAGACGAGATAAGAGTATTGCTAAACGATAAAGCGATTGTCACAGGAATTATACTGGACAGTAAATTTCAAGGCTTCGAGATAACGCTTTTAGATGGTTTTAACAAGATTGATTTTGAGGCACTTAATCAAGGTCGTTTGGGCCCAAACACGGCTGAATTTCAAGTATATGATGACAAAGGAACGCTTATTTCGGCAAGCCAATGGAATCTTGGTACAGGATTTAAAGCCACTATCATTATTACCAAAGAAAAATAATACGACTTTTCTAAATTTCGATTTTTCAATTCCGATTATATAAAGTATTTTTGCAAAATGCAACACAACGTACTTATTTTAGATTTCGGATCGCAATACACACAACTTATTGCCCGAAGAGTTCGCGAATTAAATATTTTCTGCGAAATTTTTCCTTACAATCATTTTCCGGATGATTTATCATCATATAAAGCAGTAATCCTTGGCGGAAGCCCATTTTCTGTTCGCGGAGAAGATGCTCCACACCCAGATTTATCACAAATTAGAGGAAAATTACCAATGCTTGCCGTTTGTTACGGAGCACAATATTTAGCCCATTTTAGTGGAGGCGAAGTTGCGGCATCTAACACAAGAGAATACGGTAGAGCCAACTTGTCGTATATTAAAGAGGACGAAGTTTTCTTTGAAGGCGTTTCTGAAAACAGCCAAGTCTGGATGAGTCATAGTGATAGTGTCAAAGCGTTACCTACTAATGGAATAAAACTCGCAAGCACACACGATGTTGAATATGCCGCATACAAAATTGAAGGAGAAACAACGTATGCCATTCAATACCATCCTGAAGTTTTCCACTCTACGGATGGATCCAAAATGTTGGAGAATTTCTTGGTAAAAATTGCCCAGGTTCCCCAAAACTTCACGCCAAATGCTTTTGTCGAAGAAATGGTAGCGGAATTAAAAGAAAAAGTAAAAGACGACAAAGTAGTTCTTGGACTTTCGGGTGGTGTAGATTCTACTGTGGCAGCGGTTTTATTGCACCAAGCCATTGGCAAAAATCTGTATTGCATTTTCGTAAATAATGGTTTGCTTCGCAAGAATGAATTCCAATCGGTTTTAGACCAATACAAAGGAATGGGATTGAACGTGAAAGGAGTTGATTCAGGAGATCGTTTTCTGTCTGAACTGGCCGGAGTAAGCGATCCTGAAACCAAACGTAAAATCATCGGGCGTGTATTTATCGAAGTTTTCGACGATGAATCTCACCTTATTGAAGACGTAAAATGGTTGGCTCAAGGAACTATTTATCCTGATGTTATCGAATCAGTTTCGGTAAAAGGACCATCGGCAACCATAAAATCGCACCATAATGTGGGCGGTTTGCCTGATTACATGAAATTAAAAATTGTGGAACCTTTGCGAATGCTTTTCAAAGACGAAGTGCGTAGAGTAGGAGCAACTTTAGGTATTGATCCAGAATTGTTGGGAAGACATCCTTTTCCGGGTCCAGGATTATCCATTCGTATTTTGGGAGATATCACACCCGAAAAAGTACAAATCTTGCAAGACGTAGACAAAGTTTTTATCGACGGATTAAAGTCTTGGGGATTGTATGATAAAGTTTGGCAAGCCGGAGCGATTTTGCTTCCCGTGAATAGCGTTGGAGTAATGGGTGATGAGCGTACTTACGAAAAAGTGGTAGCGCTTCGTGCCGTTGAATCTACAGACGGAATGACCGCAGACTGGGTGCATTTGCCTTATGATTTCTTGATGAAAGTGTCTAATGACATTATCAATAAAGTAAAAGGAGTTAACCGAGTAGTTTATGACATAAGCTCAAAACCGCCAGCAACAATAGAGTGGGAATAAAATAGTGTCATATTTTTATTCATTTCCTGCAGGATTAATTTAATGTGAATTATATAAAAAACGGTATCAATTTTAGGAATAAAATTTGATGCCGTTTTGCTATCTTTGAAAAACTAATTTTTTACAATATCAAAAGGATGAAATATTTTATAACGGTTTGTTTGGCTATTTTGGTTTTTTCTTTTAACGGTTTTTCACAGGAAAAAAACACAACTCATAAGGTTGAAAAAGGGGAGACTGTTGCACAAATTGCCCAAAAATATAATGTCACTCCTTATGATATTTATAAACTAAATCCGGATGCACAGGCTGGTTTGAAGCCGGATAGCGTTTTGCTTATTCCAAAAAAAGCAGGGATGCAAAAAGCAACTGCAAAAGCGGTAACTCACAAAGTGGAGCCAAAAGAAACCTTATTTGGCATCGAAAAAAAATACAATGTTTCAGATGAAGCTTTGAAGAAAGCCAATCCTGAATTAGAAAAATTAGGATTGCAAATAGGACAAACGCTTATTATTCCATCGAATACAAGTTCGAAAACTGTGGCATCAACTCCCGAAAAAGTAGTTTATCACGAAGTACTTCCAAAAGAAACGAAATATTCCATTGCAAAGCAATACGGGATTACAATCGAAGAATTGGAAAAAAGAAATCCAGAAGTGATTCCTAATTTAACCATTGGATACAAATTGATAATTAAAGGAAACGCTCCGAAAACCGAAAAAGTTTCAGCAGTGGAACCTAAAAAAGAAATGCCGAAACCAATTTCTCCTAAAGTTTCTCCGACTATTAATTACGTAAACTACAAGGTAAAACCCAAAGAAACTTTATACAGCCTGTCAAAAATGTCCGGTTTGGGACAAGACGAATTGGTTAAATTGAATCCGGCTTTGGCCAATGCCGTTGAAGTAGGAATGATTTTAAAAGTACCGTCAACAGCTTCAATTCCACAAGAAACAGAAACTAAAAAAACATATGCTTCTTTGTCGAAAAACAGCAATTCTAATGACAGAAAAAAACTGGTTTTATTGTTGCCTTTCAATATGTCAAAGATTGAAGGCGATACCGTAAATTCTACTTCAATGCGATTGAAAAAAGACAAGTTTTTGAATATAATTTTGGATTTTTATTCAGGGGCTTTAATGGCTATTGATTCTGCAAGAAGCCTTGGAATTAATGTTGACGTTAAAATATTTGATTCCCAAGAAACTAAAAACGCTTCGAATATTTTAAGTATTAACCAGGAAAATAATCTGGAAACGGCTGATGCCATAATTGGTCCTTTTTACCAAAATAATGTCGAAAAAACTGCCGAATTATTAGGTAAAAATAATGTCCCCGTGATTTCTCCTTTGTCAAAAGACATTGGAAATGCATTTCCAAATTTGTACCAAACAATCCCAACCAATGAAGCTTTAAAAAATGCTATGTTTGATTTTATGAGGTTGAAAGGTGGAAATATAATTGCGGTTGTCGATAAGAAAAAAGAATCTGTTAGGCAATATATTCAACAAAACCATTCGGATGTAAAATTTGCATCTCTCCTTGAAAACGGAAGCGTATCTGTCGAAAGTCTGAAAGGTTTATTTGTAAAAGACAAAACGAATTATGTGGTTATGGAAACTGCCAATACCGGAATGATAAAATCAACTATGGCAGCTATGATGAGCGTTATGGCAAATTACAAAGTGCAGTTGGTTATTTTAGAACCTAACGAAACTTTGGATACCGACGAAATTAATTTTGAAAATCTGACGAAACTAAATTTGATGTATCCATCCATAACTCGTGAAAACGAATCTCCTGAAGCTAAAATTTTCGAAAAAGAATATAGAAAGGACAACAAAATTTCTCCAAGCACGTATGCCACTCGTGGTTTTGATGTGACTTTTGATACCATGATGCGATTGTCGCAAGATAAAAGTTATCAGGAAACCGCTGATTCTATTGCAACTGAACAAGTGGACAACAAGTTTGAATATTACAAAAAAGCAGACGGTGGTTACACCAATAAAGGGATTTATATCTTGTATTACGACACCGATTTAACCATAAAAGAAGCGAATTAAGTATTAAGACTGAAGTATTGAGTATTAAGACTAGTATCAGTTGCATAACCCATAACCCATTACCATAACTCATAACTCATAACTCATAACTTCTACAATGACCTCAAAAGTAACTTATTTAGGCGATTTAAGAACCTCGTCGATACATTTGCAATCCGGTAGCGAAATCATCTCAGATGCACCACTGGACAACAACGGAAAAGGTGAGGCTTTTTCGCCAACAGATACAGTTGCCAATGCTTTGGCCAGTTGTATGATGACTGTTATGGGAATAAAAGCACGAGATTTAAACGTTGATTTCAAAGGTTCCACAGCCGAAGTAACCAAAATTATGCAAGCCGAACCAAGAAGAATCAGCGCTATCGAAATTGTTTTTGATATGAATGTCGCTACAGATGAAAAAACAAAAACTATTCTTGAAAGAACTGCAATGACTTGTCCCGTTTTTCTGAGTTTGAATAGAGAAATTGATAAGAGGATTAGTTTTAATTGGTTGTAAAACTTGTGTTTAATTTTTCTAGATTAGAATCCTATAAATCTGTCATTCTGACGAAATAGTACTTATTTAAGTGAGTTTTAATCTTAAATATAATAATAAAAGATTAAATACCATTTAGTTTGCTGACAAAACCTTAAACTTTTAAACTTGGATCAAAACCAAAAACAACTCATCAAACTTGCTCATACCAAAATGCCTTTTGGCAAATACGAAGGCAAATATCTTATCGATTTGCCGGAATATTATGTGGTTTGGTACTCCAACAAAGGTTTTCCAAAAGGAGAACTGGGAGAGCAACTACAGCTCATTTATGAACTAAAACTCAACGGACTTGAGGAGTTAATAAGAAATATTCGGAAACGGTATCCAAAACCATAGTTTAAACATAAAACCTTTCGTTTTTATGTATTAGTTTCCAAATCCCGAATGTAATCTCCATATTCTAAATAGAACATTTCGAGGGCATGCATTTTCTCGTTGAAAAAGTCAAATATTTCATTCCAATACTTTCTATTGCTGACACTTACTCCGGTTTTTTCAACCCAAATACGACTGATGGTTTTGCCGTTTTCAAGCACAAAGTTTTTCTCAAAAACAAGGTCTTTTACAAAATCATCTTCCAAAATGCTTCTTAAAGATTCCAGTTTTTCAAAATAGATTTTTCGCTTGTCATCATTTCGATGCTCAATGTCAATTAGAATCTGGGCTTTTTTGTTGTCAACATAAAATTTAAACGAAAAGTCCTTGATTTTTGTATCATATAAGACCCATTTTCGAGGATATTTTTCTGCAAAATCAATCCAGAATTCTCGCTTTAATCTTTGAGTTTCCTCTTTGCTATACATTTTATTAGTTAGTTTTTATTTTGGTAAATTTGTAAAACGCTATATTTATATTTTCAATACATTTTGGTTTACAAAAATAGACTTTGATTATGGATTTTCAAGATTTTTTAAAATATGTTCCTAAATTTTTGGAAGTTACCCTTCCTGGCATTGAAGCACATTTCAGAATGGCTCCGTTAGAAAGAATTGAAGGAATGAAAAACATTAAAATTGAAACTAAAAACCCAAAAATTGCTGCAGTGATGATGTTGTTTTATCCTAAAAATGGAAGAACACATTTGGTTCTTATTGTCCGAAATTCTTATGAAGGTGTGCATTCTGCCCAAATAGCTTTTCCCGGCGGAAAATATGAATCAGGAGATCAAACTTTTGAACAAACTGCTTTACGAGAAACCCACGAGGAAATTGGAATTCATCCCGAAAGCATTGAAATCATAATGCCTTTTACTAATTTGTACATTCAACCCAGTAATTTTATGGTATACCCTTATCTGGGAATTTGTAGAGAGGAAATTATTTTTATTCCTGATGTTAATGAAGTTGCGAAAATAATCGAATTGCCATTATCTATTTTTTTGGATGATAATTTAGTTGTAAGTACACAAATTTCAACTTCTTATGCTGAAAATATGCTTATTCCGGCTTTTAAAATTAATGAGCATATAGTTTGGGGTGCAACGGCTATGATGTTGAGTGAATTGAAAGAAGTCTTAAAAAAGGTGCTTTAATTTATTAGTTTTCGTAAGTTTGTCCTCCAAATATACACAAAGCACAATTTTCTATGGGATTATTTAAGAGAAATCCATTTGGACACATCCTTTTTATTAAAAGATTTTTGATACATATTTTTGCAATTTTGACGCATAGACGCTATAGAGGGTTTAATAGTTTGCAAATAGAGGGTTCAGAAATAATACCTGCATTACCAGATACAAATGTCCTTTTTATATCCAATCATCAAACTTATTTTGCTGATGTGGTCGCCATGTTTCATGTATTTAATGCCAGTTTGAGTGGTCGTCAAGATTCCATAAAAAATATTGGATATATCTGGAAACCCAAGATGAATATTTATTATGTAGCTGCTAAAGAAACTATGCAAGCAGGATTATTGCCAAGAATTTTGTCCTACATTGGAGCTATTACCGTCGAAAGAACTTGGCGTTCTTGCGGTAAAGATGTTACCGAAAAGCGCGATGTGAATCCTAGCGACACTGAAAATATTAAAATCGCATTAAATGATGGCTGGGTAATTACTTTTCCGCAAGGAACAACAAAGTCATTTAAACCTGTTCGAAAAGGAACCGCACATATCATAAAACAACACAGACCTATCGTAGTTCCAATAGTAATTGATGGATTCCGTCGTTCGTTTGACAAAAAAGGATTGCGTATGAAAAAGAAAGGCATTCTGCAATCATTCACCATCAAACCACCTTTAGAAATTGATTATGACAACGATACCATCGATCAAATTGTCGAAAAAATTGAATATGCAATCGAGCAACATCCATCATTTTTAAAAGTGATTCCTGCCCAAGAATTAAAAGAAGCAGAAGAACTTAACAAATTAAGAAAATGGGAATATTAATAAAAAAGAGGCAATTGCCTCTTTTTTATAAATCTATTTTCTTTAATTCGTTATAATTCCTATACAATCTTTTGAGTAAAATTCCGTAAAGCAATTTGTAAAATAACCAAAAAAGACTCAAAAACACAGCAATTGTCAAAATCAAAATCCCTATCGTGATTACCATAATCTTTCCGTCACTGGCGATTTTATCTCTCAAAACCATTACTTCTGGATTGGAAGTAAAAGCAATTAAAAAGCCAATTATTAAACTCAAAACAACCATTCCAAGATTGTACCAAACATAGCATTGCACTGTTTTTCTGCTTTTAAGAATGTCTTTCATCAACTGTTTTGTAGATACGGTGGTCGAAATGGAAACATAATTTTTATAAAACAAATAAATGAAAACCAATATTACCGCATAATTTAAAACCGTCAACCCTTCAAAATAGACGTTTAGTTCTTCATATTTAGTGTTTTTCAAATAATCGTCAGTATTAAAAAATACGCTAATCATTGTCCAAAGCAAAATCTCCAGAATGCTAATAATAAAAATCCACTTCACGATTGAGGATGATTTCATGTGCAGCATCTTGTAAATTTCGCCTTCTGAAACCTGTTCAAAAGCGGCGTTTTTTTGCCAATCTTTTTTCAATAAATCCAGCTCTTCCATAATCATGTTAAGGATTTAATATTTTTTTTAATTTCCCTTTAATTCTATTCATTTTAACCCTTGCATTCACTTCCGTAATTCCCAATGTTTCCGATATTTCTGCATAATCCTTGTCTTCAAGATACATAAAAACCAAAGCTTTTTCAATATCGTTTAATTGATATACCGCTTTGTACATCAGCTTCAGCCGTTCTTCTTCTTCATAATTATAATCCTCCTGCCCAATAAAAAATTGATGATTTTCATAATCCACCGTTTTTATGGCTCGGCTACTTTTCCGGTACAAAGTAATCGCCGTGTTCAAAGCCACACGATACGCCCAAGTCGAAAACTTGCTGTCGCCACGAAACTTCGGGAACGCCTTCCACAACTGGATAGTAATCTCCTGAAACAAATCCTTGTGTGCATCCTCACCATTCGTATACAACCTACAAATTTTGTGGATTATATTCTGGTTGGTCTTCAATTGCTTCACAAATGATTGTTCTAAACTGTCGCTCATAGTATTGTTAGTGGACAAAAGACATATTTTGTTACAAATTAAGTGTTTTTTTTCAGGAGCACAAAGTTTCGTGTTTTTAATATACAGTCGTCCCGCTTTTCGTTGCAATCTTTTTTTAAGCCTATAAGGTTTTTAAAACCTTATAGGTCTGTAAAAAAAAGGATTTTCACTTCAAACGAAGTTCACTGAACTCCAATGAAAATAAAAGCTATGTGAAGTAATCTGGGCTATTCTAAACCTTTTATTTTCTTTATAAACTTCCCCGAAAAGCTTTAAAACTAAACTTCGTATATTTGTAATTCAACGACAAAAATATGAACATTCCAAAATCAGAAAATCCCGGAATAGTCATTATCGGCGGAGGTTTTGCAGGAATTGCATTAGCCAAACAATTGCGAAACAAAAAGATGCAGGTTGTTCTATTGGACAAACACAATTATCATACATTTCAACCCTTATTGTATCAAGTCGCCACTGGCGGTCTCGAAGCCGGTTCTATCGCATATCCCATTCGGAAAGTCATTCAGGAATTCGACGATTTCTATTTTCGACTCACTTTAGTAAAGGAAATTGATACCGAAAATAAAAAAGTAATCACCGAAATAGGAGATTTAAGTTATGATTATCTCGTAATTGCTACAGGTTCCAAAACTAATTATTTTGGCAACAAAGAAATTGAACGCAATTCGATGGCGATGAAAACCATTCCGCAATCGCTCAATATTCGAAGCCTGATTCTAGAGAATTTCGAACAAGCCGTTCTGATGAATGACAGCACCGAAAAAAATAGTTTAATCAATTTTGTACTCGTGGGTGGTGGACCAACAGGCGTGGAGCTTGCCGGCGCTCTTGCCGAAATGAAAAAAGAAATCCTCCAAAAAGATTATCCCGATCTCGATATTGCCAAAATGGAAATCAATCTCGTTCAAGGAGGCGACAGAATCTTGGATTCGATGAGCGAGAAATCATCGCAAGAAGCCGAGAAGTTCCTGATAAAATTAGGCGTAAAAATCTGGAAAAATGTCCGTGTCACTAATTATGACGGTCGCACCATTACCACCAATTCCGATTTAACTTTCGAAACCGCCACCGTAATCTGGACTGCAGGAGTTAAAGGTGCTGTCGTTGCAGGTCTTGATGCCAAATCCCTTGTTGAAAATGTAAAACGCATCCGGGTAAATCAATACAATCAAGTCGTGGGTTACGATACCATTTTTGCCGTGGGCGATATTGCGCTGATGGAACTCGAAGAGTATCCGCGAGGTCACCCCATGATGGCGCAACCGGCCTTGCAACAAGGAAAATTACTGGGAGAAAATTTGGCCAGATTAGTAGACAATCAACCAATGGAAGCTTTCAAGTATAAAGACAAAGGTGCAATGGCAACCATTGGTCGCAACAAGGCTGTTGTCGATTTGCCGCATTACCATTTCAGTGGTGTTTTTGCCTGGTTTGTCTGGATGTTCGTGCATTTGTTCTCCCTCATTGGATTCAAAAAAAAGGCCGTGGTTTTCTTGAATTGGGTTTACAACTACATCCGTTTTGACCGTGAAGGCCGATTGATTATTCGCCCGTTCAAAAAGAAAAGTTTTGTCACTTTTACGAGTGACGAGGTTTAATATAAAAGGATAACGATTTGTTATCCCTTTTTGAATCTTGGTTCCCAATAAGAATTTGCAGCTTAGTTTATTGGAAAAGAATATCCAATAGAAACGGTCGGAATAAAGTAAGTATCCCAAGTTTTATGTCTGTCATTGTCATAAAAGCTATCCCCAACAGGAACCGGATTGTTGTCTTTCCCTTGTGGGCTTTTAAGGTAGTATAAGGCGCCAATTCTTGGCATTACATATAATCCCTTGTAAATGCGAAAGATATAGCCAAGCTCAACTCCAACTAAATCAGAATATAAATTTTCCGAGATGCCCGTGCTTTCCTCTGTCACGATTTGTTTTTTATTTTGGTACATAATGCGGGTATACAATCCTTTGTCGGTTTTGCCATTCCAAAAATAGCTATAATGTACAGAATAAATATAATCTACTTTCAAATCAAATCCTTCTGGTGTACCCCCAAACCCTTCAGGACTTTTGAATTTTTGATAACCCACTTCAAAACTATGTGGTCCTTTGCGTACTCCAGAATAACTGCCAATTCCGCCTGTCAATGCTAATAACCCCAAATCAAGTTCAGAAAAAATTTTCCATTCCTTTTTTGGCTGCGTCTGTTCGTCCTGAAGGCTCGAGTCAGAAGTTGAAGGTTCAATAGTTTGTGAAAATCCGTGGTTGCTTAATCCAAAAATAAAAGCGAGTGTAATTGTAAAATGTTTCATAGTTGTAAAATTTTGCATATTGTTTATGTTTTTAATTAACGATGCAAAATTCGGGTGAAGGGACAACAACTAACTGGACAAATGTCCATAAATCAAATTATTTGATATTACTGCGAATTCTACTCAAATGACGTGGCGTTACTCCAAGCATCGAGGCAAGATGTAATAGCGGTATTTGTTGTAACAAATGCGGTTCGGTTTGCAGCATTTTGGCATAACGTTGCTCTGCCGTGAGTACAATTAAGTCAAACCGACTTGAATCAATGCCGCAAATCGAACTTTCGAGTAGCCCAATATAAAAATCTTTGAAGCCTGGAACTTCGTTCACTAATTGTTTAAGTTCCGTTTTGCTTATGAGTGAAATACTTCCTTTAGTGAATGCCTTTACGTTTTCAAGGGCGGGTTTTTCACTTATAAAACTTAGTAGTGAAGCGAAAAAAGTATTGGTAATCGACACATAAGTGGTTTTTTCTTCCCCCTCTTTTATGACATAATATTGAAACAGGCCACTTTCTATAAAACCTATATGTCTGCTGGTTTTTCCATATTCAACAACGAAATCATTTTTTTCGAATTCTTGATAGGTAAAGGCATCCAAAATTCTGTTCAGGCTTTCTCCCTCAAATCCAATCTCCTGAAAATATGTTTTCACTTTTTCCATATTCCTACTGTTATAATTTTTTGTCTTTATAATAATTCACCATCAAATTCACGAATTTGCTGTAACTTTCCATACCGTCTTTTTGTTGATTGAATTTCAGGAAATTGTCGTAAAAAATATGGAAACCCTTGTCTATAAAAGTGTCGTATTGTTTCCAGAAATCCTCGCTTTCCTGGTAGTTTTCCAGGATTCCGGGATGAACAGTTTTCAGTAGTTCTTCAAAAACTTTTTCGTCACGAACTTGCCAATTGGCCAAACAATAACGCAATGCAGTACTGTATCCCGAATATTTAAAATACAAATCATCATTTTTCACGGAAGCCAGAAACCCGATGAAATTGCATTCGCTTTCGCTGGCAAAACCCATTTGGTGCGCCATTTCGTGGCAAGAGGTCGTTGGTGAATTGTACATTGGCATCAAATAATTTACTTGTGCTTCATTGGTAAACGGATTCAAATATCCGCCAAAACCCATATAAGTCAAAGGCAAACTAAAAAGTGACTTCTTGATGCTGGGATTCGTGTATTCAAAGAAAGCATATTGGTCGGAAAGCTTTTTATAGCCATTTAAATTCATCTCGAAAACCTGTTCTTGCGAATAGGGAAATACAACTTTTGAGCTGTCGTCTTTCATAATTTGGCTTTGAATTTCGTTTGTTTTGGCAATTAGTTTTTTGGTGAAAGTCAATAAATCTGCATCCGTATAATCCCTTTCTATTTTCATTTTTTCGAATAGCGGTTGGCGGTAATAATTCATTGCCCACAAGAAATGGAAAAGGAAATAGATCACTGACAGTATGCCTACTATTTTCAAAGCGGTGTTTCTCTTTTCGAATCGCCAAGATTTTCGGCTGTCCCAAATCGATTTCAATACATAAATAATCACGATTCCATAGATAATATCTCCAAAAGAAAACGGAAGTTTCCCCAATGTTTGCCGTGAAATTTTAGAAGTAAACACATACAATCCATTGCTGTAAAATCGTTCCACAAACTCGGGAAAAAACGGAATGATTTGCAAAACCAGAATCTGGATCAGTAGGAATAGTGGAAGAATGTATTTGCGTTGCATTTAAAATGAATTTTTGTAAAATTAGCACAAAATAAATGACTTTTAAAATACATTATTCTAACTTTGAACTTTCGAATTTTAAACTATAATTAAAAAAAATATATAATGAGCCAAGAAATAAGAGATCTGGAACCCAAAGCACTTTGGAACAAATTTGCCGATTTAAACGCAGTTCCTCGGCCTTCTAAAAAAGAAGATCGAGTTATTGAATTTATGAAAAACTTCGGTAATTCTTTAGGATTAGAAACTTTTGAAGATGAAATTCGCAACGTAATTATCCGAAAACCAGCAACTGCAGGAATGGAAAATCGTAAAGCATTAGTGCTCCAAGGGCACTTGGATATGGTACATCAAAAAAATTCTGATACCGTTTTCGATTTCGATACCCAAGGAATCGATATGTATGTAGACGGGGATTGGGTGCGTGCGCGAGGAACAACACTTGGCGCCGATAATGGTCTTGGAGTGGCGATGATTATGGCAATTTTAGAATCTAAAGAAATCAAACATCCAGCGATTGAAGCTTTGTTTACGATAGACGAAGAAACGGGAATGACAGGTGCTTTGAATCTAAAAGGTGGAATTCTGAGAGGTGGAATTCTTTTGAATATGGATACCGAAGAAGATGACGAAATCGACATTGGTTGCGCCGGAGGAATTGATGTTACAGCTACTAGGGAATATCACGAAGAGGAAACTCCCGAAGATTCTGTGGGTTATACCATCACTGTAAAAGGTCTAAATGGCGGACATTCCGGAATGGATATTCACAAAGGTTTGGGGAATGCCAATAAAATTATGAATCGTTTGTTGTTTGATGCTTTCGAAAATTTTGGACTTCAGGTTTCCGAAATTAACGGTGGAAGTTTGCGCAACGCCATTCCAAGGGAAAGTATTGCCAAAGTTATCATAGCCGGAATGTATGACGAAGCCTATATTTTCGATATGCAGGAAGTTATTAATGACATCAAAACCGAATTCAAAACTACCGAACCGAACCTGACCATCGAAATCGTGAAATGCGATTTGCCCCAAAAAGTGATGGATTTAGGCGTGCAGGAAGGCATTATTCGTTCTATTTATGCAGCGCATAATGGCGTTTACCGAATGTCTGCCGATATGGAAGATTTAGTGGAAACTTCGAATAATGTAGCGCGTGTTATCATCAAAGATGGCGAAATTTCTATTGGATGTTTAACGCGTTCTTCGGTTGAAACTTCTAAGTTTGATTTGGCCAATGCCTTGCGTTCCGCTTTTGAATTATGCGGCTGCGAAGTAAATTTGACGGGTTCTTATCCGGGTTGGACACCCAATGTAAAATCTGAAATATTGGATTTATTGGTCAAAATCTATGAAAAACAAAACGACGAAAAACCAAAAGTGGTGGCTTGTCACGCTGGATTAGAATGTGGAATTCTGGGAACAAATTATCCTGATATGGATATGATTTCTTTTGGGCCAACCATTCAGGGAGCGCATTCACCAGACGAGAGAGCTTCTATAAAGTCTTCCCAGAAATTCTGGAAATTTGTATTGGAAATTCTTGAAAATATTCCGGTGAAGATGTAATCAGATTTCAGGTGGCAGATTTCAGCACATAGAAATCAGACAATTTTGTAGAAATGATTAAAGCAGTATAAAAATGAAATGAATCATTTTTAAACTGCTTTTTTTCTGCCACCTGCAATCTGTGACCTGCACCCGAGACCGAAGGTCGAACTGGAGAAGCAAACTAATCCCTTTTAGGGCTGTTTTTCTTTTCTCTTTTTTCCTC
Source organism: Flavobacterium soyangense (assembly GCF_015277675.1). Classification (GTDB taxonomy): domain Bacteria; phylum Bacteroidota; class Bacteroidia; order Flavobacteriales; family Flavobacteriaceae; genus Flavobacterium; species Flavobacterium soyangense. The sequence goes on from NZ_JADHEC010000006.1 coordinate 33,275, forward strand.
CTTTTTTTCCTTGGCGGTCTTAAGAGGTTCTTTTTTTACGGTTTTTTTTGCGTCTTGACTTTTTGCCATAATAGGTATATTTAAAGGTTAACTTTTCTGTTTTTAATGGAGTAAATATAAAGAATATTTTTTATAAGAAAAAGGTTTCAGGCATTTTTCATACTTCGTCAATTTTCAAAAAATCACCGTCGATGATTAACAAAGTTACGCCTTTTGTAGCAATGGAACGGTGCGAACTCAAATCGTCAGAAACAATATATGTCATTCCTTTCGAAAGATGGAATCGCTCGCCGTTTTCCAGTTCGCTGATGAATTCGCCTTCTAAGCAATGCACAATATGCCCTTTTTGGCACCAATGATCCGCCAGATAACCTTCGGAATATTTCACTTTACGAACCCGAAGTCCGGCAAATTGCATTGTTTGCCAAAACGAAGTTCCGGTTTCACCTTTGTGTTCCGTTTTTTCTATGTTGCTCCAGTCGATGGTTTGGAAAGGAATGGTCATTTAAAATAATGGTTTAGGTTGTTGAATCATCCTCGTTTTTTTTTTTTTTTTAAATTCAATAACTCAACAATTAGTTTGCAAATTGAAAACTTTTAAGTACATTTGCTTATGAAAATCCTTGTAAAGAAAACGATTTTATTTTATATCAAAAAATATCCAATGGCTGAAACGCCATTATTAATTTGGTATAATGAGTTTTCAAAATTAGAGTTCAGCAATTTTAATGAACTCAAAAAGGTTTATGGAAACGCAAGCGTTATTAATCATAACAGAGTTGTTTTTAATATAAAAGGAAATGATTTTCGACTGGTGGTTTCCATCAATTTTTCGCAAACGGCTTGCTATGTAATTTGGTTTGGAACCCACGCGGGATATGACAAGATTAATGCGGGAACTGTTACTTTTGATACCGCAATCTTAACCGATAAAAAATAGAATTATGAACTGGAAAGTATTAAAAACCGAGGAAGATTACAATAAAGCTTCAATTCGACTGATGGAAATATTTCACGCAGAACCAAACACGCCAGAGGGTGATGAGCTGGATTTACTATTGGTTTTGGTAAAAGATTATGACGAAAAGCATTATGAATTGCCAGAGCTCGACGCATTGGAAGTCATCAAATATAAAATGCAGGAAATGGGGTTGAAAGCCAAAGATCTTGAGCCCATAATAGGAAGCAAAGGACACGTTTCTGCAATTCTTTCCGGCAAACGAGAGATAACCTTAAAAATGGCGCAAAAACTGAAAGATTATTTTAGTATTCCAGCTGAAGTTTTCCTGCACAGTGCTTAAAAGGCTCTGATTTATTCCGTTTTTTCTATATTGCTCCAGTTTATGGTTTGGAATAGGAGAGTCATTTGTATTGTTCTTTTTTGATATTTGTGGGTTTCACTTCTAGTTTGTCGTTATCTTATTTTGGTAAATGATAAAGTTGAACAGCTAATTTTACTTCTCTATTCCTGTCTCCATTGATGTGAAAACTAAAATTGAACCAATTTTCATCAGATTTATTTGTGAAACTTAAATAATTTGAATGTTTACTTGTTTCAGTTTCTACTTTTTTTATTATTGCAGTTATGTCTTTCTGATTTACAAACAATATAACTGACGATTTAGTGTCTCTCCAAGTTAAATATCCAAGTAGTTGGTCTATTGTTGATAAATAGTTTTTTTCACCACTCCAAAACTTACATTCTGCAATAAAAATCACAGAACTATCATGTCTTAATTGAATATCAGTTTTTCCTGTTTTATTAAATGTTTCTCCGCTTACACTTCCAAATTCAAAATTTGGATCAAGTGTCATTAAAATATGATCTCTTAAATCTTCCTCACCTTTTCCTTTAAAAAGACTTGGCATTCTTTCAAAGTTTTTTCCGACATCATTTATAAGTTTTAATATTTTTTGATAATTTTCATTGTCTAGTGTTGGTTCAGGTTTAAATCCTTTTTCGTGAACAATTGGCTTTACAATAATTTTTTCTCTTAATAGCGGTTTTGGTACGGCAAATGTTGAAACAACGTTATCTTTTTTTCTTAATGGGACACCAAGTGAAGATAAAAGATTATTTTTTGAAAGTAATTTATGTTTTCTCTGTGAAATGTAAGATGAAGTTTCACTTTCAAGAATTTTATTGAAATTTTCTATATCAACTTTTAATGAATTATAATCATTTTGAATTCCATTTTGTTCATTTTTGAATTGTTTATTTATTTCATCTGCATCATTTGAAAAGTTGATAAATTCTGTTACAATTGTATCTTTTCTAACTTCAAAATTACTGCCACTGCTACCAATAAAATATCTTGAAGCAGGAGTATAATTTAGTAGATTTACATTTCCACTGCAAGGGATAAAAAATTGTATAATTTCTTTTTTATATACTTCTCCTTGATAAACATTATAATTAAATGGGAAATATTCTGCAGGTACTTCATCTTCATAACTGTCTGCATAAACTTCTTCAAAATGTATTTCAGGAATTTCTAGTTTGTATTTTGAGACAAAATGTTCAATATAATCCGTGATATTTACATTTAGAATATAATCTTCTTTTTCATTTTCTATTATTGATTTTATTGTATTTAATGAGTTTTGAAAAATATCTGTTATTCTTCCCTGTCCAAATATTCTTGATGTTCGCCTTCTATTGTACATTATAAATAATTCTTTTTTATAAGATTCTTTGCAAAATGTTTGATAACTTCTTTTTAAGTATAATTTTATCACACAAATCTACTCAAAATCAGATTGATTAAAATGATGATTGTCTTATTATTCTACTAATATAATCAAATTCAGATTGTAAAACTCACTATTTCTCAGCTTTCAACTTCGCCCAAAACACAAAATAAAGCAAAATCAAAATCGTGGCAACTCCCGTAACCATAAAAGTTTCGCTTGCCCCGAATCGGTACCAAATCAACCCTGCCAAGGAACTTGCCAGCATCGTGCAAATGCTTTGGAAACCGGCGTAAGTTCCTATCGCCGTGGCCGTGTCTTTTTTGTCGGTGATGTTGCTGATCCAGGCTTTGGCAATGCCTTCGGTGGCAGCGGCATAAATTCCGTAAAGTAAAAAAAGTCCAACTAAAACGTAACCATTCGTGCTCGAACCCATTCCTAAATACACGATGGCGAATAGTGACAATCCGATGATGAACGTCTTTTTCAATCCAATTTTGTCCGCGAGAATTCCAATCGGGAAAGCACCCAAAGCATAAATCAAGTTGTAGAAAATGTAAATTCCAATGACCAAGGTGTCGCTTAAACCGGATTGTTTGGCTTTCAATAGCAAGAAAACGTCCGAACTATTAAACAAGGCAAAAGCCAATAATCCAATCACGACTTTGCGGTACAATATTGGACTGTCTTTCCAATAGTTGAAGGAAGCCAAAAGGGAGGCGGACTTGTTCTCTTTTGGATGTGTATTGTTTTTGTCCTTGAGCAAGAAGGAAGCCAAAATGGCAAAAAGTCCCGGAAAAAAGGCAATGTAAAATAAGGTTTTGTAATCTTCCGGATAAAAATAGAGATAAAGCAAGGCCAATGATGGTCCAAAAACCGCGCCCAAAGTATCCATAGAACGATGGAAACCAAAAACCTTTCCTTTGGTTTCAGGAGTGGCTTCATTCGAAAGAATGGCATCTCTTGCTCCAGTTCTTATTCCTTTTCCGAAACGGTCTATGGTTCGTGCAAAGAATATCCAAAGCGGATAAACAAAAAATGCCATCATTGGTTTTGAAAGAGCACTGAAAGTATAGCCAATGCGCACAAACGGAACTCGCTTTCCCGAATTATCCGAAAGTTTGCCAAAATAACCTTTGCTCAATCCCGCAATGGCTTCGGCTACGCCTTCAAGAATCCCAATCAGCACGATCGAAAAACCGATGGTTTTCAAATATATTGGCATTATGGGATACAGCATTTCGCTTGCCATATCAGTAAACAAACTTACGAATGATAAAATCCAAACGGTGCGTGTAATGGTTTTCATAGTAATGCTTTTATTTATCTCAAATGTAAAAAAAATCCTCAACTACTTTCGTAATTAAGGATTGAAATTCTATTGCTCCTGTTATGAAGCTTTTAAATTTTTAAATGAATTAAGATTAAAAATCTTCTAATGCAATCTAGTAATTTTATTATAGTGATTTTATAATTCCGATGCGAAATCGATAGCCTGTGTCATTTTGCAATCCGTTCATTTTATTAATGATAGGTGCTGAAATGGTTAAAGGGAAACTCCATTTTTTATAAGAAATAGTAGTTCCTAAATTGGCAAATCCTAGATAATAGCCGGAGTTTTCATCAACAATGCCATCTTCCTTAATTTTGTCGAGCCATTCACCATAATAACCTCCAAAAAGATTCCAACCAAAATTTGACATATCTTTTTCCCCTTTTTCATCCATGGCGAGTAATCTTCCTCCTGCCTTTATTTTATAGGACAATGCCAGGTTTTGAATTGCGATGCTTCCATAATAATTCCCTTGAAAACCGTTGGTCGTGTATTTATAAAGGGCATTGCCAATTAAAGTCATTTTGTCCCAATGTTTTGAAAACAGGATTCCCACCATTGGGTCATATGAACCAGAACCTACAATCACTGCTGTATTATCGAAGTTAGAGTCTTTCTGAATTCCAGTAGGAAGTTCAACACCAGCCTGAACGGCAAAGCCATAACCGTTTTTTGAGTAGAGATTATATGTCGCCATAAGATCTAAGTCACCAAGTCCGTTGTCATTTCCGTAGTTTGTATGTAAAAAAACATAAGGTACTAATGCCGAAATGGTAATTTTATCAGTGATACCATAACGAATGCCCAATGAGCTTATGAACATATTTTTAAGGAGTTTTTCCTCGTCTTCCGGCGCATCTCCTTTTTTGATGGTTCTATAATCCGCATTGCTTTCAAGAACCCATTGGTTTTTTGGTAAAGTAAATATTCCGTTGTTGAAATCGTTTGACGATGCGCTAGCACCGGAAGCAGCACAACATGCACATTGGCTATAAACTTGTGCTGTAGAATATAAAAGGACGATAAGTAATAATATTTTTTTCATTTTTATTTTGTAAATTATTTTAAAATAGCTGTCTCTTCATTGTCTTTATCACAATGAAAAAATACACTTCAAATGGGTTGAAATGGAAAAACTAAAAAATAATTATACTAGTGGTGGACGAAAAGTGGTATTTGAAACCGAGATGGGTTTCTTCGTGAAATGAGAAAAAAGAATTGTTCTACTTTCTATATTTTTTGGAGTATAGATATTGGTTTCAACGCTATTTTGAATATAAACAAACTCTGATTTTTCTTTTAGATTATTATCCATTTTTCTTTCGTTATCCCCGAATTTTTTTAAACTTTTTCGAAGTTCACAACGTCCGTTACAAGTGTTATTGGCTACTTTTCTTTGGACACAAATGGTTTTAGAAATTTCATCCTGATTGATTTTAAATGTCACATATACCACCATATTCCCAAAACTAGGAAGCAATATGATGAAGGATAGCAATATGAAGAAATACTTTTTCAGGCTTTTTATTTTAAAGTGCGAATATATATATTTTGGATTAAACTTAAAAAAAAATCCTCGACTACTTTTGTAATCGAGGACTGAATTATTTTTTAGTATTGCTTTCTGCAAACTGAAACCTGCTTTCTGCAAACTGAATTTTATTAATGAACTAAAACCCAAGTTCCGTTTGCGATTAAGCTTTCGGCTTTTTTGTATTTCATTTCTTGTGTTTGACCATTGGCAACGTTTTGAATCGTTACTGTATCGTTACGATTAATTTTAGGTTGATCACGAACTATGGTTTCAGTAATCTGACGTTGTTGTGTTTGTCCAGCTTCGTGGTTCAAATTTTCGCTATTTACAATTTCGTCTTTACTTGTTTTGTAATTTTCTTTAACTTTAACTTGTTTAGCTTCTTGAATTGCAGGAGCTTGTTGTTGCGGTAAATCACCTTTAAACAAGAACGAAATTACTTCTTTATTTACACCATTCAACATCGAGTTAAACAAATTGTATGCCTCGAATTTATAGATAAGCAAAGGGTCTTTTTGTTCGTGTACCGCTAATTGAACCGATTGTTTCAACTCGTCCATTTTACGTAAATGTTTCTTCCAAGCTTCATCAACAATTGCTAAAGTGATGTTTTTCTCAAAATCAGCAATCAGTTGATTTCCGTTTGATTCGTAGGCTTTTTTCAAATCAGTAACCACATTCAATGATTTTATTCCATCGGTAAACGGAACAACAATACGTTCAAATTGGTTATTTTTATCTTCATAAACATTTTGAATAATTGGAAAAGCTTCTCTAGCGCTGCGTTCTGTTTTTTCAGTATAAAATGCCAAAGCTGATTTATACACTTTTCCTGTCAATTCTATTTCAGTTAATTTATTGAAATCATTTTCAGAAATTGGGGAAGTGATTGAGAAATACCGAATCAATTCGAATTCAAAGTTTTTGAAATCATTGTTCGCTTTATTTTCTGTTACGATTAAATCGCAAGTGTCATAAAGCATATTGGCGATATCCACTTTTAGGCGTTCTCCAAACAAGGCGTGACGACGGCGTTTGTAAACCACTTCACGTTGTGCATTCATAACGTCATCATATTCTAACAAACGCTTACGGACACCAAAGTTGTTTTCTTCGACTTTTTTCTGTGCCCTTTCGATAGATTTTGTCATCATCGAATGTTGGATCACTTCGCCTTCCTGCAATCCCATTCTGTCCATCACTTTCGCAACTCTTTCAGAACCAAATAGACGCATCAGGTTGTCTTCAAGCGAAACATAAAACTGTGAACTTCCTGGGTCTCCCTGACGACCGGCACGACCACGCAACTGACGGTCAACACGACGTGAATCGTGGCGTTCAGTACCAACAATTGCCAAACCACCTGCAGCTTTTACTTCTGCAGAAAGTTTGATATCCGTTCCACGACCAGCCATATTGGTAGCAATGGTTACAACGCCAGACTTTCCTGCTTCTTCCACAATTTGTGCTTCTTGTTTGTGCATTTTTGCATTCAAAACATTGTGAACAACACCACGCATTTTAAGCATTCGACTCAATAATTCCGAAATTTCAACTGATGTTGTACCAATTAATACTGGTCTTCCCGCTTTTGATAATTCGGTTACATCTTCGATTACGGCATTAAATTTTTCACGAGTAGTTTTGTAGATATAATCTTCTTTGTCGATTCTAGCCATCCCTCTGTTGGTAGGAATTTCTACTACATCCAATTTGTATATTTCCCACAACTCACCTGCTTCGGTAACGGCAGTTCCCGTCATTCCTGCTAATTTGCTGTACATTCTGAAATAATTCTGAAGTGTTACCGTTGCAAAAGTTTGGGTTGCATCCTCTATTTTCACGCTTTCTTTCGCTTCAATCGCTTGGTGTAAACCGTCAGAATAACGACGACCATCCATAATACGACCTGTTTGCTCATCGACAATCATAATCTTGTTGTCCATAATCACGTATTCTACATCTTTTTCGAAAAGTGTGTAGGCTTTTAGAAGTTGTGTCAAAGTATGAATACGTTCGCTTTTTACACCAAAGTCCTGAAATAATTTTTCTTTTTCCTCAGCCTCTTCATCTTTGGATAAATTTTTCTTTTCGATTGCGGCAATTTCAGTTCCAATATCTGGTAAAACAAAGAAATTACTGTCTGTATCTCCTGAAAGGAATTTAATACCGTTATCAGTCAATTCTACCTGATTGTTTTTTTCTTCAATTACAAAATACAAAGCTTCATCCACTTTTGGCATTTCGCGATTGTTGTCCTGCATATAGGAGTTTTCGGTTTTTTGAAGCAATTGTTTAATTCCTTCTTCACTTAAAAATTTAATTAATGCTTTATTTTTTGGCAAACTTCTGTGCGCTCTCAATAATAAAAAGCCACCATCTTTAGTATTACCTTCCTTGATTAATTTTTTGGCCTCAGCGAGAAAACCATTCGCTAATTGTCTTTGAAGACTTACCAAGTTTTCGATTTTTGGTTTCAATTCATTAAATTCGTGACGGTCACCTTCCGGTACCGGTCCTGAAATAATCAATGGAGTTCTGGCATCATCTATCAAAACGGAATCCACCTCATCGACAATGGCATAATTGTGTTTTCGTTGCACCAAATCTTCCGGCGAATGCGCCATATTATCTCTTAAATAATCGAAACCAAATTCGTTGTTCGTTCCGTAAGTTATATCAGAATCATATGCTTTTTTACGTCCTTCAGAATTGGGTTGGTGATTATCGATACAATCCACAGTCAAACCGTGAAATTCGAAAAGAGGAGCTTTCCAAGTGCTGTCACGTTTAGCCAAGTAGTCATTTACAGTTACTAAATGAACCCCGTTTCCAGTCAAAGCATTCAAATAAAGAGGCAAAGTTGCCACCAATGTTTTTCCTTCACCCGTTTGCATTTCGGCAATTTTACCTTCATGCAAAACCATTCCACCTATCAGTTGGACATCATAATGAATCATATCCCAGGTAATTTGCTTTCCGGCAGCATTCCATGAATTTGACCAAAAAGCCTTGTCTCCGTCAAGTGTAATATAGGTTTTCGTAGCAGAAAGTTCTCGGTCTTTAGCTGTCGCAGTTACTTCTATTTGAGTATTTTCCTTAAATCTTTTAGCTGTTTCTTTAACTACCGCAAAAGCTTCCGGAAGTATATCCATTAAAGTTTTTTCCGAAATTTCGTAGGCTTCTTTTTCTAAAGCATCAATAGCCACATAAATATCTTCGCGTTTGTCGATATCTTCGATACTTTCTGCTTCTATTTTAAGCGAAGCAATTTTTGCGTCTTTATCAGCGCGATCTTGTTTTATTTTTTCTTTAAAAAAAGTGGTTCTGGCTCGGAGTTCATCATTCGATAATGCGGCTAGAGTACTTTCAAAAGTTTTAATTTTTGCTAGATAAGGTTGTAAAGCTTTGACATCTTTTTGAGATTTATCACCTACAAAGGCTTTAAGGATGTTGTTTATGAAACTCATAATATGTTTGTATTTCTATTTTATAAAAGTGTGTAAATTTAACCAAAAAAAAAGCCTCTTTAGAGACTTTTTTCTTGGGATATTTTTTTAATATTCGTCCTCATTCCAAAGATAATCTTCGTCAGTGGGGTAATCTGGCCAAATCTCTTCCATCGACTCATATATCTCACCTTCGTCTTCTATAGACTGTAGGTTTTCTACTACTTCTAATGGAGCTCCTGCTCTAATAGCGTAATCGATAAGTTCGTCTTTGTTAGCAGGCCACGGCGCATCACTAAGATAGGATGCTAGTTCTAATGTCCAATACATCTTTTGTCTGTTTAGTTTTGTGCAAAAATAAATTTTTTACTGAAAAAGACAAGTAAAAAATCATTTATTTTTTATTAAAGTTAAGAACGTGTTTTCAGGTTGCGGTTTTCAGGTTGCAGATTTCAGATTCGTAAGCTGAAAAACTATTTAAAGTGCAGAAAATCTGCAACCTGAAAACTGCCATATGTAAACTGATTACTTCCTCGGAATCCATTTTACTTCCTTGGCATTTAAATCATTTGACAACTTTCGTGCCAATACAAAAAGGTAGTCAGAAAGTCGGTTTAGGTACATAATTACGATTTCGGGAACGGGTTCATTATGGTCTAAATGTACTGCCATACGTTCTGCACGGCGGCAAACACATCTTGCAATATGACAATATGACACAGTGGTGTGTCCTCCTGGCAAAACAAAATGGGTCATTGGCGGAAGCGCTTCTTCCATAGAATCAATTTCGTTTTCCAGCAATTCGATATCGCTTTCTGTAATCCCTAGATTTTTCAAACGCAATTCTCCATTTTTTTTTACTTCTTTTTCTGGAGGCGTAGCGAGAATGGCTCCAACGGTGAACAATCGATCCTGAATTTCAATCAAGATTTTTTTATAATGCTCATTTATTTCCTGATCCCGAATCAGTCCAATATAGGAATTTAATTCATCAACCGTTCCGTAACTTTCTATGCGAATATGGTCTTTTGGAACTCGAGTTCCGCCAAAAAGTGCTGTTGTTCCTTTATCGCCTGTTTTTGTATATATTTTCATTTTAAGGATTTTAGATTTTAAATTCCAGATTTTGGATTACAAAATGTAAATCTTAAATCTGGAATCTAAAATTACTTTGTAGTGTCGCTTTCAATCATTCCATCTCTTAAACGAATAATTCTCTTTGCGTGTGCGGCGATTTCCTCTTCGTGGGTTACCACAATTATAGTATTTCCGTTTTTGTGAATTTCCTCTAAAAGAACCATGATTTCCTCGGACGTTTTACTGTCCAAATTTCCTGTAGGTTCATCAGCAAGAATGATGGATGGTTTATTGACCAAAGCTCTGGCAATGGCAACTCTTTGTCTTTGTCCTCCCGAAAGTTGGTTGGGTTGGTGATCCATTCTGTCGGCCAAGTTTACTTGTTCCAATACTTTAGTGGCTCGAGCTCTTCTTTCTGACTTGGAATATCCTGCATAAATCATTGGTAAAGCCACATTATCCAGAGCCGTTGTTCGCGGCAAAAGGTTAAATGTTTGAAAAACGAATCCAATTTCTTTATTGCGGATTTCAGCTAATTCGTCATCGTGCATCTGGCTTACATCTTTTCCGTTGAGAATATAAGTTCCGGAAGTTGGCGTGTCCAAACAACCCAAAAGATTCATTAATGTAGATTTTCCAGAACCTGACGGTCCCATTAATGCTACATATTCTCCTTTATTTATTTCTAAATCAATACCTTTTAGCACATAAACGATTTCGTTTCCAAGAACAAAATCTCTCTTGATATTGGTTATTTTTATTAGTGGCTTGCTCATAGTTTTTAGTTTTCAGTCGCAGTTTTACTTCGTCAGTTCGCTTTGCTCGGGTCAGTCAAAATATCAAAAATCAAAAATACGGATGATATTTACAATAAGTAGCCGTTTTTCAAAAATGTTACATATAATTTATACAACCTGAAAACTGTTACTTTTTTAAACACGAATTACAAAATGTTCTTTATGCTGTTCTTTTCTAAAGAAAATAATTCCCCATTGAAAAGTATCTATGGTTACGGTAACTTTTGGATGGCTTTTAATTATTTTCCAAGCTTCTTCCATATTTGGAGACCAATGAATATCATCAAAAATCCAAACGCTGTCATTAGTTATTGTTGGTAATAAAAGTTCGAAATAATCTAAAGTGGCGCTTTTTGAATGATTGCCGTCAAAGTAAATCAGATTGCAGATTTCAGGTTTCAGATTGCAGATTTGCAGGTAGCTATTGAATTCTGTTACAACAGAATTTACATTGGTTAAACCAAATTTTCCCAATTGTTCCTTAGCAATTTTTGCCGTTTCCGGACAACCTTCCAATGTTGTAATTTTTGCTTTTGGATTTCCAAAAGCTAGTGCAGAAGTTGCTAATCCCAATGAAGTTCCAATTTCTAAAATGCTATCTGGCTGAAAATAATTTGTAATTCGGTACAATAATTCTGCTCGTTTAAGAGTAATTCCAGCGGTTTTGGCAATCTTTGATATTTCTCTTGTATTGGATTTGAAAACTTTCGAACCAGCTCCAAAATCTGTTACTTTAATGGTGTTTTTGTTTTCTAAAAGTGTATTCCGATAGTTTTTTAAAATGGAATATTTAGAAAACTTCGTTTTATCATAAAAACATTTGGTGACCAAATTAAACACAAAAGGTGAATGCACCGCATGTTCGTTCTTGGATTTCCAAAGGAATTTGATATAAGATTTTATTTGGAATAACATAAAAAGTTGCAAATAGGAGTGCGAAGATACGAAAAAGTGAATCGTGAGAAGTGAATCGTTAGAATTTAGATATTTCACTTTTCACTATCCATTCATCACTTTTCACGATTTGCGTCTCACTTTAAAGACTATCTTTGTCCCCTTGATTTTTAGAACCTAATGACATCAGCAATAAACAATAAGAACGCCATAGCATCGGAAGAAATTGACCGATGCATCGCTATTTTGACACAATTAAACTCGGATACAGACCAAATATTTGATATCCCTTCAGCACAACGTACAGCTTTAATCAAATCTGCTGGACAATTTGCACGCCCTAATCGGGACGAATTAGCCAAAAGGAAAAAGGACGGAAAAGCTGTGGCTAAGCGTAAGCAGGAAAAGAAAGACAGAACCGCTCGCAAAGAAACTGGAATTCGATATGCCCGTGAAGCAAGCGTTTTTGTGGCTCCAAAATTATTGGCTTTGCACGATTTGGGACTCAAAGAACAATTAGAACTTGAAACTCCCAGGAAGTGTTATGTCTGCAAAACGGAATTTACCAAAATGCACCACTTTTACGATACTATGTGTAAGGATTGCGGCGATTTTAATTATGCCAAACGTTTTCAAACTGCCGATGTAAAAGGCCAAATTGCTGTGATTACAGGTTCACGCCTAAAAATTGGGTATCATATTTCGCTAATGCTTTTGCGTGGCGGAGCGACTGTTATTGCCACGACTCGTTTTCCGGTGGATTCGGCTTTGCGATTTTCTAAGGAAGATGATTTTATGGAATGGGGACACCGCTTAAAAATTCACGGATTGGATTTACGGCATATTCCGAGTGTGGAAATTTTCTGCAATTTTATCGAACAAAAATACCATCGTTTGGATATTCTTATCAATAATGCGGCGCAAACCGTGCGACGACCAGCCGGGTTTTATTCCCATTTGATGGAGAACGAAGAACTGCCAATTGGCTCTTTACCCAAGGAAGCGCAGGAATTACTATTGGATCATACCAATTGTTTGGAGGAATTAAAAGTACTAACAACTGGTTTTTCATCGAATGAAAATATGCCGGTGACTTGGCACGGACCGGAACCTGGAATTGGTTTGCGGGCTTCCGCCAAATTATCGCAGATTCCGTATTCTTTCGATAATGCGCTCGCGGTCAATGAAGTTTTTCCAGAAGGGGAACTCGATGCTGATTTGCAGCAAGTCGATTTACGAAAAACCAACAGCTGGCGATTGCGTTTGGGGCAAATTGAAACCACCGAAATGATTGAAGTGCAACTTGTGAATTCGGTAGCGCCTTTTGTATTGTGCAACCGACTTTCGGAAGTAATGAAAAAAGACCATACGGGACAAAAACACATCATCAATGTTTCGGCAATGGAAGGGAAGTTTCACCGCTTCTTCAAAGAAGATCGCCATCCTCATACGAATATGGCAAAAGCCGCTTTGAATATGTTGACACACACTTCCTCAGGAACTTTGGCGAAAGCCGGAATTTTTATGAATGCCGTTGATACGGGTTGGGTAACCGATGAAGATCCCGCAGAATTAGCCAAAAGGAAACAGGAAGAAGAAGATTTTCAACCGCCATTAGACATTGTTGATGGTGCGGCGCGTGTTATGGATCCTTTGTTTGACGGTATTAATACAGGAAAACATTGGTGCGGGAAGTTTTTGAAAGATTATAATCCGATTCCTTGGTAAAAAGTAAGTTCCAGTTTCTGATCTGCTTTTGCTCCGCAAAGTCTCCGACTTTGAGGTAGTGAATTTCGGTTTTTAACCGATTTGATTATGCACTATTTGATTTTTTTGTCAGTAAAAGACTGACTGCCACATCCGCAAAGGCGGAGACTTTGCGGAGCAAAATCAGATAATTTCTAATTTACTGAAATTAATTTAACCTCAAAAATAAGTACTGAACCTCCAGGAATTGGGCCGTTTGAACTACTGCCATAACCTAATTGAGACGGTATCAAAAGAATACCGTTACCACCAGTTTTAAAATGTGGAATGCCTTCAGTCCAGCCTTTTATTACTTGGTTCAAACCAAACGAAATCCCTGCGGAACCACTTTGATCGAATACAGATCCATTTGTAAAATAACCTTTGTAGGCTACGGTAACATTTGATGTTGCAGTAGGTTGTGTTCCAGTTCCGGGATTAGTAATCACATAATACAAACCCGTATCACTTCTTTGGGCAGTTAAATTGTTTTTAGCAATATAGTCCTTAATTTCAAGTTCATTTTTTGCAACATAATCAATATTTGCTTCTTTATCTTTAGAACAAGAAATAAAAAGAGTCAAGGCTAGTAGGGCAGTTAAGAGGTATTTCATTGGATTTTTTTTTGAGCGGCAAATATAGTAAAATTTGTTATGGTTTGAAGTTGGTAAACTTTGCAAAGCTTCTTATTTTTTTTGGAGTAAATTTTAATAAAATGAAAGAGAGTCTTTTTTAATAGAAATTCATTAGTTACAATGAATTGAAGATTTTCAGTGTTTACCATAAATGATAAATTGGAATTGAATTTTTTATAAATAGTATGTATTTTCGCCACATGAATAGTAAAATTGCCATTTCACTTTTTTTAGCTTTCTATAAAACCATTGGTTATTTATTTCTATTTATTGCCTTTGGGTTATTTTTGGATAGTAAATATATGGTGCCCATTTATGAAAACACGCAACATTTAGCCACATTAGTAATGCTAATAGGGTTTTCTATATTGTTTTATAGATCACCATCCAGGATTAAATCGCAAATGTTATTTGCAGTAATTATTGGTTTTTTTGGCGAACATTTATTTTCAATCGCTTTAGGGATGTATGCGTATCGATTAGGCAATGTTCCTTTATACGTTCCTCCGGGACATGCCATTGTGTATATTGCTGCAGTGTATTTTTGTAAAGATGCAATAGTTAAAACACATAGAAAACAACTCGAAATACTCTTTACCATTTTCGTATTAGTATATGCCACACTTTTTTTAATTTTTGCAAATGACATCTTTGGTTTTGTAATGTCTTTGCTAGTTATCTACTTCTTAAGAAACAAACCAAGAGAACGTTTGTTCTTTTTAACGATGTATATAGTCGTCGCTTTTCTGGAAATTGTAGGAACCCATTACCGTTGTTGGGCTTGGCCAAAAATAGCTTATGGCGTATTTCCTTTTTTAAAAAGTGCCAACCCACCCAGTGGAATTAGTTTGTTTTATTTCTTATTGGATTTAGGATGTTTGTGGTTATACAAACAACGAAATTTAATTGCTTGGAAGCGTATGAAAGGAATCCGAAAATTGAAAGAAATAAAGGTTTATAACTAGTGTACAAAGTCGGGAGACATTGAATAGACGTGAATAATTTGTTTAAATTAGAGCGTTCTGCTTATTTATCCAAAAATCAGTCGTTTATAAATATGCTAATATTGATTTTAAAATGGTAAGAAATCTAACAACATTATTATTTCTTTTCTGGCAAAAGGCTAATAAAGAGTTGTAAAACGAAATTTCCAAATATATACCACAAGTAAGCAAAGCCACTAAACATTACAATCATAAAAGGGGCAAAGCAAATCATAATAACAACGCCTTTTAAACCGTAATAATCTACATCGTTGAAATTTACTGGCATAAGACCAAAACTGACCAAGATTACAAACAATAGTAAAAATGGTAGATAAGCAAATGAAAATAGCACAAAGATCTTTTTAAATAAAGAGTTGGGTTTTCCAGCATATTTTGACAAAGTGTTTTTTAGATTCATTTATTTTTTATTAACTGCTTGATTTTATGGGCACGAGCAAGATGCTCGCGCTAGCTAGTATTTAGTTAGGCAGAATTGTATTCTGTTCCAATTCCAATTAGCAATCGTGTTTTTTTAAACTCCTATTAATTTACGAAAAACATTAGCTAATTCGAATCTTAATTGTCTAATTTCATTTTTTGTTTTATTTTCAGCTTCCTTCCATAAATCAAGAGAACCCTGCCCATCAGGAAATCTGTATCCAGTTCCATCCGATTCATAATGGGCTTTGTTTTTAGCTTTAAACATCAGCTGAATAATATTGTTGTAATTTTCTAGTCCCAAAGAAATTTGATTGCATAATTCTTCTGAAAAATAAATTCGATTATTCTCAAGTCTTTCAAAAGTTTCTTTATATTTTGCTCTTGCATCATCATCTCGTTCTTTGTCTGTTTTCCATTCTGGACCTTGAAATAAAGTTGTTAAATGTTCCAATTTTTTTTCAAGTTCATATAAGTCGAGATAGATTGACTTTATAATTTCACCTCTTTCAGAGTGAAGCTTTGAAAATCTAACTTGATGTTCAGTTTTTGATATTTCAAGTTGATTTTTATGGTTTTCCATTAGCAAGTCAGAACTTTTAGTTAGGAAAAATTTACCTAAATAAACAATTATAATTCCAACTGTAGTTCCGCCAATTGATAGCTTGATTATTTCTTCTAGGACTTCCATTTAAATTGTTTGCGATTTGATTATAGTTGTGATAAAATCACAATTTGGTTCTTTTGCTAATGTATAACTTTTTAATTTATGGATGTAATAACTTTCTAATTTTTGGTGTTTTTCATATTAATTTATAAAGTCTTTATTTGTAGAAAACCAAAACCCCAACATTTTCAACGTTACCGCTAAAAGTATTGGGGTTGTTGGTAATAATATGTATTACTTTGTCATTTCGACCAGAGGGAGAAATCACATTAGTTGCTCTCGTTATGTGATTTCTCCTTCGTCGAAATGACAAATAGTAGTCTCTATCCTTCTATCTTCGCACTCAATTCAAACCATCGTTCTTCTCGATCTTCAATTTTATTGTTGATATTTTCCAGTTCTTTTGCTTTGGCAGAAATATTGGCGTCAGCTACTTTTCCGTCAGAAAAAAGTTGTTCTATTTTGGTTTTTTCGATTTCTAAATCTTTGATTTCCCTTTCGATTTTTTGATATTCTTTTTGCTCGTTAAAAGTTAGATTTCCTGTAGGATTGTTTTGCTTCCAGTCTTTTTTATCGGCTTTGTTGTCTTCTTTTTGGGCAACATCCGCACTGTCTTCATAAGCCCTAAAATCAGAGTAGTTTCCGGGGAAATTTTCTATTTCGCCCTGTCCTCTAAAAACAAATAAATTATCGACAATTTTATCCATAAAGTAACGGTCGTGCGACACTACAAGCAAACAGCCCGGATAATCCATCAAGAAACTTTCGAGAACATTCAAAGTCACAATGTCTAAATCATTCGTGGGTTCATCCAGAATTAAAAAGTTCGGGTTTTGTATTAAAACGGTACACAAATACAAACGTTTCAATTCGCCACCGCTCAATTTTTCGACAAAATCATATTGTTTTTTCGAGTCAAAAAGAAAACGCTCCAGCAATTGCGAAGCCGAAATTAATCTGCCTTTCATCAACGGAATAAAATCGCCATATTCTTTGATGACATCAATCACGCGCTGACCCGGTTTTGGGTTAATCCCGCTTTGGGTATAATACCCTATTTTGATGGTGTCGCCAACGACTACTTTTCCAGAATCTAAAGGCAAAGTTCCTGTCAATAAATTTAGGAAAGTCGATTTTCCGGTTCCATTTTTTCCTATGATTCCAATGCGTTCGCCACGTTGAAAATCAAAATTGAAATTATCTAAAATGACGTGGTCTTTAAATTTTTTCGAAATCTTGTGAAGTTCAATAATCTTACTTCCCATTCGTTCCATATTAATCTCGAGTTCGACCACATTCTCGCGACGACGACTTTGGGCTTTTTCCTTAATATCGTAGAAATCATCCTGACGCGATTTCGATTTTGTCGTTCTCGCTTTTGGTTGGCGGCGCATCCATTCAAGTTCTTTGACAAACAAGTTTTGGGCTTTGTCAACACTTGAATTTTCGGAGGCGATGCGCTCTTCTTTTTTCTCTAAATAGTATGAATAATTTCCTTTGTATTGGTATATCTTTCCGTTGTCGAGTTCGATGATTTCGTTGCAAACACGCTCCAGAAAGAAACGGTCGTGCGTTACCATAAACAAGGTGATATTTTCTTTGGCAAAATAACTTTCGAGCCATTCGATCATCTCTAAATCCAAGTGATTCGTTGGCTCATCCAGAATCAACAAGTCGGGACGATTAATCAGAATAATGGCCAGTGACAAACGTTTTTTTTGTCCGCCAGAAAGGTTTTTTACTTTCAGTTTAAAGTCTTCCAACTTCAATTTGAACAAGATTTGTTTGTATTGGGTTTCAAAATCCCAAGCATTATGTTGGTCCATTCCGTCGAAAGCTTTTTGGTAGGCTTCTTCGTCTTCAGGATTTTCCAATGCTTTTTCGTAGGCTTCAATTATTTTCAAAGTTTCATTATCCGAAGCAAAAATACTTTCTTCAATCGTTAACTCATCTTGCAATTTATTGTCTTGCGACAAGAAAGCCATTTTGATGCTTTTTCGAAGTACAACCTGTCCAGTGTCAGGTTCGTCAAAGCCATTAATGATGTTCATTATAGTGGTTTTACCCGAACCATTTTTGGCTATAAAAGCAATTTTTTGGTCTTTATTGATCCCGAACGAAATGTCTTTGAAAAGCGTGCGCTCTCCAAAAGATTTCGATATATTTTCTACTGATAAGTAATTCACAAGGTTAATTTTTTTGCAAAAGTAAACTATTATAACACTATTTGCGAATTGTTTATTTTGTAAGGAGTTCTATTTTTGAATTTAGGGTTTCAAAAAGGGACTTAAATTAACCGAATGCATTTGTTGAGGTGTATTGATAATCGGTTTTCGAATGAAAGATTCATTGGTTAGGTAAAAAAACTTTCCGTCATCAGTGGCAATGCCTTCTATTTGATGGAAAGGGAGAGAAAGAATAATTTTTCGCTTATTTCCTGATGAGAAATTATTTTTTTTATAATCATACAATAGGAATAAGAAAGGCTTTAGTATTTTAGAATATCCACAAAGAATGATTTCGTTTTTTGAAGCTAATTTAGCGGCACCAGTTATTAATCCTTTTACATCAATTGTTTCTTTTAATATTGCGATATGGTTTCCGGGCGTTTTTGACAACATATAAACGCTTGTTTTTTCTTGATGCCATTGCTTTGTAAACAAATAAATACTGTCTTGTGAAATTATAAAAGCCTCACAATCAAAATTGGTGGTATTTTGCTTTTGAACACTAAAATCCGTTTGATTAGAATACGAAAATGAAATAGTATCAATTACGGGTTGATGCAACAAGAAGGAGTTTTTTTCGATTCTCAGAATATGTAAATCAGTCCGATTACCTTTATAATTATTCCCAAAATCGCCAATATAAATATAAGAACTGTCTTGAGAAATCTCTTCCCAATCGGTATTTTTTACTTTTTCGAGTTTGATTTTAGTTTGAATTTTTCCTTTGGAATCCAAGCCATAAATAGTTGTATCGTGATCGTCATTGTGTGTCCAGAATAAATCGTTGAAAGCAATTAGACCAGAAGTTTCGATTAAAGAATCGCTTAAATTTATAGAAGATTCGGGTTTGATTTTGGCAGAAGCATATTGGCAACTTCCATCATTATTAGTTGCTTTTGGATTATAGTTTTTTGCAAATGAATCTGTACAGCCCGAAATTTGGCCATAGGCTGAAGTGATGCAAAATAGGAAAACAACTATTTTTTTCATTAAAAACGGAAATTACTAATTTGCCAAAAGTAAGTTTTTATATTGGAACTTACTTTATGCGAATTTTCGAGTCTGAAACAAAGATTTTTTCTGAGTATTGAAACAAAAAATTGGCACTGTCAAAATTAGTGCTACATTGTACTTGATTTTAGAGTATTCTTAAATTGCAAACGAAATTTTATTAAAACAACACTATTATGTTTCATTCAAAAATAACAGGATTAGGATATTATGTCCCTGATAATATAGTAACTAATGATGATTTGTCTAAAATAATGGACACAAATGATGAGTGGATTCAAGAGCGAACCGGAATTCAAGAAAGAAGACATATCATTCGAGGTCAAGATACTACGACAACAATGGGAGTAAAAGCGGCAAAAATTGCAATCGAACGTTCCGGAATAGCCAAAGAAGATATCGATTTTGTGGTTTTTGCCACCTTGAGTCCTGACTATTATTTTCCTGGCCCGGGAGTATTGGTACAACGTGATTTAGGATTAAAAACTGTAGGTGCATTAGACGTAAGAAATCAATGTTCAGGTTTTGTATATGGGCTTTCCGTTGCGGATCAGTATATTAAAACCGGAATGTATAAAAATATTCTCGTTATAGGTTCCGAAGTGCAATCAACAGGTTTGGATATGACGGATCGCGGTCGTGGAGTTTCAGTGATTTTTGGAGACGGAGCCGGGGCAGCTATTTTGAGTAGGGAAGAAGATTTGTCTAAAGGAATTTTGTCAACTCATTTGCACTCAGAAGGGCAACACGCCGCAGAACTTATTGTGAAAGCACCAGGAATGGGAGGTCGTTGGATTACAGATATTATAGCAGATAAAGACCCAGACGACGAGAGTTATTTTCCGTATATGAACGGCCAATTTGTGTTTAAAAATGCCGTGGTTCGCTTTGCCGAAGTTATTAATGAAGGTTTGCAAGCCAATAATCTGCAAGTTTCAGACATTGATATGCTCATTCCGCATCAGGCGAATTTGAGGATATCCCAATTTATCCAAAAGAAATTTGGATTGAGAGATGATCAGGTTTTTAATAACATCCAAAAATACGGTAACACAACAGCAGCTTCAATTCCGATTGCGTTAACAGAAGCTTGGGAACAAGGAAAAATAAAATCAGGTGACACTGTGGTTTTGGCTGCTTTTGGTAGCGGATTTACTTGGGGAAGTGTTATTATTAAATGGTAATAAACAATATTTATTTCCTAGAAATTTATAAATCAAAAAACCCGAAGTGGCATACTTCGGGTTTCTTTTTGCAATCTGAAATTATTAAAACTTACTATTTAAAACCCACCACCTCCATGGGTTTCGTTTTTATCTCTCTCTTTACGCTGCAATGCTTTGTTTTTTCCAGCCCCAAAACGATAATTAAATCCTATGTAAGCGGATTGACTTTCCCAATTGAATTGTCCCACCTGATTTTTTGGTTTACTCGTTTCGAAGGCAAAGTGCATTGTATTAAAAATATCGCTGAATCTTGCGGTAATTGTTCCGTTGCCTTTTAAAACAGTAAGACTTGAACCTAAGTCTATTTTCCACATTGGTTGTCTTAAAAATTGCAGCCCTAAATCACGTCCACTGTACATTCCTGATAATTGGAATTTTAAATTTTTTGAAGCCTTAAAGGTGTTGCTGATTCGTGTGTTGAAGGAACTAACATTTACTTCAACAGATTCATTGTCAACAATTCCTCTTGATTTTTTGCTATAGGAATCAAAACTAATATTAGAACTAAGCCATTTTGTGAATTGCAGGTTTCCCGAAATTTCAAAACCATAGGCATTGTTGTCGTCTAGGTTGTCGTATGACAAAATTAATTTTGAAGGATTTGTTGGGTTTTCGAATAAGGTTCTGGAAATTTCGTCATTTATTCTTCGGTAGAAGACGCCGGTTGTTATTGAACCTAATTTAGTTTTTCGGGTATAATTTAATTCGTATGAATTAGTGAATTGCGGAAAAAGATTGGGATTTCCTTCTGAATCAATTTGTGGTGTGCTCCATTCACGAATTGGGTTTACTTGATTGATGCTTGGTCTGTCAACACGTCTTGAAAAACTCAAATTAAAGGAGTTTTTTTCGCTTGGCGAATAATTTAAAAAGCCTGAAGGATAAAGGGTAAGCAAATTATCTTCAAAAGTTGCATTATTTTCATTTGCTTTTTTGAATAGTGCTTTTGCATTGTATTTTTCGAAACGCGTTCCAGCTTGTGCACTCCATTTTCCCCATTGTTTAGAGAAAGTTGCATAAGCCGAATAAATATCTCTGTCATAAGCAAAATCCGAATCATAAGAATTGTCTTTTTGAAAATTATTTCGCGTGTTTTCGATTCGGCTTTCCAATCCCAGTTCCATTTTTAACGTCTTTGATAGCGGATTTGTGTAATCCAAATTTATCAAAGTATTCGTTCCGTTGTTGACTATATAATTTGTAGCGGGAGTGTTGTAAATTGAATTCTCTTTGTCGTCATTGCTATTGTAATTTACCTCAAACTCTAAGCTATGTCCCTCTTTATTTAAATTTTTTTTATAATCTAAATTGTAGGTTTGAGAGTAGTTATTGTTTTCATTGTTAAATAGCTGGATAATATCGGGTTGAGCGACATCAAGATAATCGATACTTACCCGCGAGTTTCCAATTCCTTTGAATATGTTTTGTGTTGTATAAAAGGAAATCGTATTTTTATCATTCACATAAAAATCAAAACCCACTTTTGCCAGATGAGAAGTGTTGTTATCAACAAAATTAAATTTTTGAAAATCTTCTCTTCCAATATCTAATGTGTTTATGAATCCATGATTCGAATGCATTCCCGTACTCAAACCATAATTTCCATAAATGTTGAATTTTCCTGTTCGATAATTCATGTCTAATGAAGAATTTAATTTCGGCGTTTTTCCAAAAGTGACGCCGTTATTGATGTTTCCGTTAAAACCAATTTTACTGTTTTTATTCAACACAATATTAATAATGCCGCTAAATCCCTCGGGATTATACTTAGCCGAAGGATTAGTGATTAGTTCGATTTGCTTGATGGAACTTGATGGAATTTGTTGCAATAATTGCGAAGCATCAATGTTACTTGGTTTCCCATCGATTAAAATTCGAACATTCGAATTTCCTCTCAAGCTTATGGCATTCGTCTGCGGATCAACACTTACTGATGGAATGTTGTTCATTATTTCGGACGCGGTTGCTCCGGATGAAATTAAGTCTTTACCAACGTTAATGATTTTCCTGTCGATTTTTTTGTTCGATTGTCGAGCGTTCTTTTACGATTTCTACCTCCGAAAGTTGTGTCGCATCTTCCTCCAATGAAATTGTTTTTAAGTTAAGGGTACTTTCTTTATCCGTAAGGCTCACATTCTCCAAAATGGCTTTATATCCTATAAATTGAATTTCGACGGTGTAATTTTTTAATTCTAAATTTTTAATTGCAAAATTTCCTTTTTCAGTCGTAATGCCGCCTGAAATTACTTTGGAGTTTTCTTTTATAACGATGTTTACATAAGGAAGCGGTTCGCCACTTTTCTTGTCAATAACCTTTCCGGTGATACTTCCTGAAGGATTTAAATTTATAGTATTGACGGAATTTTGTGCCTGTAAAGTGGTAAAGCTAGCCAAGACGCAAATTAAAATTAGTTTAAAGTTCATAAGTTTTTTTAATTAATAATTGATTTAGATGATTTAAAGTTGTTCGTGTGATTCTAAAAAATGAAATGTATGTTCCGGTTCAAATAGAAATCCATTATCTTTTAAGAATAGATAACAAGTAGACTGTGTAATGAACAAAATGTTACAAAAAAAGTATTAAAAAAACCTTAATCTGCACCTTTGTTGGTGTAAGTAGTTCATTTTTAAGAATAAATGCCTTTGAGGTTTTTTTATAACTAGAATTAGCTATTGTTATCTTTTCAACGAAAAGTGGGCTTTAAAAAATTTTGCAGTTCCTTTTTCAGAATAATTAACCGTGAACCAATAGTCAGAAGAAGGTAAAGGTTCCCCATTATACATCCCGTTCCAACCATCAGTAGAAGGAGTTATTTCTTTGATTAGTTTTCCAAATCTGTCAAAAATAAATATGGGCGCATCTGGATTTGTAGATGCTAAATGGGTAATATTCCAGGTTTCGTGATAGCCATCACCATTTGGTGTGAAATATTTTGGATAATTTATGATTACAGCATTAATGGGAGCTGGATTGCAGTGTCCGTTTTTATCTCTAACTGAAATGGTATGTTCTCCCGGAGAGATAGTATTAAAAATGTTACTGTCTTGAAATAATGAATCATCAATTTGATATTGATAATTTCCGGATCCCGCTCCTGAAACATTTACAGAAATAAAACTTGGATTTTCGAATGCATCACTGTATGTAATTTCAAGATATGGTGAGTATTTAGTGACTTTGGTTATAGATGTATTGATACAATTTGTATTTGTGTTCGTTATTTTTACTGCATAATTTCCTATTTGACTCGTTGTAATTGATGAAGTGTTTCCACATGGATTCCCGTCAAAGGTCCACTCAAATGTATAATTTGATGCGATTATACCTGTGTTTAAAATAGCGGAATTCAATAAAGTTCCGGTTTCATAATCTTCACAAATAAAATATTCCGGTTTTAATTGAGAAATAGGCAATGGATTCACAATGAATTTTAATTCGACAACATCAAAACATGGAGTTGTGACAGTATTGTTTGTTATTCTAATCCAGACGCTGTCATTAAACGGATTGTCGTTTTGGTAAACAGCAGGATTCGTAATAGGAATTGCATTGCTATTATTGGCTTCAGCCAAAGAATTGAAAAATGTTAAAGTAAAGTTAGCATCAGGTGTTTGGCCATTTAATACTTGATTTCTAATGGCTAATGTGGTCAAATCGAATTGGAAAATACCATCATTTGGACCAAATGTATCGCAGCTAACTAATGTAGTAACTGGATATGCAACAGGTTTAGGTGCAATGGTTATTGTAAACGGATTTTCATCGCTACAATTTAACCGATCTCCGGTTTCATAATAAATATAATATTTTGGTAATACTGTTGCTGGGGTTACTATAGTTCCAAAAGGGATTATTTTTCCTCCGCCCAAAAGCCCTCCAGGAGCATCAAAATAAAAATTATTAGGGGTTGGTAGCGGAGGAAAAGTAAAACTATCACAATACGATAATTGGGCAGGAATTGGATCTGCTTTAACACCATTTATTGAAATATCAAAAAAGTTTTCAGAATAGCAAGATGAGTCATTTGGATTTACTGCATAAATATAAATTCTATTGTTTTTGCTAATAATAGTTCCTGCAGCAATTGGGTTTACACCATATTGATCATAAAAATAATTCCCGTTAGTTAGTGGACTTAAAACATAAGAATTACATGCATCTATTTTTTTATCTCTGGAATCAATTATTGGCTTTTGATTTATAGTAATTAGCCAAGGTTTTTCATTGTAGCAACCTGCAGCTGTTAAAGAAGTTTTATAAATATATATTGTCGTAGTTGTAGTTATTATATCGCCAACTTTTAATATTGGCAAACCTTTGTTTGGACCTGAATAATAAGTGCCACCATCAGCCTGAGCCGGTAGAGAGAAACGTTCACAAGCTGTCATATTCGAA
This sequence comes from Flavobacterium soyangense, assembly GCF_015277675.1. Lineage (GTDB taxonomy): Bacteria > Bacteroidota > Bacteroidia > Flavobacteriales > Flavobacteriaceae > Flavobacterium > Flavobacterium soyangense. The sequence goes on from NZ_JADHEC010000006.1 coordinate 58,383, forward strand.
GGCGTAGTTAGGAACGGAGCATTTATTGTTATGGTAAAAAATTCATTATCTGTACAATTAGGTGTTCCTGCTCCCGGAACATATATATAAACTTTTGTTGTTTTTTCAATAAGCCCAGGAGGAATTATGTTTCCGCCACCATTTGGCGCATCACGGTATTCTCCAACAGGTGCTTTAGGGAGATTATAAGCAGGGCATTGGGTTATGTCAACTAATCCTATAGTGTCGATATAGACCGTAAAGATCTTATCTTGAGTTCTACAAGTATTACTTATCGCAAAAACATAAAGTTTTGTTGTCGTTGTTATTGGTGAAACTGCTAGTGTGTAAAGACCAGTTCCAGCATTGAAAGTGTAATAATTTCCAACTGTTAATGGCGGTAAATTATATGTACCACAAGAAAAAACATTAGGGAAAGAGCCTGTAATTTTTGGAGTAACATTTATGGTAATATTGAATTTACTTTGAACTTCACAAGGAGTAATATCAGTTGAAATAAAATAGGTATATACTAGCCCTGAAGTTGTTATTAATGTTGTTCCTCCAAAAAGTTCTGTATTACCAGCAGTTGTTGGCCCGCCTGGTAATGTAAAATAGCGAGATCCGAAACCTAATTTAGGTAACAAATATTGATCACAGGCTACTATATCAGTGGGTGTAATATCTGCTGGTACAACAATTTTTACATTGAATTTAGTTTCATAGGAACAACTTGGAGTTCCTCCAGTTTCGTTATAAATGTATACATTTTGGTCAGCAGTAATTACATCACCGGCACTTAGCATTGGTAAACCTTTGTTTGGTCCGGAATAATAATTTCCAGGATTTTTAAGAGTAGGCAAGGTAAAACCTATACAGACATACTGGTCAGGAATAAGGTCTAAAACTGGTTTTGGTTTAACAATTAAACTAAAACTTGTAGTGTTAAAACAAGTAGGGTCTGTCGTATTTTGAACTTTTGCAACTATTGTTGCATTTCCTGAAGGAAAAATAACAGATGTATTAATCGGATTTTTTCCTGTAATGGCATTAGCCATAGAGCGGTAATATGAAACATCGTATTTTGTTGGTGATTGTACTCCTAAAATGGTGGCTGTTCGTGAAGCAAGATCAAAATCAGCAGTGTTTGAACCCATTGTTGTTTCACATAAAGTGATGTCTACAGGATTATTGGCAATTGGCGGAGGCGTAAGTCCTAATTCAAATGATTTTGTTACGGCACAACCTGTTGTAATGTCCAATATCCTAGTCCAAATTGTAGCCGGTAAACTTCCGGTTGCTATAGTATAACTTGTTGGCAGTGGATTGCTATTTGAATCGGCATCTGCAGAAGAGGAATGATAACTTATCTTAGTTCCGGGAACTTGTACGATAGGCGTGTTAAAAGATAAATCATAAGTAAAGCCGGTCTGGCCAGCAGAATCACATTTGTATAAATTTACTGGATCAGGAGTTACAATTGGTTTATTGTATTCAACATTTATATAATCAGTAGTTACTTCGCAAGGTGGTGTAGACATAATGGTATAAGTAAGGCCATAAACTCCGGGTTGGTTTACGATCAAATCTGGTGTGTCTCCACCTATTCGATTTTTGTTAAAAGTCCATTTAAATGAATAAATCTTAGGGTCAAGACCTGAACGAATGATTTGGCTTTTATTATTGCAAATAGCTGTATTTCTTGCCGTTGTTAAATCAGCCCCTAAAACATCTTGACCAACATTAAAACTATTGGCTCCTAAAAATATGGCAGAATCGGCCTGATTGTCCTGCCTGTCAGCAATTACAAGTTTTATGTGATAGGTTATATTTGGTGTCAAAGTTGATGATGCGGCGTTCATAACAACAGTTTGTCCATTAAAATTTGTTGCTGAACCAACAGCATTTGAACCGCCATTAAATGCTCCAAAATAGGTTGGGTTTTCTGACAGGCAAGACGAATTATATAATGAATTACGAATGGTAACTACCGAAATTGGAATTGTTGTACTTGGGACTACAGCAAGATTTGTTGTTACTCCAGTTGTTTTATTAGTTAATAGAAATGCAAAAGCATCAGAAAACTTGCATTGAAAATTACCATATTCTTCGGATGCAAATAAAAATTTAAAGTCAAAGTTTGAAGAAAAAGGAACGAAGTCAAATTCTAAAACCGTTGCATTTGTGGATTTCATTGAGATTCCTGCGGCTAATAATGTAGCTTCTAAATCAGAGTCACCAGACCAAGCGGCGTTACCATCATCAAGTTGAGTTGTGTTTGGTCCAGGAGCATTTCTTACATCCCCCGTACTCAAAATCACGCCACTTGACAATGGGAAAGCTGGGTTTGTATTCTCAAAATATCCAATTCCGTTTGTAGAACCAAAATTTGTTCCGGTTCTCCACATAATGTTGCTTACAGGAACGCAAGTTTTGTTAACTAAAACATCGAGAACTAATTGTGGAACAGTATGAGTGCTAGTATCAACATTAATAGCCTGCGAATAACATCCTATCCAAAAGAGTGAAGTTATAAGAATTAGGCTTTTTTTCATAAAGAAATATATTTTGGGCAAAAATATAATGTTACCGATAAAAACTTTATTTTTATCGGTAAAACACACAGTAAATTTATAATAATTTTCAAATGAAACAAATAATTACCAAAATTAACTTATAAATTAATATGGAAAACTAATATTTGAACGAAAAAAGACAGATATTATTTCATACAAATCTAAAACAATTTCCCTCTTAAATACCTATCTTTGCAGCCTTAAAATTGACAATAAAATGACATTAACACAGATTCTTACGCCTTCTATTGAAAAAGCAATCCAAGCATTATTTAAAATTGCGATTGACAAAGTTGAATTTCAAAGTACACGCAAAGAGTTTGAAGGCGACATCACGATGGTAATTTTTCCTTTATTGAAAGTTGTAAAAAGTAATCCGGTAGAATTAGGAAATAAAATTGGAAACTATTTAGTCGAAAATGTTCCTGAAGTAAGTCGGTTTAATGTGGTTTCCGGTTTTTTAAATATTGTTATTTCTGACGAATATTATTTGAATTTCTTCAACGAAATAAGAGATGCCGAAAAATTTGGTTTTGTTACTCCAAGACCAGAAGATAAAGCTATAATGGTAGAATATTCTTCTCCAAATACTAATAAACCATTGCATTTAGGTCACGTTCGTAATAATCTCTTAGGTTATTCTGTTGCCGAAATTATCAAAGCTTCTGGCAAGAAAGTATACAAAACCCAAATCATAAACGATCGTGGAATCCATATTTGCAAATCGATGTTGGCTTGGAAAAAATTTGGAAATGGAGAAACTCCGGAATCAACCGGTTTGAAAGGCGATAAGTTAGTTGGGAATTATTATGTGGCTTTTGATAAAGCGTATAAAGAACAAATTGCACAATTAATCTCGGAAGGAAAAACAGAAGAAGAGGCAAAAAAACAAGCGCCAATAATTCTGGAAGCTCAAGAAATGTTATTGAAATGGGAAGCTGGAGATGCTAAAGTGATTGAACTTTGGAAAACAATGAACCAATGGGTTTATGACGGTTTTGCGATTACTTATAAAAACCTTGGAGTTGATTTTGATAAATATTACTACGAAAGCAATACTTATTTGCTCGGAAAAGATGTAGTTCAAATTGGTTTAGAAAAAGGTGTTTTCGAAAAAGATCCTGACGGTTCAGTTTGGATTGATTTAACTGATGAAGGTTTGGATCGTAAAATCGTGCTTCGTTCTGATGGTACTGCGGTTTATATGACACAGGATATAGGGACGGCAATCCAGCGTGTGAAGGATTTTCCAGACGTTGGCGGAATGGTTTATACCGTTGGAAACGAACAGGATTATCACTTTAAAGTATTGTTTTTAATCTTGAAAAAATTAGGTTTCGAATGGTCTAAAAACCTCTTTCATTTATCCTACGGAATGGTTGATTTACCTTCCGGAAAAATGAAATCCCGTGAAGGAACCGTTGTTGATGCCGATGATTTGATGCAAGAGATGACAGATACAGCTCAGAAAATTGCTGAAGATTTAGGAAAATTAGACAGCTATTCGCCTGAAGAAAAATCAAAATTATACAAAACTATTGGACTTGGCGCTTTGAAATATTATATTTTGAAAGTTGATCCAAAAAAACGAATCCTTTTTGATCCTGAAGAATCAGTAGATTTTGCCGGAAATACAGGGCCATTTATTCAATATACTTATGCGAGAATACAGTCGATTATTCGAAAAGCCAATTTTGATTTTTCAATTAAATCAGAAATAGTAACGCTTCACGAAAAGGAAAAAGAATTAATAAAACAACTTGAATTATTTCCTGAAGTTATTCAAAATGCAGCGCAAAATCACAGTCCGGCCTTACTGGCAAATTATACATATGATTTAGTACGTGAGTACAACTCTTTCTACCAAGCGGTTCCTATTTTAGGTTCAGATGTTGCAATAGAAAAAATATTTAGAGTACAACTTTCTAAAAAAGTTGCGGACACTATTGCTGCTTCTTTTAGTTTATTAGGTATCAGTGTTCCGGAAAGAATGTAATAATGATAAATCTTTTACGTTATTGATTAATAACAATTTAAAGATGTCATTATGAAAAAAATATCAATTTTAGCTTTGCTGGTCATTGCAGCAATTTCATGTTCCGATAATCAAACGGACTCAACTAGCGGGAATGTCACTTTAAAAGCCTCAGCAGTATCAACAACTGGAAAGACTTCTTTGACAGCTAGAACTGCAGCGGCATCAACTGTAGTTATTACCGATTTTAAAATTAACATTGGTAGTATCAAATTGGAGACAGATTCAGAAGATGTGAGACATACTGAGGATCCTTTGCATGAAGATGTTAAGCTTACAGGTCCTTTTTTGCTTGATTTATTAGATCCAGATAAAACTTTATCACAAGTTATTACTTCGGTTTCTATTCCGAATGCTAAATATGAAGAGATAAAATTCAAATTTCAACCAAGCACTTTGGCTGGAGAAATGAATGGAAAGAGTTTCATGATTAAAGGTACTGTAGACGGGAAAAATTTTGTTGTTTGGAGTGCTAAACAAGTGGAATTAGGAATGGACTTTAGTGATCCTTCTAAAGACTTCACAGTGAATAGCAATAATATTTCTCTTAATATCAAAATTCAGATTGATGCAATTATGGCGAAGATAACTGCTTTAGCCGGTCAAGGATTGCTTACAGACGCTGATGGGGATGGTGTTATCGAAATTACTACAGGTAGCGATGATGGACATCATGATTTAGGAGAGCTTATAAGAGATTTACTTGAAAAGGAAACACATTTAGACGATAAGGATTAATCTTCAGGTTAATTGATTCCATAATAAAAGAGGCTATCTTAAAAAGACAGCCTCTTTTTATTTATAATACTATTTAAACTTCAAAATCAAATGCTTAAATTTGCACCTTAATTAAAGAGAAAAAAATTATGTTCGATAATTTAAGCGATAAATTAGACAAGGCCTTTCATATACTAAAAGGTCACGGAAAAATCACAGAAGTAAACGTTGCAGAAACTCTAAAAGAAGTACGTCGTGCTTTATTAGATGCCGATGTTAACTTTAAAATTGCCAAAGATTTTACTACCAAAGTAAAAGAAAAAGCAATTGGTCAAAACGTATTAACAACCCTTCAACCAGGACAATTGTTAGTGAAAATTGTCAAAGATGAACTGACCGAATTAATGGGTGGAGATGTAGCCGGAATCAATCTTTCTGGAAATCCTACTGTTATTTTAATGTCAGGATTACAAGGTTCAGGGAAAACCACCTTTTCCGGAAAATTAGCCAATTATCTTCAAACCAAAAAGAACAAAAAACCACTTTTGGTTGCTTGTGATATTTATCGTCCTGCGGCGATTCAACAATTATATGTTGTTGGAGATTCAATTGCAGTTGAGGTTTATTCTGAGCCTGAAAATAAAAATCCTGTAGAAATTGCCCAAAATGCAATCAAACACGCAAAAGCAAATGGATTTAATGTTGTGATTGTCGATACTGCCGGTCGTCTCGCTGTGGATGAGGCAATGATGACCGAAATTTCAAACGTTCACAAAGCCATTCAACCACACGAAACCTTGTTTGTGGTTGATTCAATGACCGGTCAAGATGCCGTAAATACAGCAAAAGCATTCAATGATAGATTAAATTTTGATGGTGTAATCTTAACTAAATTAGACGGTGATACTCGTGGAGGAGCTGCTATTTCTATTAAATCGGTTGTTAACAAACCAATAAAATTTGTTGGAACAGGCGAAAAAATGGATGCTATTGACGTTTTCTATCCAAGCCGTATGGCGGAACGTATTCTAGGAATGGGAGACGTTGTGTCTTTGGTAGAAAGGGCTCAAGAACAATTCGATGAAGAAGAAGCCAGAAAAATCCAAAAGAAAATCGCTAAAAATGAATTTGGTTTTGATGATTTCCTTTCCCAAATTCAGCAGGTGAAGAAAATGGGTAATATGAAAGATTTGGTTGGGATGATTCCTGGTGCCACAAAAGCAATGAAAGATGTCGAAATAGAAGATGATGCATTCAAATCTATAGAAGCAATTATTCATTCGATGACTCCAAAAGAGAGATCTAAACCTGTCATAATTGATGTAAAAAGAAAAGCCAGAATTGCTAAAGGGTCAGGAACAAAAATTGAGCAAGTCAATCAGTTGATGAAACAGTTTGAACAAATGAGTAAGATGATGAAGATAATGCAAGGGCCAGGCGGAAAAAATATGATGAAAATGATGGGAAACATGAAAGGAATGCCTGGAGGGGCACCTGGAATGAGATAAAAATATTTGTTTAAATTTTTAGTTTTCAAGTTGTTGAAATCTAAAAATTTAGACCTTAAACTTTAAACAAAAAAATGCAACTACTAGACGGAAAAAAAACATCGGAAGATATTAAAAGCGAAATTGCTGCCGAAGTACAAAAAATGAAAGCTGATGGGCAGAAAGTTCCTCATTTAGCAGCTGTTATTGTTGGTAGTAATGGGGCAAGTTTAACTTATGTAGGCAGTAAAGTAAGATCTTGTCAACAAATAGGATTTGAATCTACTTTGGTTTCCTTGCCAGAAACTATTTCGGAATTGGAGTTGCTTAAAAAAATTAAGGAATTAAATGATGATGATGATTTAGATGGTTTTATCGTTCAATTGCCTTTGCCAAAACATATTGACGAGCAAAAAATCCTTATGGCTATTGATCCTGATAAAGATGTGGACGGTTTTCATCCTACCAATTTTGGTAAAATGGCTTTGGAAATGGAAACATTTTTGCCAGCGACTCCTTATGGAATAATGGAATTATTGGAGCGATACAAAGTAGAAACTGCAGGCAAACATACCGTAGTTATTGGGCGTAGTCACATTGTTGGTCGCCCGATGAGTATTTTGATGAGCCGAAAAGGATATCCAGGTGATTCAACAGTAACGCTTACTCATAGTAGAACCAAAAATATAGAAGAATTTACTAAAAATGCCGATATTATCATCACAGCTCTTGGCGTTCCTAATTATCTTAAAGCAGATATGGTAAAAGATGGAGTTGTTGTAATTGACGTAGGTATTACCAGAGTCGAAGATACTTCTCATCCAAAAGGGTATGTTATTACTGGCGATGTTGATTTTGATGAAGTAAGTAAAAAATCTTCTTTTATAACTCCGGTTCCCGGTGGAGTAGGGCCAATGACTATTGCGATGTTGTTGAAAAATACGCTTTTGGCGAGAAAAATTAGGAGTAAAAAATAATATTTTAAAAATATAAAAAGCAAAACCCAAGATGATAATCTTGGGTTTTGCTTTTTTATTTAATAATCCCCTCTTTTCTTAAATCGTGGATCATCTCTTTTGATGAATTCAGTTTTGCGTTTTGGAACTTCTTGTTTTGGCAAACTCGCTTCTTCAGTTTTGCTTGAAGGTTCAATCAATTCGTTAAGTTCCTTGATTTCGAAATCAGTCAAATCACGGAATCTTCCCACGGGAATATCTAGCGAAATATTGATAATTCGGATGCGTTTCAAAGCTGTAACTTCATAACCCAAATATTCGCACATTCTACGAATTTGGCGGTTTAAACCTTGTGTAATGACGATTTTAAACGTGGTAGAGCTGATTTTTTCTACTTTACATTTTCGAGTAACAGTGTCCAAGATTGGAACTCCATTTCCCATTTTTTCAATAAAACGATCGGTTATGAGTTTGTTGACCGTAACTGTATATTCTTTTTCGTGATTGTTTCTGGCGCGAAGAATCTTGTTGACAATATCTCCGTCATTGGTCATAAAAATCAAGCCTTCACTGGCTTTGTCCAATCTTCCAATGGGAAAAATGCGTTTTGGATAATTGATGTAATCGACGATATTATTGCGAACCTCCAAGTTTGTGGTACATTCAATACCAACGGGTTTATTGAAAGCTAAATAGATGGATTTTTCGTTTTTCTCCCGAATTAATTTGCCATCAATACGTACTTCATCATCTGGAGAAACTTTTGTTCCTAATTCCGGTACGATTCCGTTGATGGTTACACGACCTTCTTCAATTATTTTATCGGCTTCACGACGCGAGCAAAAGCCTGTTTCTCCTATGAATTTGTTGAGGCGTTTTAGATTTTCTTCCATTAGACAAAAGTAATCAATTATTTTGGTTGTGATTTGTAAACGGGTTATTCCGTTTCAAATAAAAATTGGTACACTTTTTTATATAAATCATGATCGTGCAATTTGTGCCCTAAACCTGAAGTTTCAATAAATTGTACATCTTTCCAGGCACCAACAATTTTTATTGCTTCTTTGAATAAGACAATTTTATCGTCAATATCATGCGCTACCAGTCCTTTTATGTTAATTTCTGAAGCAAATAATTGTCCTGAAAATTGTTCGAGGTTTCGATTTAAGATTACAATATATTTTTTTTCCAATGCTTTTGAAATTTTGGAGTTCAAACTCAATAAGGCAATGAAATTATGGAATATAATTTTAAAATCGCTCGGAGATCCTAAAACCACCATTTTTTGGATGGAAGCACTTTGATATTTGTATTGATAATATAAACACGTTTTTCCTCCCATTGAATGACCAATAAGATATTTCGGTTTAAATTTTTCGACAATTACGTGAATAAATTCGGCATATTTAGGAACAGTAAATTCTTTTCCACTCGATAATCCTTGAGCTGGTCCATCAATTGCAATGATTGTATGACCTGATTTTTTTAAATAAGGCAACATTTTTTTCCATCTTGAGGAGTTGCTTTCCCATCCGTGAATCAATAAAATAACGGTTTCATCTCCTTTCCAAGTATAGGTTTGAATCGAATCTCCATTATGCTGAATGGTTTCTGAATGAACTTCTTTAAGGGTATTAGGGAGATTTTCTTTAGTTAATTTTCCTTTTCTTGGTTCGCTAAATAAGGCGTGCGCAAGCTGAGTAGCTTTTTTTGGAAATATAAAGCTCAAAAAGTTGATGTATAATCCAATGGACTTAACAATAAAAAAATTAATGAATTTTTTCATATTAAAAAAAAGTCCCGAAATGTATCGGGACTTAAATGATTTTAGAATTTAGCGAAAAGCTTTTCCATTTTCTCCTTCTCTTCTTCAGCTAAAACGCTGTCGACTAATATTCTTCCTGAATGTTCATCAGTGATAATTTTCTTTCTGGAAGCAATCTCTACTTGAGTTTGCGGTGGAATGGTAAAAAACGATCCTGCAGATGCTCCTCTTTCGATAGAAACAACAGCTAATCCATTGCGAACACTTGATCTGATTCTGTTATAAGCGGCTAATAATCTTTCTTCGATTAATACTTGATATTCAACTGATTTCTCTGATAAAAACGCCTCTTCCTTAGCAGTTTCAGACATAATAGCGTCTAATTCTGATTTTTTATGTTTCAAGTGATTAGATTTAGTTTCTAATCTCTCTTTTGATTGTGCAATTATTTCTTTCTTGTGTTCGATAGAAGCTTTCATTTCTTTGATTTGCTTCTCGGCTAATTGAATTTCTAATTCTTGAAACTCAACTTCTTTGGTCAAAGAGTTGAATTCTCTATTGTTACGAACAGTTTCTTGTTGTTTGGCGTATCTTTTGATAGCTTCTTTGTGCTGATCAATTGCATTTTTCTTTACCTTGATAAGATCTTCAATAGTTTCAAGATCATTTTTCAATTTTTCTGAACGTGTGCTTAATCCAGCAACCTCATCTTCTAAATCTTCCACTTCAAGAGGAAGTTCACCTCTCACGTTTCTAATTTCGTCAATTCTGGAGTCAATTAATTGTAAATCATAAATTGCTCTTAATTTGTCTTCAACACTCAATTCTTTTGTAGTCGCCATATTCTATTGTCTATAAGTACTTAACTGGATTTGTATTTTCTTCTGATAAAACGATTGCAAAATTAAGGATTTTTTTCCTAAGAAAATCAACAATATAATTTTTTGTATAGCGTTCGCTTTCAAAATGACCAATATCAGCCAAAAGTAGTTGATTTTCAGCTTCGTAAAATTGATGGTACTTTAAATCTGCCGTCAAAAAAACGTCTGCACCAGCCTGAATTGCGTTTTTTATGGCGAAACTTCCCGAACCGCCCAGAACAGCAACCTTTTTTATGGGTTTCCCCAAAAAAGTACTATGCCGAATTCCTTCACTTTGCATTTTACCTTTTACGAAATTCAGAAAGTCTTTTTCGTCCATTGGAAGACTTAATTCGCCAATCATTCCCAGTCCAATGTTCTGATTTTTGTTCTGCAAATCATAAATTTCATAAGCTACTTCTTCGTAAACGTGATTTTTAAAAAGGGCTTTTAGAATTTTGTTTTCCAAATGTTTTTCGAAAGTGACTTCGATTTTGATTTCGTCTCCTTCCACAAATTCAAATCGCTCGCCAATCTCAGGATTGCTGTGTTCGTTACCCATATAGGTTCCAATTCCTTTCGAGTTGAAACTACAATTTTCATAATTGCCAATGTTTCCCGCCCCAGCATCAAACAATGAATTACGTAGTTTTTCGGCATTTTCCGGAATGGTGTACGTCACTAATTTCCGAATGAAATTGGTTTTCGGTATTAAAATTTTAGTTTTGGTTAAACCCAAGGCATCACAGAATATTTTATTCACACCATCTTGATGATTGTCTAATGCAGTGTGCACGGCATAAATCGCGATGTCATTTTTTATGGCTTTTATAATGGCTCTTTCTACATAGTTTTTGCCCGTGATTTTTTTTAATCCAGAGAACAAAATGGGATGGAAACAAACAACCAAATTACATTTATTAGCAATCGCTTCGTCAATCACACTTTCCAAGGCATCGTGGCAAACCAAAACGCCAGTTCCTTGCGAATCTTGATTCCCAACCAAAAGACCAACATTGTCAAAATCTTCGGCATAGGCGAGTGGCGCCATTTCTTCAAGTACGGAAATTATTTCTTTGATTTTCATTGAATTTAGTTTTAAAATTTATGTTTAAAGTTCAAGGTTGAGCAACTTTCAACTTTAAACAAATGAAACAAAAAATTATATTTCAAAGATAAATTATTATACTTTCGTATTATGAATTTACTTCGAAAAATACTGTTTCCGTTTGCCATTTTGTATGGATTCATTACGAGTATTCGGAATTTTCTTTTTGACAAAGGTATTTTGAAATCCTATTCTTTTGATATTCCAATTATTGCTGTCGGTAATCTAAGTGTTGGTGGCACCGGAAAAACTCCTCAAATTGAATATTTGATTCGGTTGCTTTCGCCAAATTATAAAGTTGCCACATTAAGTCGCGGATACAAAAGACAGTCCAAAGGATTTATTTTAGCAGATTCCACTTCAAATGCTGAAATCCTTGGAGACGAGCCGTTTCAGTTTTTTAAAAAATTCAACAACATTCAGGTAGCCGTTGATGCTGATAGAAAAAACGGCATTGAACAACTGCTTTCACAAACCGAAAAACCTGACTCGAGCGATAGCGAACAGGCGAAGCAAATTATCCTGCTGGACGATGCTTTTCAACATCGGAAAGTAAAGGCGGGTTTCTATATTTTGCTGACTTCTTACGGAGATTTGTATTCAGACGATTTTATGTTACCAACGGGAAATTTGCGCGAAAGAAAATGCGGAGCAAAAAGAGCCAATGTTGTAATTGTCACCAAATGCCCTGCGACCCTTTCTATTGACGAACAAAATAATATTAAAACCAAATTGAAGCTTATTTCGACTCAAGAATTGTATTTTTCCTGTATTGAATATGATGAATTCATTTTTTCAGAAGACAAAATGATGAAAGTTGAAGAAGTCAGGAATGTTGATAAATTACTTTTGGCTGGAATTGCAAAACCTGATCCATTTTTCCGATATTTACAAGGCGAAAAGGATGAATGCCTGATTTATTCTGACCATTACCATTTTACAGAAAAAGATCTTTTAGAAATAGGAAATAAAGCACAAAATAAAATAATCATCACCACCGAAAAAGATTTCGTGAGATTGAAAGGCAGAATTCCAAAAGAGCAGCTTTTCTATTTGCCCATACGAAGTTCATTTCTTTTTGCGACTGAAAATTTTGATAAAACCATTACAAATTATGTGGGAAATAGTACAAGAAACTGTTAGTTTTATAAAAGAAAAAACCAATTTCACTCCAGAATATGGTGTGATTTTAGGCTCCGGATTAGGTAGTTTTACGGATGATATTCAAATCGAATTCACTTTGCCTTATACTGAAATTCCAAATTTTCCTGTTTCGACAGTTCAAGGTCACAAAGGAGCTTTGGTTTTTGGATTCATTGGAGACAAAAAAGTAGTTGCTATGCAAGGTCGTTTCCATTTCTATGAAGGCTATTCGATGCAGGAAGTTACTTTTCCGGTGCGTGTGATGAAATATTTGGGTGTCAAAAAACTGATTGTTTCCAATGCTTCCGGTGGTGTAAATACGAATTATAATGTTGGCGATATCGTAATTATCAGAGACCACGTCAATATGATGCCGGAACATCCTTTGCGAGGCAAAAATGACGAACGTTTTGGGCCAAGATTTGTGAATATGAGCGAAGCTTATTCGAAAAATATGATTACAAAAGCCAAAGAATTAGCCAAAAATCTAAATATTAAAGTTCTGGATGGTGTTTATCTTGGGCTTCAAGGGCCAACATTTGAAACTCTTGCCGAATATAAAATGGTAAAAAACATTGGTGCTGATTGCGTAGGGATGTCAACCGTTCCCGAAGTAATTGTGGCACGTCATATGGAAATGGAAACTTTTGGGTTATCCGTGATTACTGATATTGGCGATGAAGATAGTATCGAAACTATTTCTCACGATGAAGTGTTGGAAGCAGCAAAAAGCGCGGAACCTAAAGTGAGAATTCTAATCAAGGAATTGATTTTGAAATATTAAAATTGTCTAGATATGTTTAGCAATAATCGCATAAAAATCTTCTGGAACGAATGGTTTTGTGATGACATCATTCATACCATAAGACAAAAGCATATCTCTATTTTCATTTAACGAAATTGCTGTGAGTGCAATAATAGGAGTGGTTTTGTCAAATTTTCTAATTTCTTGAGTGGCAATAGTTCCATTTATTCCAGGCAAATGAACGTCCATCAGGATCATATCAAATTTATTGTTTTTGGCTATTTCTATAGCGTCTTCGCCATTGTCAATAATCTCGCAATGAATTCTCTTATTTTTTAGCATTTTTTTGGAAACCATTTGGTTGATTTTATTGTCTTCAACAACCAATATTTTTTTATTTATTAGAGTAGAGTCTTCATAAGTTTTTAGTTTTTCTTCAATGTTTAAATTTTTTTCACCTTCTTTAAATTTCAATTCGAATGAAAAAGAAGAGCCTTTCCCAACAATGCTTTTAAGTTTTATGTCACCTCCCAAAATTTCAGTTAGTTTCTTTACAATAGTCAATCCTAAGCCAGTTCCTCCGTATTTACGGTTTATTCCAACGGAACCTTGTGAGAAACTATTAAATACAGAATCTAATTTATCTTCTGGAATTCCAATTCCTGTATCCTTTACTTCAAAATAAACAGTTGCATTTTTATCTTCTAACGATAAGAGTTTTGCAATTAATTTTACACTTCCATCATGTGTAAATTTCAATGCATTATTAATTAAATTCAAAATAATCTGTGACAATTTAGTAGGATCGCCAATCAAATTATCTGGAATTTTTGAATCAATTTCGAGTACAAAATTATTGTTATTTATCGAAGCTAATTCTTTTAAAGAGTTTTGTATATTTTCTAATAATTTTTTTAGATTAAAATCGATACTTTCTATTTCAGTTTTGTTAGAATCTATTTTTTGGATTTCCAGAATATCATTAATAAATGTTGTGAGATAGTTTCCTGAAAACTCCAAAGATTTCAAATATTTTAATTGTGATTTCTTAGGTTTTTCTTCCAATAATAAATGAGCAATACCGTTAATTGCGTTCAAAGGTGTCCGCAGTTCGTGACTTACTGTCGAAAGGAATTCAGATCTGGCTTTTGAAGCTTTTTCTGCTCTTTCTTTGGCAATAATCAGTTCCTTGTTTTTTTCTTCCAACAATAGATTTGATTGGGTTCTGATGATATTATTTTTGTACAAAGCCAAACTTAACAAGGATAAGATAGAAATTAATGCAATGGCAAGAATGTTGATAAGTTTTGAAAATTTACTCGCTTTTTCCTGCTGTTTATTTTCTTTATTTATTTGCTCAATCTCTTTTAATCGCTCGGACTCCTTGAACTTTTCATAATCATCGACTCCAAGTTTTTCATTGTCCAAAATAGAAATACTTTCTTCTAAATTCGTGTGTTGTTTTAAATAGGAATAGGCACTATTTTTATCCAATATTTTTTCATAAACAGAACTCAATGCAAGTAAAATAGCTGATTTCTGTTCTGAATTTTTAGTTTTCGCATTTAATTCCAATGCTTTATTGAAATAATTTAAGGCCAAATTATTTTTGTTTTGAGCCATTTCAATAGTTCCTATTTGATACAAAGCCTCAGTTTTGCTATCCAAAGCTACTTGATTATCAGGTTTGGCAATTATTGTATTGAAAATAGTTGAAGCCAAATCAAATTTGCCTTTTGCTTTATAAATAATTCCTCTTTGAAGGTTTATCAAATCAACAGAATCAGTAATTTCTAAGATGTCATATAATGATTGGGCTTTGTCAAAACAAATTTCAGCTTTATCAAAACTTCTTTTTTGCATATAGCACATTCCTAGATAGTAATATGTAGATGCTTTAAGGGTAGTGTATTCTAGGGTTTTCGACAATGAAATACTTTTGTTGAAAGCTTTTATTGCATCATCATATTTTTTGACATCATAATAAAGTTTCCCCAAGCTAAATGTTTCGCTAGCCTGAGTTTCAGTTTTATTATTTACTTTTGAATAATGGATGGACTTTTGAGTATAAAGAAGTGCATCTTTATATTTATTTGCTTTAACATTTGCATTACGCAAACTGCTGTAATAAGCAACGCTATCTATTTTCTCAATAGCTGATTTCTTTTGAGAATATAAAAATGTACTGACTAAAACAAAAAATAATAGTAATGACTTCATTAGATATTTGGAATTTCCTTATGACAGCCATAAAGATATTGAATTATTGATTTAATTCGTTAAAATAATTAAATCAATAATTCGAGAGGAATAACCAATTTCATTATCATACCAGCCAACAACTTTTACCATTTTATCAATTACCGAGGTTAGTTGCGCATCAAAAAGACAAGAATTTCTGTTGCCAATTACATCAACGGAAACTATTGGATCTTCGGTATAAGCCAGGATTCCTTTTAAATTTGTTTGCGAAGCCATCTTGAAAGCTGCATTGATTTCCTCAATTGTTACGGCACGTTTTACATTGAAAGTAATATCGGTCAGTGAACCATCAGGTACGGGAACACGAATGCCACAACCTCCAATTTTACCTTCGAATTCCGGGAAAATCTTTGTTAAAGCTTTTGCTGCACCAGTTGTCGTTGGAACAATAGATTGACTTGCGCCACGAGCACGACGTAAATCTTTGTGCGGTTGATCGTGAAGACTTTGGTCAGTTGTATAAGAGTGTATAGTTGTGATGTAAGCTTGCTCAATTCCACAAAGTTCATTGATGACTTTCATCATCGGAGCGGCGTTGTTTGTGGTGCAACTCGCGTTCGAAATAATGGTTTCGGTTCCGTCAAGAATATGTTCGTTGACACCAAGAACCACTGTTTTTATGGAATCAACTTCGGATGGAGCAGAAAGAATTACTTTTTTGGCTCCAGCCAAAATATGAGCATTGATTTCCTCAAAAGTTCTATATTTCCCGGTACTTTCAATAACAACATCAATATTTGCTAATTTCCAATCGAGGTTTGAAATGCTTTTCTCGTGGAAAAATAAAAAATGTTTTCCCTCAACGATAATTCCTTTTTCATCGTGAGAAACTTCGAAAGGTAAAACCCCGTGAATGCTATCATATTTAATTAAATGCGCCATTGTTTTAGTATCGGCGATGTCATTAATGGCAACAACTTCAATGGTGGGATGGTTTAAAAGCAAACGAAATAAATTTCGCCCAATTCTTCCAAAACCGTTTATGGCAATTCTTGTTTTCAATGTTTTTAGATTAATTGTTTAACTGGTTAATCGTTTAACCGATTAATCAATTCAACTTTATAAAATATGTTTTTGTGCTTTATAGGAAGAACGCACCAACGGCCCGCTTTCAACATGTCGGAAACCTAATTCCAAACCAAAATTTTCATATTTGGCGAATTGTTCCGGTGTTATGAATTCTTTTACCGGCAGGTGTTTTTTGCTCGGTTGCAGGTATTGACCAATGGTTACAATATCAACATTGGCATCGTATAAATCTTGCATCGTTTGGAAAACTTCTTCTTCGGTTTCGCCAAGACCCAGCATAATTCCAGATTTAGTCCTGTTGATTCCTTTTTCTTTTAAGTATTTTAAAACTTCTAGACTTCGGTCGTATTTTGCTTGAATACGCACTTCACGAGTCAATCTTCGAACAGTTTCCACGTTGTGTGAAACTACTTCTGGATTGGCTTCCACGATGCGGTCTATATTTCTTTCGATTCCTTGAAAATCCGGAATAAGTGTTTCAAGAGTTGTAGTTGGGTTCATTCTGCGAATAGCTTTTACGGTTTCTATCCAAATAATGGAACCGCCATCTTTTAAATCATCTCTGTCCACACTCGTGATTACGGCGTGTTTAATGTTCATTATTTTTATGGAACGCGCTACTTTCTCCGGCTCATCCCAATCAACGGTTTCTGGTCTTCCGGTTTTTACGCCACAAAATCCACAAGAACGCGTGCAGATATTTCCTAAAATCATAAACGTTGCCGTTCCTTCGCCCCAGCATTCGCCCATATTCGGACAACTTCCCGAGGTGCAAATAGTATTCAGGCTGTATTTGTCAACTAAACCACGGAGTTCTGTATATTTTTGACCGATTGGTAGTTTTACTCGCAACCATTTTGGTTTGGCTACGCCCTGTTCGGCTTTGCCTCGAGTGTCAACAGGTAATGCATTTTCTAAAACAGATTCCATAAAGTATTTTTTGAAAGTGCAAAGATAAGTAAAGTAGATTTAGGAATTGGAATTTGTGTATTGGGATTTTTGATGCAGGAATTGGGATTTTATATTAAAATTGGGGAAATAAAAAGTACTTGTTTTGCAATTGTTTGAGTGTGAACACTTATATAAATTCACTCAAAAATTGTGAATATCTATTTTAGAAATGATGTTATTTTTTACCTCTAAAATCTATCTTTGGCATCCTTAAAAAAATATATTATGAGCGGAATGTGGTATGAATGCAAAGTAAAATACAGAAAAACAGATGATATTGGAGCACAAAAAGTAACTACCGAACCGTATTTGGTAGATGCTTTATCCTATACGGAAGCGGAATCCAGAATCAACGAAGAAATGAAAGCTTATATCAGTGAAGAATTTAAAATCACGAATATAAAAGTGGCCAATTATGCCGAGATTCATCCTTTTGAAAATGCGGATCGTTGGTTTAAATCCAAGGTTTCTTTAATGGCTTATGACGAAGAAAGCGGGAAAGAGCGCAAGACGAATATGTATTTATTAGTTCAGGCAAATGATGTAAAAGAAGCTTTTGATAATACTGTCGAAGTGATGAAAGGCACGATGGGTGATTACACCATTCCTGCTATTTCGGAATCCCCGATTATGGATGTTTTTCCTTATTTCTCTGGAGAAGAAGACGAATTGGAACAAATGGAAAAGTTCAATGCGCTCAAAGCTTCAAAACCTGAAAATGATGCTGTAGAAATGGCAGACACAATGGAATTTGATGCTGAAGTTGTGGCGGAGCGTTATTGAAATTTTATTGGTAAAAAAGCTCCATTTCGTCATTGCGAGGAACAAAGCAATCCTACTATCGAGAGTAACAAATGTGATGGCGCCCGTTCTTCGCAATGACTTTTTAATTTCTTTGGTTTCCTATGTTGATTATTGTAATAGCTACGAAGTCGGGAGACTTCGCAGAGCTGGTCTATAATTGGTTGAGTTTTTCTCGGATGCTGCGCAAAGTCTCCCGACTTTGTGCCCACTTTTATTTGCTGTTTATTGCCTTCTTATGTTGATTATTGAAGTAACTACGATGTCGGGAGACTTCGCAGAGCGGTTTTATATCATAAAAAAACGGCGTTTAAAATAACTTTAAACACCGCCTTGGTTTATATAAAAATTATATTTTTCTTATCGAATCGCATTTACAAACTCGGATGCTGCGCTAAGTCTCCCGACTTTGTGCCCATTCTTATTTGCTGTTTATTGCCTTCTTATGTTGATTTTTGAAGTAGCTACGAAGTCGGGAGACTTCGCAGAGCGGTTTTTAATAATTTTATATTCTAAACTACTTATCGAATTGCATTTACAAACTCCCCAATACTTTCAACACCATTCTCCGTCAGGTTTGTAATAAAAGCACTTCCTATAATCGCGCCTTTGGCAAACTGCGTCGCTTGATTAAAAGTTTCCTTGTTGCTGATTCCAAAACCGATGATTTGAGGATTTTTCAGGTTCATATCGGCAATGCGTTTGAAGTAATCTTCTTGCGTACTTCCAAAACCAGATTGCGAACCGGTGACACTTGCCGAACTTACCATATAAATGAATCCATCCGAAACGCTGTCGATAAAACGAATGCGCTCATCCGAAGTTTGAGGCGTAATCAGGAAGATGTTTTTGAGTCCGTATTTCTCAAAAGTAGCTTTGTATTCGTCGGCATAAACGTCAACCGGAAGGTCCGGAATGATTAGACCGTCGATGCCAATTTCAGCACATTTCTTGCAGAAATTTTCTATACCATATTGCAACATTGGATTAAAATATCCCATAATCACTAATGGAATCGAAACTGTTTTTCGAATGGCTGCCAGTTGGTCAAACAAAACCTGGGTAGTCATTCCGTTGTGCAAAGCTTGGGTTGAACTTTCTTGAATCGTTGGTCCATCGGCTAATGGATCGCTAAACGGCAATCCGATTTCGATCATATCGACACCACTTTTTTCTAAATCCTGAATGATTTGTACGGTATCGTTCAGACTTGGATATCCCGCCGAAAAATAGATGGAAAGTATCTTTTTGTTTTCTTGTAGTTTTTGATTTATTCTGTTCATTTTATTTGTTTTTGTTTAGACCTGACAGGTTTTAGAAACCTGTCAGGTCTAAATTAATTTAATAGTGTCTCTTTGTTGCAACGCTATAAGCCCAGGCTTTTTGGTTCGATTGCAACTGTACTTCAACGCGTTTGTAATGCAATCCTTCATATAGATCAGCCTGATGAAGTTCTTTGGTAGTTATTTCGTAAACAATTCCGTTGATAGTATCTTCCGGTTGATGCGTTTCTACGATGATAGGGTAGTGTACAATTCCAAATTCTTCTTCGATTTTAATTTGTTTCAATGCATATCCTATTAATGTTTCAGGAGTTCCTGTTAGAATGCGTCCAAAAAGATTTTCCTGAACGTCATTGTGTTGCAAAGTACCGTAAGTGAATAATTTTATCAAAGTTTTCATTTTTGTGAGTCTTTATTATAATTTAAAATAATCAATATAGGTATTCAAATCTTTATCACCACGACCGGATAAATTAATCACGACAATATCCGTAGGTTTGAATTGTTTTTCGTCTAAAACGGCAAAGGCATGCGCACTTTCGATAGCCGGAATTAAACCTTCCATTTGGGACAATTTCAAACCCCATTGCATTGCCTGATCATCGGTAATCGAAATGAATTCCGCTCTACCGGTTGCGAATAAATTAGCGTGCATCGGACCAACGCCGGGATAATCCAATCCGGCAGAAATAGAATACGGTTCGGTAATCTGACCATCAGGAGATTGCATCAACAAGGTTTTGCTTCCGTGAATGACACCAATTTTCCCCAAAGCCGAAGTTGCGGCGCTTTCACCCGAATCAACTCCCAAACCTGCGGCTTCAACAGCGATAATATTCACGCTTTCGTCATCCAAGAAATGGTAGTAAGCACCGGCAGCATTGCTACCACCGCCTACGCAAGCGATAAGAAAATCAGGATTTTCGCGGCCTTCTTTTTCCAATAATTGTTCTTTGATTTCCTTGGAAATCACACTTTGAAAACGGGCCACCATATCCGGATAAGGGTGTGGCCCTACGACAGATCCAATGATGTAATAGGTATCAACGGGATTATTAATCCAATCGCGAATGGCTTCGTTTGTGGCGTCTTTTAAGGTTTTGGAACCTGAAAGTGCAGCACGAACTTCGGCTCCCAGCATTTTCATTCGGGCAACATTTGGCGCTTGACGCTTAATGTCAATTTCACCCATGTACACGATGCATTCCAATCCCATCAAAGCACAAACTGTTGCGGTTGCAACTCCATGTTGCCCTGCGCCAGTTTCAGCAATGATTCTGGTTTTTCCTAGTCGTTTTGCGAGCAAAATTTGCCCAATGGTATTGTTCACTTTATGCGCACCGGTATGACATAAATCTTCCCTTTTGAGGTAGATTTTAGTATTATATTTTGCCGATAATCGCTCTGCAAAATAAAGTGGAGTAGGACGACCTACATAATCTTTTAGTAGCGCATCAAACTCGGCTTGGAAGGACGGTTCGGCTGTGATTTTTAAATAATTTTGGCGTAGTTCTTCTACATTTGGGTACAACATTTCGGGAATGTAAGCTCCTCCAAATTCCCCGTAATAACCCTTTTCGTTTACGTTGTATGACATTTTTATTTATTTATGACTGTTGGGACAACTCGCGAATTGTCCGTACAAGATTGATGTTTTTTAATCCAGGCTCGATTTCAAATTTACTGTTTAGGTCAATTGCATAAATGGGTAAATTGGTTTTTAATATTTGTTTAACGTCTTCGAACTCTTCGATTCCAATTCCCCCACTTAAGAAAAAGGGTTTGGTTGAGGGATAATTTTCCAATACTTTCCAATCAAAGGTTGTCCCATTTCCACCGGGCAGTTTCCCCTTGGTGTCAAAAAGGAAGTAGTTACAAAGACTTTCGAAGGGCTTCAAAACTTCAAAATCAAAATCATCGTTTACAGAAAACACTTTGATGATTTGAATGTTGTTTCCAATTTTATTCTTCAAATCTGCACAAAATTCTGCGGATTCGTTTCCATGTAATTGTACAGCTTGCAAATCGTATTTTTTAATTTTTTTCAGAATTTCTCCGGAACTTTCATTGACAAAAACACCCACTTTTTGGACTGATTTTGGCAACGTGGGAATGATGCCATCAAAATGGCGTGCCGATTTTCCCCAAAATATAAAGCCCATATAATCGGGGAGGAGCGAGCCTACTTCGAGCATATTGTCGGGATATTTCATTCCGCAGATTTTGATTTTCATATTTATAATTTTGAAATAAATTCTTTTGCGGACTCTCCGGCATTATTGGTTTTCATAAAGTTTTCTCCAATCAGGAACCCTTTGTAACCATATGGTTTTAGTTCGTTAATGGCTTCGATTGAAGAAATCCCACTTTCGGAAACTTTCACGAAATCGGTAGGTATTTTGTCTGCCAATTGCTTGCTGAAATCTAAACTCACTTCGAAGGTTTTCAGGTTTCTATTGTTCACGCCAATCATGTCCAAACTTGGCATTATCGATTTTTCTAATTCGGCTGAATTGTGAACTTCCAATAATACTTCCAAGTCTAAACTTTTTGCAAATTCAGATAAACTTTTGATTTCATCTCTTGTTAAAACTGCAGCAATCAATAGAATTAAATCAGCTCCGTGGGCTTTGGCTTCCAATATTTGGTATTCGTCAACGATGAATTCTTTTCGCAATAACGGAATATTTACCGAGGCTCTTGCCAAAAGTAAATCGTCTAATGAACCTCCAAAATATTTTCCATCCGTCAAAACTGAAATCCCGCAAGCACCAGCATTTTCATATCCTTTGACAACTTCTTCGACCGTAAAGCTGTAATTTATTTCGGCTTTCGAAGGAGAACGGCGTTTGTGTTCTGCAATGATTCCAGAATTGCTATTTTTTAAATTTTGACTTAAAGAAATGGTCTTTCTATCAAATAAAACCGAAGCTTCCAATTGCGAAACAGGAATGATTGATTTCTTGAGAATGACTTCTCTGCGTTTGTCGATTATGATTCTATCTAAAATGTTCATTTATTTTAATTTAAAGATTGAAAAATTTAAAGATTGAAAAATTCCAACCTAAATAAAAATTAGTCTTTGATTTTAGTACTTAAATATTTTATAAAATTGGACAAGTTTTGTGATATTTCTATACTTGTTTTATAGCTTTCTTCGATTTCTGTTTGAGAACAAAATCCAAGTTCCCGAGATACTATTAGCATACTTCTAAATTTCTGCACAACTTCCTTTTGAGATTTTAAATATCTAATAAGTTGTTTGTTATTGTTGTATTCAGAACCTTCTGCAATATTATTAGTTATTGAAATAACGGCTCTTTTTATTTGATCTTTAAAACCATATTCTCTTTCAAAAGTTTTATTTTCTAATAATTTAAATACTAGTTTAGCCAATTGAATTCCTTTCTTATAAACATCAAATTCTTCAAAGGATTTTGTCATAATCTTTCAATTTTTAAATCATTAAATCTTTCAATTTTTTATTTGCTTAATTCTTGTAATTTATTCAAAGCCGCCAATCCTTTTCCTGTAAGTAAACTTTCTTTTGCCAATTTAAAACCTTCGAGCGGCGAGCATTTTGTAACGGTCGCAATCGCCATTCCGGCATTGGCGCAAACCACATTATTTTGAGCTTCGGTTCCTTTTCCCGAAAGGATATTCATAAACATTTCTGCAGATTCTTCGATGGTTTTTCCGCCTTCGATTTCGCTTTGTAGCAATTGTCTAACGCCAAAATCTTCGGGTTTCAAAACGCCTTCAATTCGGTCAGAAATAGTTTTCGTCGGGCAAGTTAATGAAACTTCATCATAACCATCCAATGAATGCAGAATGGTAAAATTAATGTCAGTGTTTTGATATAAATAAGCATACTTTCTGGCTAATTCGAGATTGTAAACGCCAACCAATTGGTTTTTTGGAAACGAGGGATTTATCATTGGTCCCAACATATTAAAAAACGTTCTCACGCCTAATTCTTTTCGAATAGGCCCCACATTTTTCATCGCTGGGTGAAATAATGGTGCGTGCAAAATACAAATTCCGGCTTGATCGATACATTTGTTCAAGAAATTATTGTCATTACTAAATTTTACCCCCAGTTTTTCCATCACGTTGCTCGATCCCGAAATAGAAGAAACTCCGTAATTCCCGTGTTTTGCCACTTTAATTCCTGCTCCGGCGGCCACAAATGACGCTAAAGTGGAAATATTAAAAGTGTCTTTGCTATCACCACCTGTTCCGCATAAATCGATGGTGTTGTAAGCGGATAAATCGACACGAATGCACAATTCCAACAAGGCTTCACGAAAACCGGCTAACTCTTCAATAGTGATACTTCGCATCATATATACGGTAAGAAAGGATGCGATTTGGCTGGGATTATAATTCCCGTTGGAAATATTGACCAATACGTTTTTAGCCTCTTCTTTCGAAAGAATTTCGTGATTGATGAGCCTGTTTAATATAATTTTCATTTATAATTTCTTTTTATTTTCAGACATATATTTTAAATAGTCAACAATTTCCTGAGATTGCTGTTTTGTAATTCCGAGTGTTGGCATTTTTACTTTGTTTCTAAAAGAAGCCGGATTAACGATATAATCGACGAGTTCGTTTTCTTTCCAATATTCGGTAACGCTTTTCGGAAAATTTAATTCAGGTCCCATTGTTCCTCCAATTCCGTTTATCGAATGGCAGGTTAGGCATTGATTTTTGAATAAAGTATAACCCGTTTCCAATTTTTTGTTTTTTAACGGAAACAATTCTATTGTTGATTTATTAAGGGGTTCAAGATAAATTTTTACTAAATTATAAGGCCATTTATAACGAGAATCTTTCTCTGAAACTGAAGTGTAAACAATATAAAAAGGTTCCGCATTCATCTCATTTCCGTTCTTAATAATCGGTTCCCATTTAGCACCTTTTGGCGCGTCAACATCTTTGAAAGCCAAGTAAGGATTTGATTTTATAAATAATTCCAAAGGCATTTCGGGTTTGTAACCATCGATGCATTCAAACACTATTTTAGTGTTTTTTGGATCAATTTTCGTCAAATCAATTTCATTTTTGATAAGAACTGATGCGCTTACGGCATTGTATTTCTTCTCTTTATGATAAACCGGATCATTTGCGATTGTTACAACCGTGTCTTTTCCGAGTCTGTTTTTTTTCTGTAAATCCAATAAATCCAATTTAATTTCAGCTTGGGCAATAGTTGTTAATTCTACTTTTTGCTCCTTCTTTTGGTCACAAGAAAGGAAGCTAAAAATAAAAAAGCTGGAAATTATTATATTGATTATCGGTTTATTCATTTTTTTATTTGAGTTTCGGCTCCCCCTCCTTCGGAGGGGGTTGGGGGGAGGATCTAATTTTTAAGCCAGTTTTCTAAAATCTTTTTTCCGTTTGGTGTCAAAACACTTTCGGGGTGAAATTGTACGCCACGCACATCAAAAGTTTTGTGGCGCAAAGACATTACTTGCCCATTTTCGTCGAAAGAAGTGGCTTCTAAAACATCCGGTAATTCGGCATCGACAACCCAAGAATGGTATCGTCCGACTTCGAATTCATTTCCTAAACCTTTGAATAATTGTTCATCATCCACCGATGTTTTTACCATAGTGGCAATACCGTGATATACCTTATCCAAATTAGAAAGTGTTCCGCCAAAGACTTCTCCTATTGCTTGTTGACCAAGGCAAACGCCAAGAATGCTTTTTGTAGGGGCATATTTAGCGATGACCGCTTTTAATAAACCCGCTTCATCAGGAATTCCTGGTCCTGGGGAAAGTAATATTTTATCGAAATGGGCGATTTCGTCAATGTCGAATTCGTCGTTTCTATAAACGGTTACTTCGCAATCTAAATCTTCGAGATAATGCACTAAGTTGTAAGTGAAACTATCGTAATTGTCTATGACTAGTATTTTTTTCATTTTTTTATCTTTTCATTGAAAAATTCTCGGGTTTCGGCAACCTTTAAATTATTTTAAATTGTTTCTGCCAAATCCAGCGCTTTATTCAGCGCCAATAATTTATTGTAAACTTCCTGCATTTCGCTTTCCTCGTTCGAATCGGCCACAATTCCGGCACCGGCTTGAGAATGCAATTGATGGTTTTTGCTTAAGAAAGTTCGAATCATAATCGCGTGATTAAAATTTCCCTCGAAATCCATAAAGCCTATGGCTCCACCATAAAAATTACGGTTTGTTTTTTCGTAATCTTCTATCAATTGCATCGCTCTGTGTTTTGGGGCTCCACTTAATGTTCCTGCCGGGAATGTATCGGCCACGACTTGCATCGTTGTGGCTTTTTCGTGTAAATGTCCCGTCACTTTTGAAACCAAATGGATGACGTGAGAGAAAAATTGTACTTCGCGATATTTTTCCACATTGACATCGTGACCGTTCCGGCTTAAGTCGTTTCTGGCCAGATCGACTAACATTACGTGTTCACTATTTTCTTTTTTATCAACGGATAATTCTTTGGCAAGAATTGCATCTTTTTCATCATCTCCAGTTCGTCTGAATGTTCCTGCGATTGGGTGAATTTCGGCTTTTCGGTTTTTGACAATGATTTGGGCTTCAGGTGAAGATCCAAATATTTTGAAATCGCCATAATCAAAAAAGAATAAATAAGGTGAAGGATTGATGCTTCTTAAAGCTCTATAGACATTGAATTCGTCACCTTTGAAGCCCTGGGTAAATCTTCTGGATAAAACCAATTGGAAAACATCGCCACGGTGACAATGCTTTTTGGCTAAAGCTACATTTTGTTTGAATTCTTCGTCTGTAAGATTTGAAACTCCATCTCCTTCTTTCGAAAATTTATACGAAGCAATATTTCTGGATTGTAATAATTGTTCAATTTCCGAAATGTTATTTTTCCCATCCAAGCTGTGACAGAAAATATAGGCTTCGTTTTTGAAATGGTTAATGGCAATAATATTTTGGTAAACCGCATAATACACATCAGGAATGGTATTGCTATTTTCTTTTTTGGAAATTGATACTTTTTCGAAATAACGAACGGCATCATACGAAATATAACCAAATAAGCCGTTGTTGATGAATTTAAAATTATTTTTCTCCGATTTGAATTGTCCTGAAAACTCCTGAATTACTTGTGGAATATCGGTGTTTTCGTCGATAGCGATAGTATCAATACTTCCATCAGGATAATTTTTATAAATGGTTTCATTTTCGATTTTTATCGAAGCAATCGGATTGCAACAGATGTATGAAAAACTGTTGTCGTTACCGTGATAATCACTACTTTCCAAAAGCAAACTATTTGGAAATTGATCCCGAATTTTTAAGTAAACACTCACTGGAGTAATTGTGTCAGCGAGGATTTGCTTATAATTTGTGTTTAATTTTAATGATTCCAATTTGTTAAATTTTATTGTTGAATGTTGTTTTCAAATAATTTTGGCATAAAAAAAGGCCTGTCGTGATGACAAGCCTTTTATATTTATAGTTTATACTATAGGAGCTTAGTTCACGACGACTGACGTAAATTGTTCCACCACCAAGTATTGTTTGTAATTGTTTTCATAATTTCTTGCCACAAATATATAAATGAAATTTGATTATCCAAGCAGAATGAACAAAAAATATTTTTTTTTGTGATTTTGTTAAATAACAAACCCTAACAATTTCTTATTAGGGTTCGTTATAACTATTTTTCTAAAATTAGAAAGTTAAATTTACGTTTAATTCAAATTCATCATAGATAGCTTTGTCTCCAATGCTTTCAAAAAATGATTTAGAACCATATTTAATGTCATATTTTGTTCTATCTACCATAAATTTTGTAGTTGCAGAATTTTCAGCAACTGTAATGTCAAAAGTAACTGGGTTTGTGATTCCTTTAATAGTTAAATCTGCAATTACAGTGTAAACATTTGGTGATTTACTTCCTATTTTTTTGAAAACTAAAGTTGCAGTTGGGAATTTTTCAGTACTGAAGAAGTCCTCTGATTTCAAGTGACCGTTTAGTTTGCCAAGGTATTCACCAGTAAGATCTGTTGAAGTTAATGATGTCATATCAGCTGTAAAACTTCCGCCAACTAATTTTTTTCCTTTGAAAACTAAGGCACCATCTTTAAGATTTACGGTTCCATTATGTTGTCCAGTAACTTTTTTAGCTAACCAGTTGATAGAACTTTTTGCAGCGTCCACTTTTTTAGTTTGTGCTGTTACTGAAAAAGTAGATAAAACTACTACTAATGCTAATGCAATTGATTTTAAATTTTTCATTGATTTTAAATTTGTTTGTGAATAAATAATTTTTTGTTTGTAAATTAATAATTATAGTGTGATAAATAATTCTTCGTTTGATTTTCTAACTTTTTTATAATATTGTGTTGCATCTTCTTCATGTCGATAGCCCACGGTGGCCAACAAACTTGCGTTTAAGCCTAATGCTTCCAATCCAAGTATTTCATTTACTTTAGCAGGAACAAAACCTTCCATCGGGGTAACATCAATTTTTAATTCAGCGGCCGCATTTAATAAATTAGCCAAAGCCAAATAGGTTTGTTTTGAATTCCAAATAGCTTTTGCCTCTTCGGACAGTCCATTAACATTACTTTTCATAAAATCTTGGTAGCCTGACAATGTTTCTTTGTCGATTCCTCTAGTTGCACTCATATTTTGTATTAGGGTATCGATATCTGTATCGCCAATACTGGTTTGATTTGCAAATACCAGCAGGTGTGATGCATCAGTAATTTGCGATTGCCCCCAAGCAGCAGGTTGAATTTGCGCTCTCAATTCAGGGTTTTCCACGATTATGACTTTGTAAGGTTGCAAACCATAAGAAGATGAACTTAAGCGAATGGCTTCTTTTAATGTGTTTAAATCTTCGGTTGAGATTTTTTTGGAAGCATCAAATTTCTTTGTTGCATATCTCCAGTTTTGAGTTTCTAAAAAATGATTCATAATTTGTTATTTCTATTTATTGATTTCTAAACTTTTCTAATAATTGATTTAACTGTTCTAATTCTTCTGAATTTAAATTTTTTGAGAAAGAATTTTCGTGTTCCTGTACTTTTGGATCCAATTCGGTTAAAACATCAAGCCCTTTTTGGGTTATTAATACTTCTATTTTTCTTCTATTTTTACTGCAAACATTTCGAGTCACAAGATTTTTTAATAATAATTTATCTACTAATCGAGTTGTATTGCTTGTTTTGGCTAGCATTCGTTCCTGAATCACGAACATATTTGCCGAATTCCCTTTTTGGCCTCTTAGTATCCTTAATACGTTGAATTGTTCACCGGATAAATCATAAGGCTTTAAAATTTCATTTAATTTATCTGTAATCACGTTTTGAGTATACAAAACATTCAGTATAATTTTTTTAGAATTATCTAAAGCAACTGTACTTTTAATTTCTTCTTCAATTTTCATATTTGTATATATGTAATTTGTAGGTACAAATGTAGCGTAATTTTGTTTGTATATACAAATGTTTTAACTTTTTTTTTATTAAAAACATTTTTTGGGTTGTGGAAATAGTTAATTTTAAAAAAACATCCATTGATTATAAGTAGTGTAAAAGCGAGTAATATGTATCTTTTAAATATTAAGACTGATTTATTTTAATATTTTTATGAATTATTTTATGAATTTATAAATACTCTTATTTTACGTTTATACGAAATCGTTTTCTACAAAATATTATCTAATTCACATTTTTACTAATTTTTGTTATGTAAAAACTTCGTATTTTTACAAAAAACTATATTATGAATTTAACACAAGAAGATTGGGTTTCTCAACTCGAAGTTGATGAAAACGCAGTAATATTAGACGTTAGGACTGAAGATGAGTGCAATAATGGAATTATTCCTAATTCTATAAATATTGACATATACGAAGGTCAGAAGTTTATAGAAAAATTAGATGCGTTAGATAAAACAAAAAACTATTATGTTTATTGTCGCTCTGGAGTCAGAAGTGCAAAAGCATGTGAAGCAATGAATAATCTGGGTTTTGAAAACACCTATAATTTACTGGGAGGAATCTTAGAATGGGATGGTGAAATAGTTTCGCCATAAAGTGATAAAGAGGCTGGTGTCTCTTTATTATTTATACCTTAAAATTTAATATAATAAACATATAATGAATATAATACCTCAAGAATTCCAAATTAGCTCATTGCTTATTCAAGACACTTATTTAGTTAATGGTGAATTAAAAAAATGGACAGGAACTACAACTCCTGTATACTCTACAATTTCTTCAACTGAAAATTATGAACCTACTTTATTAGGTACTATTCCTTTTATGGGAGAGAAAGAAGCTATGGAAACTGTAGATGCTGCAGATGCTGCATTCAATAATGGGCAAGGTTTGTGGCCAACAATGAAAGTAGTTGATCGTATCAAGTGTATGGAGAATTTTGTTTCCCAAATGAAAGCAACACGATCTGAAGTTGTTAAGCTTTTGATGTGGGAAATAGGAAAATCATTGGGCGATTCTGAAAAAGAATTTGACAGAACCGTAGAATATATTTATGATACTATCGAGAGTTACAAAGAATTAAACAGTCGTAGTGCTAAATTTAGTAAGGTGCAAGGAATAAATGCCATGGTTCGAAGAGGGCCATTAGGAGTTGTTCTTTGTCTTGGACCCTATAATTATCCTTTGAATGAGACTTTTACTTTGTTGATTCCGGCATTAATAATGGGTAATCCTGTTATCTTTAAACCTGCTAAACACGGAGTTTTATCAATTTCTCCTTTGTTGGAAGCCTTTAGAAGTAGTTTTCCAAAAGGTGTAATTAATATATTATATGGTCGTGGCCGTGAAGTTGCTTCTCCAATTATGAAATCTGGAAGGGTTTCCATTTTGGCTTTAATTGGGAACAGTAAATCGGCAATTGCATTGCAGGATTTACACCCAAATAAAAACAGGTTGCGTTTAGTTTTGGGATTGGAAGCAAAAAATCCCGCTATAATTTTACCGGATGCAAATTTAGATTTGGCTATTCAGGAATGTGTTGCAGGATCTTTATCCTTTAACGGACAGCGATGTACAGCTTTGAAGATTTTATATGTTCATGAATCTATAGTTGATGAATTTAATAAACGTTTTGCAGCCAAAGTAGATGCATTAACTTATGGAAATCCTTGGGATAAAGAAGTGTTTTTAACACCATTGCCAGAAAAAGATAAACCTGACTATATACAGGAATTGATTGATGATGCTACAAATAATGGAGCAAAAGTCATTAATGCAAAAGGAGGAGAGCGTTCTGAAAATTTTATATATCCAGCTGTCTTGTATCCAATAAATAAGGAAATGAGAGTATATCGCGAAGAGCAATTTGGACCGGTTGTACCCGTTATTTCTTTCAAAAATATCCAAGAACCATTGAATGATATGGCAGAATCACATTATGGTCAGCAAGTAAGTTTGTTTGGGCAAGACATAAAAACCATTGCGCCGCTTATTGATACTTTAGTTAATTTAGTTTGCAGAGTGAATCTAAACAGTTCTTGTCAAAGAGGACCTGATGTTTTTCCGTTTACGGGAAGAAAAGATTCAGCAGTGGGGACTTTGAGTATTCATGATGCGTTGCGGTCTTTCTCTATCAGAACTTTTGTGGCTTCAAAAGACAATGACTATAATAATAAAATATTGCAGGAATTATTGAATAGTAAAGAATCAAATTTCATCAATACCGATTATATTTTATAGTTAAATTCATTAAAAGTTTGTATTAATTCCGAATTGTAAAGATGCAATAGAAAAAGCGTCATATAATTTTAGTAAGAAAAATGATTTGTTTAAACTGAATTTGTTATATTTTTTTAATTTATATTTAAATTTGTGATAAATATCATTGTTTTTGAATCTTAACTAGACTAAATTTACGGAATAGAATTTAAACTTTGATGCAATGAAAAATAAGTATTTTTTTTTGATTATATTAGTATTTTTCTTTTTCGGGGGTAATACTAGTTTTGCTCAAAAGAGTAGTTGGGCGGTTCCAGAATATACTAAGGGGCTAAAAAACCCATTTAAAAGCAATATTGGCGCCACCAAAGAAGGAAAAGAAATCTATGAACAGATGTGTGTTTTATGTCATGGATTGACTGGAAAAGGAAATGGAGAAGCGGGTTTAAGTCTAGATCAGCAGCCTGCAAATTTTCTCCATATTAAAGATATTCCAAATGAAACAGACGGAGAAATTTTTTGGAAAATAACTGTTGGAAAACCTCCGATGTCATCTTATGATGAATTATTAACTGAAGACCAGAGATGGAAATTAGTAAATTACATTAGAGAGCTCAATAAAAAAAAATAATTTATTTTTTTTCGGTATTGGTATTTAAGAACCAATGAATAATTGGTAAAAGTACAATTTTAGACAGCATTAAACTTATGTTTTTTGCTGTTTTTTTGTTTTTAGTAGTTAGCTTTAAATTTGCAATTTGAGTTGGTATTTACACCTTATTTTTTATGTTGACTATAGATTTTAAACCAAAAAACCTCTAAATTATTTAGAAGTTTTTAGATACGACAAGTTGAGGAAAGAAGAGTTCTCTCGAACTTTTATGAGGTCGATTTGCGTTTTTATCTTTTCCAATAAGGAGAAACCACTTTGTTTTCGCTTAATATAAGTATAAGGATTGAAGCCAATGAACAAAAGAGGATAGCTTGGATTGTTCCTTCAGGACCAAATTCACCACCTGTAAATAAGGGACTGCCTGTTATTTTAGTAGTTAATAAACTGGATGTTTTTTCATTGCCGGAAGTAATGGCGCCAAAAATTCCGGATTGCATAAAATTCCAGGCAAAATGTATCGCAATTGGGAACCATAAATTTCGGGCATAAATATAAGCAGCACCCATTAAAAATCCGGCTTCAATACCAACACACAATCCGGATAGTAGCGTACTATTGGGATTGGCCAAATGCAATGCTCCAAAAATAATTGCCGTAATTATTAAAGAAATGTAACTGCCTAATTTTTCTTCCACTATTCGAAAAATAATGCCTCGGATTAATATTTCTTCAAAAATCGCCACTGAAAAAGCAACCGTAAAGGGAATAATTATATTGGAAACAGGATTAATAGCAACGATTTCAAAACCGCCATTAACAATAATTACCAGTATGGTTAGGCATTGTAATAGTACTCCTATAACCATTCCAATTAGAGTATATTTAGAGATTCCTTTACTCGAAAATTCTGTTACTGCTCTGTTTTCATATTTTCTAAAAAAATAGATGTAGACTTCAATGACAGCTGCAGATGAAATGAGGCCTTTAATCAGGTTTCTTAGATTTTTATCTGCAACGGTAATTTCAAGAATTTTTCCAGTCAATTGCTGAGCAATTATAAAAGTAATAAAACATAGTAAAAGACCGAGTAGAATTCTGGTTATTGAAGCATTTAAAATTTGTTGTTTGGTGGTAATTGTTTTCATAAGTTTTAAATTAAGAGAGTTTATATAAATGGAATGGATTTTAGATTTTTTTTTTAATTATTTATTGAATGGTATAATTCGTTACATCTGATTTGCTTACAATAGCTAAGTTGTAGTTGTCAAATTTTTTTTTTTATTGTTTAGTTTATAGTTTTTTTAGCTGTTGTTATTTTTATTGATTCTTTTTATTTGGTAAACTATAAACAACCTTTCCTTTTTCGTCTAAAAAATTAATTTTTGCATCCCCATTGGAATCAACAATAAGTTGAATTCTCGTTTTACCTTTACCGTCTGCTAGGTTTATTAATGCTGATTTATTTGCGTCTTTACCAATAAAAACCCTATGGGCAAAGGCAGGGTCACCATTAACAGGCTCTAGGAGCTGCTTGAGTTTAGCATCTCTTTCGGGGCCATTTGGTAATTTTTCTGCTTCCTTGTATGTGCGACGAAACTCAGGGAAAGAAGGACTGTTATGCCAGTCATCTACATATAAACCTGTTTTTCTGTCTCCATTATCGTCAAGATATTGTAAATACAGAACCTGATTTTGATTGTATTGGTCAAAAGAAAAATGCCCTGAAGCAAAATATTTTCCACTACTATCTTTTCTTCCCGAAAATACAAGCCCCCCGCATTCAGAGGCCTCGTCATCATAAAATATTAAACCGCCTCGGTTGCCTCCTGGAATTCCAAAAGGTTTTCCGTGATTCAAATTTGCTGGCGATTTTTCCACATTGGAAAGAACTAATCTGGGTTGTCCGTTTGGTTCAACAATATTTATCCGCTTTGCGGTGAGTTCCTCAACTGTTAAGTTTTTTGAATTGCTTTCAATTCTAAAAATCAAGAACAAGGCAATGAATAGCAAAATGGATGAAACTATTGCGTATACTGATAAAAAGCGTATTTGCATTTTAACATTGTTGTAATTATTTGTCATAAGATATTTGTTTTTTAATTACTTCCGATTACTTCTTTTATATATGTTTTTTGGTAACAATCATAATGTTTGGCCGCTTGGCGATGTGGCCGATTAAGAAAGCCTAAACTTTTGGTTAATGACTAATTTTCGAGTACAACGCCAACTCCAAATTAAGCCTAATCCCGCCCTATTGCCGACGGCGGTTGTATGCCGTTTTTATGTGCTTATTAAAAAGTCATCCAGAATTTTATTGAAAATTTCTGGTTGATCCATTAACGGTAAATGTCCAGCATCTTGAATTACCCGAAGCTTTGCATTTGGGATAATTTTTGTTGCTGCTTCACCATATTCAACAGAAAATAATTTGTCATCTTTCCCCCAAATGATAAGTGTTTCATTTTCTATTTGCTGTAATAATTCTTCTGGTATTTTAGATACAGCGGTTCCACGTCCTTGCTTAAATGCTTTTTTTCCTCCTTTATATTTGAGAACGGCTATTGAGTAGCTACTATGGTTCGGGTCTCTGTTTATGGGTTTATGGAGTAGATAAGGTGAATTAAAACGATTTGCCATTGATGATGGAAAACAATTCATCCATATAGTTCCAATTAAAGGCCAAAAAGAAACTTTTGCACCTAAACCTGCAGAGTCTACTAAAACAAGTTTATCAACCATTTCAGCATTGTCTATAGCAAACTGCAGCGCAATAGCACCACCTTGAGACAAACCGACAATATGAGCCTTTGATATTTTCAATTCTTTTAGGAAATCTTTAAGCCACTTTGAAAAATAGGGTCTATTATAAGGTGCATCAGGTTTATCAGATTCTCCATATCCAATTATATCTGGTGCTACTACTTGGAAATTTTTAGATATTGTATTAATTGATGGATACCAAGTAACAGCGCCTGCACCAGCTCCGTGCAGGAAAATTACAGGTTCACCATTGCCACATAACAAATAGGTCGTTTTAATTGTTCCAATAGTTACTTCTCTTTGTTCAACTAATCCTTCAATTTTGTCGATTAAATGTTGCCTATAGTTTTCTTTATTTTCTCTTTTCAAGTTTTTCTTTCGTTAAAGTTGATGAATTTCTGCATAAATGAATACAACTTTCGGATATCATCAAAAGAACACAATTTGTGTATTCTTTTAATTTTTATAACCCTTTAAAATTCGCCCCTTTTTTAAGGATTAATTTATTATGTTTATTTTTAAAAAATTATCTCCCATTACAATTAAAGTTATGAAAACGGTAGTTAAAACCATATTAATCATTTGAAACTTGATGCCTATTAAATATTTTTTAGATGTTTTGTATACTAGTACACCAAGAAATAAGCAAACAATAATAAATAAAGTATAAGTTCCTATTCCCAGATTTTGGCTTATTCTTGCTTCATCATTTGGTAATTTAAAACTCATTATAAATGCTAGTAATCTCATAAAAAAAGGAAGGAATAAAAAAGGATAAAAATTTATATTTTTATATTTTTTCATTATTAAATAGAAAACAATTCCTTGAATTATAGTGAAAATTGGGCCAGAAGCACTGATTAAATTTTCTTCCCAAAATTCTTTATATACACCTTCGCCCGTTAATGAAACATAATTTAATCGCATAGTCATTTTATATCCTAATAATTCACCTGTAATCCAATGAGTAAATTCGTGAAAAAAAAATGTAAAAAGAACTGCTATTAATGTAATTAATGCGTATTTAATTGTTATTTTAAAATTTATCATAGTTTTTAAGTATTTTTTTTAATTATAAATTACTGTTTGTGAGATGATAGACGACAATAGGTAAACGGCTATATGTCTTTATTTTCTCGCCAATGGGTTTGTTTTCCATGCTTTAGAAAAATGCACACTAACCATCAAAGCCCTGTTATATATTTCCTCGTTGTAAGTTATATTGGTTAGTCCATAATTGTATCTTATGTCCAGCGCAATCCTACTTTGTTTCAACGGAAACTCAATGCCTCCTCCGAATTGAATTCCAGCATCGAACCTTTTAAAACCATCACTTGAATTTTGGAAGGAGAGTTTAGTAGTCTGATTGTCAATTTTCTTGTTTCCACTAAGAGCATAAGCAATAGATGGTCCTGCATTCAAATAGAATTTACCTAAATGAAAACGAGCCAGTACTGGTATTTCTAATGTATTTATATGAAGAGTTGATTCTCTGGTAGATAAAGGATTATTTGCTGTTAACGAACCTCCCTTCCTCATAAAATATAACTCAGGAACCAATGAAAACCAGGATGTAATACCGGCTTGGAAAGAGAGTCCGGCTTGTATGCCCTTAACCGGTTTTTTATAATCTGCTAGTGCATTATTTAAATTGCCATAGTTGAGGTTTGTATTTTCCAAATTAATCATCAGGTCTAAATAAGTTTTGGCTGTTTTTTTATCCTCCTTTATTTTGTTTGAACCTAACGCTATGGTTTGACAAAATGTATTTGTGCTTAGGAAAATCATACTCAGTATGAGTCCTGTTTGTACTATTTTATTCATGATTTTTTTATTAGTAAGTTTTATATTTTTGCCGGAAATAAGGCTAAAAAATATTGAAATCAGTGGGAATCGTTCCATTGCGACCACCGATTGCTTCTATTTGTTTATTTTATCTGATTAGTTTTAATCAATGCTAATTGTTGATATCGGTTATAATGTTTTAATTCATCCGTTCTGATATACAATAACTTCAGTATGATTCCTGCTACAACTATTGAATTGTATAATTCGTTACATCGGCTTCGCTTAATCTGAAATAGCCAAGTGGATAGTTGTCAAAATTGGTTTGGTTTTTTATGTTTCCTTTCACAGTTGCCGGTGGGGATTGAAACGGGCCGCCACCTGAACTTCCTGCCACGCTTAATAGTATGGTCATATAATTATAATAGGATTTTGAGATGCCGTAGTGGGTAATTTCTACTGTTTCGCCAGGTTTAGTATGCTCTTCAAGCACCATACTGAAGAAGGTATTTCCCTGAAAGAAAAGATCGTCATCTACGGAGTATTCCGGTTTTAGGTTTTTGGTGAATTTGTATTTATAGAGATAATAATTCTCGGCGTTGGCGGGATCATTGTAAAAAGTCTTTATTTGAAGGAAATCAGTGCCTAAACCAGTCTGGATTTGCTGCGTTACTGAAATAATTGCTGCAACTGATTTCAGGGTTTCTGTAGCAGTATAGGTTTGGCCTTTACTGATAACAGTCAAAGTATAGGTTTCGTTTAGTGCCGGAACAAAATTACCGCATAAATAAACGCCTGTATTGGGGGTTTCAATAAAGTTAAAAATACCATTGGAACTGTTTTTTATAAAAACCGTGGCACCTGAAACTACTGGAATTGTATTGGTATAAAAATCAGTGGTTGTGGTCAGTTTTACGACTTGGTTATTGCCCGGTGTACCTTTTTGCCAGTTTATAGAAGCATCAATGACTAGTCTGGGGTTGTCTGTATTCAATGGAATGTCAACTACATCCGTACAATTGTTAAAAAAGACGGCTGTAAGTAGTATGAGTATTAGATTTATTTTATTTCTCATTTGTTCTATGTTTTTATGATTTATCTTATATAATGATTAAAATTTGAAGTTATAACTAACCGCGGGAACTATACCAAATATGGATGTTCGCAAGGCTTCGTTGTTTCCCGTATCGGAATTTTGCTTGAAATTGATAGAAGCGGCATTCTTGCGGTTGTACAAATTATAGATACTGAATACCCATTCTGATTTCCAACTTCTATTGTCATTTTTGTGGGGAGTCAAGGTTGCTGAAATGTCCAAATGATTGTAAACAGGCAAGCGGTTTTCGTTTCTCAAACCATAACTGGGCACCACAATATCCTGATAGGTATATTGACCGTTTGGATAGGTTACGGGTTGACCGGATTGGAGAATAAAATTTGCGCCAAAACTCCATTTTCTATTTAAATTATAAGAACTGGTAACGGCTAGGTTGTGTAACTTATCGTAAGCAGAACTATACCAATTTCCATTATTAATACCAATTTCGGAACTATTTCTTCCTGGAGTCTGTTGCTCCGATTTTGATAAGGTATAAGAAATCCAACCAGTAAATTTACCTTCGTTTTTACGCAACATCAGTTCTAGACCATAAGAGCGCATATGACCGTTTAGGATGACTTGTTCAATAGCATCGTTTGCAATCAAATCAGCGCCATCTATGTAGTCAATTCTGTTTTGGATTTTTTTATAGAAGGTTTCTACTTCAAGGGAATAATTATCATCGTTGAAATTCTTGAAATAACCCAAAGCCACCTGATCTGCAATTTGTGGCTTGATGAATTTGTCACTTGGCATCCAGACATCTAATGGTGTAGGGGATGAGGTATTTGAAATTAATTGTAAATACTGAACCATTCGATTATAACTTGCTTTTATGGATTGATTTTTATCCAATTCGTAAGCGGCGGCAAATCGAGGCTCTAAATAATTATAGCTTTTGATTACTTTGTTTGTGTCATAAAAACGGGTTCCTGTTGGAGTTGCTTTTTCATAAATCTGTAATTCTTGATTAAAAGTCACCGGTTCATTATTGGCATAACTATTTACATTCGACTTCCCAAGTCTATAAAACAGGCTGTATCGTAAACCATAGGAAAGAGATATTTTCTTCGAAATTTCTTGAACAGCATCGACATATAGTGCCGGTTCAAGCGCCTGTTTTTTATCTAATTGTTTAAAATTTATACCAGAATTTGTACTTGTTGGTGCTATTGTTCCGGGATTAAAATTATAATAAATGCTATTGATACCAAAATTCAATTTGAATTTATTAGAGATATAATTCTTGAAATCATATTTTATATTGTAATTTTTAATTCCGGAATCCCATTTGAAATCAGCTAAATCTAAACCTAACCCGAAGTAATAATCGCTATATATTAGTGATAGATTAGAAAATAATTTATCACTATACAAATGATTCCAGCGTAAGTTAATAATGGCATTACCATAAGTATTGGTAAAACTTTTGTCTAGACTAATGACATCGCGGCCAAAATATCCTGATAAGTATAAATTATTGTTTGGGTTGAGTTTATACGATAATTTTGTGTTCAAATCATAAAAATAAGCTGCATTGTCTTTCTGCTTATCGGACAATTTTAAAAATAAATGGGCATAAGAAGTGCGACCACCAATAAGAAAAGAACCTTTGTCTTTCACAATTGGCCCTTCAGCCAATAATCGACTTGAAATTAATCCAATACCGCCATTCATATGAAAACCGGTACTACTTCCGTCTTTTTGGTAAATATCCAAAACCGATGATGCTCTTCCGCCGTATCTTGCAGGAATTCCTCCTTTGTATAACTTTAAATCCTTGATGGCATCAGGGTTAAAAACTGAGAAAAAACCAAAAACGTGCGAGGAACTAAAAATAGTGGCTTCGTCCAGAAGAATTAAATTTTGGTCAGCACCACCGCCTCGAACATTGAAACCAGAAGCACCTTCACCGGCATTAGTTACACCAGGAAGCAATAATATAGATTTTAAAACATCAACTTCACCTAGTACTACCGGCATTTTTTTGATTGTAGCTATTGAAAGTTTGTTGACGCTCATTTCGGGTCTTCTGATATTGGTTTTTCGACTTTCCGTAATCACGACTTCTTGCAACTGCTCTTCAATAGATGAAAGTTTGAAATTTTTTTTTGTATTTTTAGACAGCGTTACGTTTTCTGTTAACGTTTTGAAACTAACATAACTCACTTGGGTTTGATGGATGCCTTTGGGAATCGTTATGGAATAAAAACCATATTCGTTGGTCGTTGTTCCTGTTTTCAATTCAGGAAAATAGACATTGACACCAATTAAGGTTTCGTTGCTTTTGGCATCGGTTACAGTACCGCTCAGGGTATATTTCTCTTGGGAATACATACTGCTAATAAAAAGAAGCAGCAGTATTGTTAGATGATAAATAATTTTTGTGTTCATAATTTTGGTTTTTTTGTAAATTCAGTTTTGTTTATTTGTTGCGATTATGATTCATTGTCTTTTTTGTTGAATGCAAAATTATAGTTGATTCATAGGCATTTCGAGACAATGACACGTCAGAATATGCCAAAGGAAGATTACATTTTGTAAAGTTTTGAAAACAATCCAAACTTGGTAAAACAGTAAGTAGTAAATAGGTGTAAATGAGCTTATCCATAATTTTTCTGTATAAATTGTTGTTATTTTATACAAAAGTCCAAGAATATAGCGATGGCTACAATTTTATTATGCGAAGTAGGTTAATATGTCTGCAAACCATTATTTTAAGCCTGCAAGACATTTACTTAAAAGTTATATTCTGTTGTTTATTAGCTTAAAAAACAGCTCTTTATAGGTTTCGGAAATTGGAATAATCTGATTAGCAATTTTTATTCTCATCCGTTCAATCGATTCTATCTTGCTAATCCCAACCATATAGGATTTGTGAACTCTGCAAACCAGATGGAAGGGGATCATTTGTTCCAGTTCACTAAAATTTTGTAGTGTCATGATTCTTTTATGTGTCGTATGAATTCTACGGTAATCCCGCATACCTTCAATAAATAAAATATCGCTTAAATTTATTTTCTCTAAACGATTTTCAGTTTTTACAAAAATAAAATCTTGTGTAGTGGGAACTATGGGTTGGATTATGTTTTCCTGAGCTTTATTTACAGCTTTCAAAAATCGATCAAATGTAAATGGTTTTAATAAATAATCGGTTACATTGAGTTCATACCCTTTTATGGCGTACTCTTGATAGGCAGTTGTTATAATTACCTGACTGTCAATTTTAGAACTTTCAAGCAATTCAATACCGGATAATTCATCCATATTAATGTCTAAAAAAAGCAAATGGACTTTATTTGTTTTTAAATAGGCAAGACCGTTAAGTGCATTGTCAAACGTACCACATAAATTTAAGAAGGGTATTTTATCAACAAAAGCCTTGGTTCTTTCTAGAGCCAAGGGTTCGTCTTCTATAATGATACAGGAATAGCTATCCATAAATTGCCAATTTTACACTATAAACGTCGATTTGTTTGTCTAATTCTAATAAATGTTGCCCTGGATAAATCAGATTCAGGCGTTTTTGAATCAGATCATTGCCCAAGCCATTGCTTTCTTGTTTAAATTTCCGACTGGAATCGAATTTGTTTTCACATACAAACATAATGTTTTCCTCATTAATATAGATTTGAACACTTATGGCATTGTCAATTTTCTTGTTGGTACTATGTTTGAAGGCGTTTTCAATAAATGGAATAAAAACCATTGGAGCTATCGCTCTATTGATGGGATTGCCTATTACCTCAAAAGTTACATAATTTGCATTCGCAGTTCTTATTTTTTGCAATTCTATGTACTTCTCCATGTATTCAATCTCCTTTATAAGTATAATTTTATCCGTTTTGGTTTCGTACAACATAAAACGCAAAATATCAGATAGTTTGTTTAAATAATTTGAAGCTTCAGTGGCATCTTTTAATATCAATACGTCGATGTTATTCAGTGTGTTAAATAAAAAATGAGGGTCTAACTGAGATTTTATCAATGCCATTTCTATTTCATGATTTTTTTGTTGCAGCTCTTCTTTTAATTTTATTTCTTGAACCCATGTAATAAAGCCTTTTAGTATTAATGCTGCCAAGCCAGCTATTGAAGCGATAAAACTCATAAACAATATAGTTCTTATTGCAGTGGATCTTCCTTTTATACCACCTTTATCCATATCGATTAGTAGACCGGATTCTATGAAATACCGCATCAGGATATACGCTAGTATTGAAGCGATTACTGAAAAAAAAATGCCGGAAACGATGGAAAGTATAAACTTTTTTTGTTGCAGGTATTTAGTGAATACTATAAAATAACAGGCATAAAAAGTAAGGAACGAAGGTAGAAAAGCAAACAGGAAAAGGGATTGAAAAGCATTCAAGACTCTTGCTGTCTGGTCTACGGCATGACTACTGCTTCTATAGAAAACTGCTAACATGATTGATATTAACAGGAAATAGCACAACCAAAAACCAATATGCAACAAAATAACGATTGATTTTTTCATAAGATCAAATTTAGGGATTTAAAAGTACAATATTCGATGATTTTTTATTGTTTGGAAAAGATAGTATTCAAAATGGCAATATTTGTCTGCAAGATCAGCAAAGTCTCATTCGTAAGGCATAATGAAATAATGTTAAATGGAGTTGTTGCCTTAATTCACAACAGTATACAATCTGGGGTTTGCAAAAAAAGTTGAATAGGACTTGGTAAAAAGCATGGCTATGAATTTAAAAGTCACTTTTTTTAGAATAAAGATGAGGTCAATGTTAAACTAAAAATAGTATGTATTCTTATTCCCTACAATACAGTTCCGTCTTTCATTTTCCGATACAAAAGTAAAATTAAGTCAAATGTGAAACCTGTAATAGTCCATTTTTTGGTCGTTTCTGGTTTAGTAAACGCAAGACCAACTTCTGGAAGATTGATGTAATTCCCGCGGTCAATCCAAAATATGTCGGATCATCCATAATAATGGCAGTAGTTATTTTTGTTCCACCATTTCTTTTAATTTCGTTTTCATTTCTTCAAATCCTTTTTTGGTGTTGTTGTCCAACATTTTTTTGAATAAAGGCACAAGAATACCTTTGAATTTTTTACTTTGTCTAAAAGTGGTTGTTCCATTTCCGTTGTCGACAAGTTAAAATTTATGTTCTCCGTCAAATAACCCCGGAAACAATAAATGCCCCAGCCAACGAAATTCTTTATTGGTTTCAAAAGCCAACACTTTGGGTTTAAAAGTCATTCCTTTCGCTTCTAGGGGTTCAATTTTCGCTGTGATAGGAAAAACTGATGTTTTTTGCTTTCGGATGATACACAACAATTCTACTACTATCTGCAATAATTTTAAAAGTGTATTTAGGATTTTCGGATTTAATAAATTTCAGGCAATTGGTAATGTTTTTTTGTCCCCAGACTTAGTTTGAATAACGAAAATAATTGGAGTCAGGTGCTTTTTTGGAAGTATAAAAAACCTGAATTCTCAAACCTTCATTTTCAAGTTTGTTGGAATAAGATACTTGATAATTTATTTTATTTTGTCCAATTGTCAAAACCGGAAGAAAAAGAAATAGTAGATTTTTTAGCATGTCATTTTTATTTTCATCTCTAACCTTAAAACCTATGTTATTTGTTCGGTCATTCTGGTTAGTTGTTAATAATGTCTTTGATTTGTTCTATATGTCGTTGTGTATGATGAATTGTGAAATTAAGCCAGTCGATAATTGTCATTTCGCCTAATAATGGATGTAGGTATACTCGGTTGTCAATTGAAATTCTGCCAGTTGAGAGGTCATAAAGAATAGTCCTGGTGTTATTGCTTTGTTTGGAAACCTTCAATACAAGCATCAAAGATTCTTTCCTGTTTTCTTCACGATTGCATTCGGAATGGCATTTTTATGCACCATCACCGAAATTGTTTTTAAAAGCAAATATTCCTTCGACATATAAAGATAACCCCCGCAATCCTTACCATCAGATGAGTTTTTAATAATATAGAATGTATTGCCTTTTTCGTTCTCTCCAATACCTATAATATGCATATTATGCACATCTTCGGTGGTACGATTGTCAAAAGCCGACTGCCTAATCTGTTGTGTGATGATTTTAATATCGCCCAAAACTGCAAAACCATCGTTGAATCCTTCGTAGATATCCCCGTCCCAACAAACCGAATAATTATTCAATAATGCATGGTCAATTACAGAAATGAAATCATCAATTGGCAAATTCAAATACTGATTGTTGTTCCAGTTGGCCTCAATCTCTAAATTAAATTTTGAATAAAAAGGATGATGGGTGTAGGAGGTGATTTCCACGTAGTCATCGGGATTGATTCCAATCCTTTCCTTTGCAAAAGATGAAGTGGTATATTGCTTTCCATCGTAAACAAAAATATCTGGAACCTTGCCTAAAGTTTGGGTCAGGATTTCATCCATGTCTCTTCTGTAAATTTCGGGTGTTAAATTACCATGGGAATTTTTATAAAATTTAACTTTCTCCAGCAGGGCAGCATTCATATCAGAATGGTCGTGTTTTACAACAGAATCCAATTTTCCGGAATACACACTTTCAGGAATGGCTCCCAATTCTTTATAGGCTTTCATTACGCTAAAAGTTAAATCTCCTTCACTAAAAAAACTGCTTCCATTTCTTCTGATATAATTCTCGGCTTTATTGATATAGGTAGGTCGGACAAAAAACATTGGCGAAAGCACAACAGGCTTTTTACCAAGTCTGATGGCTTCGGTTTCAATAAAGGAAGTGGAGGCAAAACTCCAACAATCGCCGGTAGCCTGCTGATCCTTAAAAGGAGTACTTTCAATTAACTTTATAATTTTATAACCCGTCCTTTGTGGGTTTGTATTTGTTTTAAGG
Organism: Flavobacterium soyangense; assembly: GCF_015277675.1. GTDB lineage: Bacteria > Bacteroidota > Bacteroidia > Flavobacteriales > Flavobacteriaceae > Flavobacterium > Flavobacterium soyangense. Next base: position 102,894 of record NZ_JADHEC010000006.1, read on the forward strand.
GTAAACACATAATTTGTTTTACTCAATTTTATAGGGAACTGATTTCCCCAAACCCCCTCTAAAATAGAATCTCCGGGCATTATTCGTCCTTTAAAAAGCAAGGGAGCTTCCGGTCCCCATCCGAATGCATTTTTTGCATCGGCAAATACACTATCCTTGACACTCCAAACTTTATCCAGCGCAATATCTTTGATTCTTTTTTCAGGTAAATCCAAGAAACCTTTGACTGTATTTTTTTTGAATTCGAATCTCAAAAGTACTTGCAAAGAAAAGTCCTTGGTATTAATCTTACCCATCCAGGAACCTTCCATTGTCTTTGCACTCTGCGCATTGATTACCATTCCGATAAATAATAGGATGATTGAAATAGAATTTTTTGTTTTCATGATAAAGAGGTTTAGTGCTATTTTTTGACAAATTACCCTCTATATGTTTTTATATAAAAATCTATTATTTGAATGTGCTATAAAACAATTGGACTGCCTCCATTTAATGGACGAATGCAATACGAATAGAAATTGCTGCAATTCAAATAACTATGAATTTTATGTGCCTGTTTTGAATCATTAGTAAGTATCTTTACAACTTAAATTTATAATAATGTTCAAAGAATTCAGATTAAAATATGGTATTGAACCCATTATACATTTTCTTATTTGGGGCTCTCTCTTTGTGTTTGTATGGATGGAAGTCAGAACTCTTGGGCCTTTTCGCAACCAGGACGAAACCATTTACCCTCCTATGGTTTGGAGCACTATATTAAGCATAGTGTTGTTTTACTTTAATGCATTATACCTAATTCCTCGTTTTTTTTCGAAACAACGATACCGCCTGTATATCTCGCTGCTGATTGCCCTGTATATCGGTATTGTACTGATCAATAGTGCTTTTGATCATTTTTATGCGATATCGCTTTTTTCAAGTGAAAAAGAACCTTTTTTTGCCGAACTAATCCTTAACTTTCAAACTAAAACACTTATTTTATCTTTGTCTTTAGGGTATGGGTTGACCAAAAACTGGATAAAAAGCAATAAATTGCAACAACAGTTGGCCAGCGACAAATTGAGTGCTGAATTGAAATATCTCAAAGCACAAATCAATCCCCATTTTCTTTTCAATACCTTAAATATGGCTTTTGCCAGTGCTATCAAAAGTAATGATGAAGGGACTGCCGATATCATCGAAAAATTATCCGGGCTGATGCGTTATGTTTTGTATGAAAGCAATGAAGATAAAGCGATGCTTGAAAAGGAGATTAATTATATCGACAATTATATTAACCTTCAATTGCAGCGTTTATCGCCGGAAATTGCCTCGCAGCTAAAATATGAAGTGAGAGGAAATTATCAAAATTTAAGAATAGCTCCGATGATTCTGATTCCATTCATCGAAAATGTATTTAAACATGGCATAATGCTCACTAAGAAAGCAGAAATGTCGATATCAATTTTTTTAAATTCTGACACATTGATTCTTGAAACGAAAAATGTAAAGAACAATGGCCCTGTGGGAACCGACAAAGAGCATTCCGGAATTGGGATGAAAAATGTCAGAGAACGGCTGCTTCTGCTGTATCCCAATCGGCATCGTTTAGAAATTAGTAATGGGGAACACTTTTTTCAGGTAAGATTAGAAATACAGCTAAAACCAAATTAACATGAAATGTATCGCTATTGATGACGAACCTTTGGCTCTTGAACTGATCTCAGGATACATTCAAAAAACACCTTTTTTGGAATTTGTTGCCGGATTTACCAACCCGTTTACTGCAATGAGTTTCCTGTTGCAAACACCCGTAGACTTAGTGTTTATCGACATTAATATGCCTGAATTATCAGGTATCGAATTACTGAAGTCCTTGCCCGTACTGCCAAAAATAATATTCACCACAGCCTATTCCGAGTACGGAGCGGAAAGTTATGAATTTAACGCTGTGGACTATCTGTTGAAACCTGTGAAATACGTCCGCTTTCTTAAGGGAGTGAATAAGGTTTTTGACCTTTCTTCCTTAAAAAAGGAAGAGACATCAATGTCTTCAAGTAACGAGCACAACAGTCAATCCGTGCTTATTAAAAGCGGTTCCAAAACATTCAAAATTGCGACAGATGACATTTTTTACATTGAAGCAGCCGGGAATTATATGTTGTTTTACACCCAAAAAGGGAAAATCATGACCTTGATGCCTATGAGCGAAATATTGAATATACTACCCTCCACTACCTTTAAGCGTATTCATAAATCTTATATTATATCATTGAAAAATATTGAAATTATTGAAAAGACCATGGTCGTGATCAATAAAACACGCATACCGATAGGGATAACTTATCGCGAACATTTTTCGAGCATCATTAAAAAAAAGTAAGGATTCAATAGACAGAGCCTGCCCTGCGTTTTTGTCGAAGGGAGGGGAGAAACCTATCCTATATGCCATAACTAATTTGCCCAATCGCCGCATAAGTTCATCTTTGGTAATGGATAAGATTTTCCAAAGGCTGATGGTTTCATTTCTTGACAAAAGTCAATGCAAACGAAAAATAAGGAAGCTACTTTTGTTCTGTGAAATATTTAAACACAAGCAAAAATGAAAGCAATTGAATATTTAAAATACGGCCTTCCTGATGTTCTCAAATTGAAGGAGATAGAAATGCCAATACCAAAATCCAATGAAATTCTAATAAGAATTATAGCCACAGCAGTTAACTCAGGTGATGTGCGACTGCGAAAAGCCGACCCTTTTGCAGTTCGATTATTTTTTGGGCTTTTTAAACCTAAAACCAATATTCTTGGTGGTGTTTTTTCAGGTAAAATCGAACAAATTGGAAGCGCAGTTACCCTTTTTAAAGTGGGCGATGAAGTTTTTGGTCACACTGATATGAGTTTTGGTACTTATGCAGAATATAAATGTCTTCCAGAAAATGGGTCTATTGCATTAAAACCTGTAACTATTATACATAATGAAGCAGCTGTTATTCCTTTTGGAGGAATCACAGCTTTGCACTTCATTAAGAAGGCAAATATTACTAGAGGTCAAAGGGTTCTTATAAATGGAGCTTCCGGAGCTGTCGGTACTGCTGCTGTCCAACTGGCAAAGCATTTTGGTGCGATTGTAACAGGAGTTTGTAGCACTTCAAATATCGACTTAGTAAAATCTATAGGGGCAGACAAGGTAATGGATTATACTAAAGAAGATTTTACTAAAAATGGTAAAACATATGATGTGATTTTTGACACAGTCAATAAGATTGTAATTTCAGAAAGTGTAAAGTCACTCAATGTCAATGGAAAATTGATTTTAAGTGCAGCGGGCATTTCAGAAATGTTTCATGGTCTCTTCGTATCAATGACAAGTAGCAGAAGAATAAAAGTGGTTACGGGTGTTGCCAGCCACACAGCTGATGATATTAATTTTCTAAAAGTGCTTATAGAGTCTGGGGAGTTGAAATCCGTTATTGATAGAACGTATTCCTTAGAGCAAATGGCTGAAGCACACACTTATGTTGAAAAAGGACATAAAAAAGGAAGCGTAGTCATTACTATATAATTGTAAATCAGTAAATTTAGCCAAATAATAGATTAGGATTTTTCCAGAATCCTTTTCTTGATGCGACTTAGTGATTCGGGTTTTACCCCGATGTAACTCGCTATTTGATACTGTGGAATTATTTGAAATAAATTGGGTCTCGAATTTAAAAGTTTCAAATAGCGTTGTTCGGGAGTGTCAGTGGTGTAGGAAGCCATTAGTTCCTGCTGTTCTGCAAATACTTTTTCCATTACTTTTCTGGAAACAGTTTCTAGTTTTGGAAACCGTTGATACAAATCTTCTTCTTTTTCTCTATTGCCAACTACAAGAAAACAGTCTGTAGCACAAGCCATATAATGATTTGAGGGAAGGCTATTGCCAAAACTGTTTAAAGAAATCACCCATTGTTCTTCGGTAAAAAAATTACCAGTTTTTTCTTCTCCATCCACTAAATAATATTGTCGAACACAACCCTCTAAAACAAAATAAGCTTCAGATGAAATTTGTCCTTCTTTAAGTAAAATAGTGCCTTTTTTATAATGCTTAATGAGCATTGTTGCTGCAATAGCATCTGCTTCTTCCTTTGAAATAGGCATAATTTCCGAAAAGTATTTTAGGAGTTTGTTTTCCATTGTTGGGTTGTCATTTGATTTGATATATGACTTTTTGGGGCTTTGTGCAATTCCGTCTGCTAATTTAGCATAAAAGATATAAAGTATCACAAAAGCTTGATTAACCGCTAAACACATCTTTAGGAAGCAACATTTCATTTCTTAACTTCAGTCAATGAGATTGTAAAATGAGGTAAATACTTTTGTCTTTTAAATAATTAATAAACATAAGCGAAAAATGAGAGCCATTGAATATTTAAGATACGGTGCACCAGAAGTTCTTCATCTTATTGAGACGGCAATGCCTTGTCCAAAGTCAAATGAAGTTTTAATCAGGGTTTATGCTACTAGTGTAACGGCTGCAGATATTATGATGAGGACAGGAAAACCATTTGTAGGTAGATTTTATACTGGTTTAAATGGACCTAAAAGAACAATACCAGGCTTTGAGTTTGCTGGAAAAGTCACAGCAGTTGGAAATGCAGTTACTTTGTTTAAAGTAGATGATGAAGTTTTCGGCGGAACTATTGGGCTTGGATGTTATGCTGAGTATGTTTGTGTAAGCGAGAATGATGTTTTAATTACCATGCCTGATAATATTAGTTACGAAGAAGCAGCTCCAGTAAATGGGAGTGCCATCACAGTAATGAACTTTTTGAAGGGATTAGGCAATATTCAAAAAAATCAAAAGGTGTTGATTAATGGAGCTTCTGGAGGTTTAGGAACCTATGCGATTCAAATTGCAAAGCATTTTGGCGCAGTTGTTACCGGCGTTTGCAGTACAAATAATTTGGGATTGGTAATTTCTCTGGGGGCTGACAAAGTAATTGATTATACTAAAGAAGACTTTACCCAAAACGGCGAGCAATATGATATAATTTTTGATACGGTAGGGAAAAGGTCTTATTTACAATGCAAAAATTCTTTAACTGAAAAGGGTATTTATCTTTCAACTGTTATAAGTTTTACTCTTTTTCTGCAAATTATTTGTACTTCACTTTTTGGAAGCAAGAAGGCAAAATCTTCAGCAACTGGTATGCTTTCTGTTCAGGCACGTTTAAATTATTTTGAAGAACTTAGAGAATTAATGGAAACAGGAAAAATTAAAACGGTTATTGATACAACTTATTCATTGTCCGAGATTGCCAAAGCTCACGAATATGTGGAGAAAGGGCATAAAAAAGGGAATGTGGTGATAACAATCAGTGATTTATCTTCTTGAGGTAAAAATATTCTCCAGTGGCTATATACACCTTGAATACATCAATAAAAGTGTAATTATTTTAGTGTAATTCGTTTTCTTATTCTGCTCAACGATTCGGGCATGATACCGAGGTAGCTGGCCAGTTGAAATTGGGGTATTCGCTGAAATAAGTCAGGTCTTAATTTTAACAACTTAAGGTAACGTTGTTCAGCAGTATCGGTAAGAAATGAAGTCAAAGCCTTCTTTTGCTCGGCAAAATCAGCTTCCACTATGGCTCGCGATATGGTCTCAAATCTTGGACACAATAAAAATATTTCTTGGGCCAATTGCTCATTTCCAATAAGAACTGTAGTATCCTCAACACATACAAGGTTGAGTAATGTAGGGTTTTGTGGGCTAAAGTTACTAAGTGAAATCACCCATTGCTCTTCTGTGAAAAAGTTGGTCGTTTTCTCGTCGCCGTCAGTTGAAATATACTCCCTTATGCAACCTTCCAGAATAAAGTAGGTGTCAACAGATTGTTGTCCTTCTTTTAATAAAACTGTCCCTTTTTTGAATGAAGTATAGACAAATCTATCCGTTAGAACTTTTATCTCTTCTTCCGAAAGAGTTGAAATTCTAGAAAAATAGTTTAAATATTTGTTTAAATATTTGTTTTCCATTGGTGTATCCTCATTTGAATTGCCGCAAAGCGTTTGGGGCTTTTTCCAAAATTAGACTGCTAATTTAATAAAAAAAACAATATTAAAGCAAATATTCTATTTAACACGGTAGACAGGTTTTTGAAAAGCATATGATCATAAACTGCAGAACGCAAATGTGTGTTTAATTCCTTTTCGTCAGAATTCCTTTTTCAACACTTTCATTTAATAAATTTTCAGCATAATCCCAAATTAAATTAGAGCCTTTATCAATTTCTTTCTTCTTTTTGTAAACTTTTTCATAATCAATATTAAATTCTTTCCAAGTCCCACCGTTATTTGAAGTATTCTGTAAAAGTGGTTCAAACCTATCCATACTTTTTGCAAATTTCGCATCAATTGTTTCCCCTTTTTCAAATTCTTCCCAAATTTGAATGAGTTCCTCGGCTTGATTTTTTGGTAAAATTCCAAAAATTCTTTTCGATGCTTTTGACTCTTCTTCTGTGTTTTTATGATTTTTTAATGTATCATAGATAAACGTATCTCCAGCATCAATTTCAACTATATCGTGGATTAGTAGCATTTTAATTACTTTTAGCAAATCAATTTTTTCATTTGAATGTTCTGCAAGTACAAAAGCCATAATTGCTAAATGCCAACTATGCTCTGCATCATTTTCATTCCTTTCACTATTAAATAGTTTGGTTTTACGTTGAATGTATTTTACTTTATCAATTTCTTTTATGAAATCTACTTGTTTTAATAAACTTTCAAATTGCATATTTACTGATTCTGTTTTTTTTTCTATTCTACTCGTATTTGTTAGATTTTTCATTTTTTCATTATTCTATTGAAAGTTTAATAATTCTGTTATTCTGGCTAAATGATGATCGTCATGATCGTCAACGAACAAGAAAAGATCTATCGTTCGCATTGACGTTTTTAATCTAGGATGAAGTGCTGATTTGAAAACAGTATTTTCGTCAGTTTTTCTGTTTTGTAAGTCGGCCGGGCGTAAACAAAGAGGGTAAAATGTAAGAAGATACTATTTTATAAGGTAAGTCATTATATTTTACCTTGCTGTAATTCCCGGCCGTAATAACGACTACTAAATCCAGTTCTTTGCATATGAAAATGGATTGACCTCCATTGCCTTTGGCTTCCATAATTTTTACATTTTTATCGTTAATTTTAAAATCATACAACCAAAAATTAAAGCCATAACTGCCGTCCTGGATATTCAACTGGTTTAATGGTGGTCTCTTTATATGGGGAAAAGTACTGGTTTCTGTCCAGATACTGTCAATAATTTGTTTAGCATTGAACCTGCCAAAATCTTTATACATAATTCCAAGTTTAAGCAAGCTTCTAGAAGTAAGTCTTAGTCCTGAGGCAGCCGCTTTTTCATTGGTAATCGTTAATCCAATCCATTCACTGGTTGTTATTTGTAAAGGTGAAAAAATATTTTCTTGTGCAAACTGTTCGATATTTTGTCCGCTTTTTCTTTTGATTATTTCTGCCAATAATTGCGTATTGCCGGCTGAATAATTCCAAATGGTTCCTGGCTCATTTACAACTTTTTTATTCAGTACGAATTTTATGGGGTTATAACTTATATCCATTCTTGTTTCATCATTCAGCAACAGGTTTTTGTAATTCCCAATTTCTTTCCACGAAAAGCCACTTGACATCGTGAGAAGATCCTTGATAGTAATCTTTAATCTCTCGTCATTTGAATTAGTCCTGCCAATTTCAGAGAAATACATGCTGATGGGATCATCCACGCTGTGTATCAATCCTTTCTTAATTGCTACACCAACACAAGCTGAAACTACGCTTTTAGAAATACTCCTGACATCGTGTAATGAATTTATATCATGTTCAATAATCCCCAAGTTTTTGCCATGTTTTTGATCTTTTCCATTTAAGTACTTTTCATAAACAAGAGCATTATCTTTGAAAATTAGTACGCTATGTAGATTATGTAATTCTTCATTGATTAAATCATTAGTCATTTTTTGAATGAGGTCTGAATTAATACTAGTTGTTGTAATGTTTTTGATTTTTAAGCCATCATTAAGTATTTGAGGTTCTTTATAGGCATAGTCTTTAGGATTAATTATAGTCTTTGCACAGGAAAAAAGTAGAATTGAAAGTAGGAAAATAATGATTTTTTTCATATTATAGATTTTTAATTTAGGAATTAGATTGATACAAGCGGTTTTTAATTTCAATCTATTCTTTATTTTGGTTTAATTTAAACAACATTATTTTTTCTTTTTTATGTGGAAGTTTTATAATTTTTTCAAATTCGAGACCAATTTTCATTAGCAAATCCTGTGAGGCTTTATTTTGTTCAGAGGTTATTCCACTGATTTGATTTAATTTGAAATCATTGAAAGCCATTTCTTTTAATTTTAGGACGCTTTCATAAGCGTAGCCTTGTTTTTCGAAAAGCGGAAGCAATGCAAATCCAATGTCTATTCCTTTCACACCTTCTCTGTCATATAGGCCACAAGAGCCTATTTTTTCGCTGTCATATTTTCTTATTATCGTATAATTACCAAAACCAAGCCTTTCTATTTGGGGAAGTATTTTGGTTTTAATATACTCTTCTGCATCTTTAAGGGTGTATAATTCTCGATTTCCAATATATTCTAAAAATTTCGGGGTGTTAAATAACTGCAAAATTAAACCAGCATCTTCTTTAGATGTAGGCTTTAGAATTAATCTTTCGGTTTCAAATGTTTTCATTTTTTAGTTCCTTCGCTTTTTTATAAGGTTTAGTAAGTTTGCTTTTGCAAAATTAAAAGCCTATAAAATAGTGCCTTCATTATTTGTTACAAGAAATAGTATATTGGCAACAGTTGTAGGATTACCCTTGGCAGCTATAATTGTCTTAAAACTGAACCGTTTCATTAATTCCACGATTTCTGTCGTATCAGTAATTAAGTTAAGATTCGGGATATACATCTTTTATTCTTGTTTATTATTTTTCTTTGGTTTGTTAGTCCCATATTTGAGGTCTTTCAACTCCAAGTGTTCGCAAATACGAAAGCATTTGTCCAGTATGGACTGCCTCGTGATAGGCTATTCGTTGCAAATAATCTCCAAGTCGTTTGCGTTGTCCTTTCTCTGAACGAATAATTTCAATGGTCGTGAAATCGTCAGGTGAAAACTCCTTGATGCTGTCTAAAAAATTTTCTCTAAAAGGTGTGGCAAAGTCAAGTTCATCTTGTAAGTTAGTAAAATGTCTATTCGCCCATGGGGAAATGTAGTCGCCCAAATTTCCTCTGTTGTTGACGATGACTTGAAATAAGTGTTCTCCTTCTAAAACGTGTCTAACCATTTCAAGGCAATTCAAGGCATTGATGTCAGGACGCCAAAAATAATTGTCGGGTGTAATTCCTTCCCAAAGTTTTATGCTTCTTCTTCTTATTTCTTCAAAGTTGAGAATGATAATTTCGTTTTGTGTCATGTTGTAATATTGATTTTTGATTATCTCGACCAGAATACTATCTGGCCTAATTGAGGATTATGGAGCCAATGATTTTTCAAAATAAAATCAGCGCTCAATTTGTAAACGGATGTCAGTCATTCTTTTTTAGTTAAATATTTTGTTGCAAAAAGTCTGTCGTTACCACTGTGGCAAATTCTCCATTCAAGCTTGCAAGTGCTGTTTCGTGGATAAGTTCGGCCGAATAATTCTGTCCATCCACTCCCTTTTTGTTGAATGTTGCCGTAGCATCTCTAACGATAAAAGTTTCAAATCCTAAATTCCCAGCCATTCTGGTGGTTGTCGAAACACATTGGTCTGTCGTCAATCCCACAATTACAACCGAAGTGATTTTTGCATGGTCAAGTTGCTCTTGTAAGTCTGTCCCGATGAAAGCGCTATTTACCTTCTTTTTAATTATGGGTTCGCCTTCAATGGGCTGAACCATGTCTTTGAACTGATTCCCGATCTTGTTTTCATTCAGCAATGATTCCGGATTTGAAGAACAATGTTTGACGTGAAAAATTGGAAGTTTATTTTTTCTCCAAAGTTTCAAGAGTTCACCTGCATTTTCTTCCGCATTTGGATTATTTCTCTGTCCGCCCCAATACGGAATATTGTCGAATGCCTTTTGAATGTCAATCAGGATTAAGGCAGGTTTGTCTGTTTTAGAAATTTTCATATTGTATTTAGTATTGGTTACATTAAATTATTGAATTCTACTTTTTGTATTATTGATAAATTGGTTTGGAAAAAAGTGCTATTTAACATGCTACTCTCGAACAGTTTAATTAACTTTTGTGAAAGCCATTTTAACTGCCAAAGTTGTCAAAACTCCGGCCATAAACCTTTTTTGTACTTTCACCCAAACCGGATTATTTGAAAAAAACACTGAAATTTTTGATGCAGTTAAAACAACCATTAAATTGACACTAAAACTAACTACAATTTGTGTAAAGCCTAATTGAATACTTTGTGTAAAAATCGATCCATATTCGGGTTTTATGAATTGAGGAAAAAACGACAAATAGAAAACTGCCGTTTTGGGGTTCAAGACATTGGTTAAAAGTCCAGTTCTGAATAATTTATTTGGCTTGTCTATCGACAAATTTCCTTGAGTTTCAAAAATCCCGTTACTATTTGGCTTTATGGCTTGAAAGGCTAAATACAAAAGATAAATAACCCCAATAGTTTTTAGAATCGTATAGGCCATTGGTACTGCAAAAAGCACGGCAGTCAGACCAAAAGAAACCATAATAATATGAAATAAAAATCCGCAAATCACTCCCAAAAGCGATATTACTCCCGCTTTTTTGCCTTGTGTAATAGAACGAGAAACCAAATAAATCATGTTTGGACCAGGACTAATTGCCAATACAAGTGCGGCCAGAGAAAATAGTAAAAGTTCATTAATAGGGATCATGTTGTATGGGTTTTAAATTAAATTTTATATATATTGTTTTTCTGTCCTCAGACAATTGCCCAATGCTAACTTTCTGCTTTTTTGGTTCATTTGAGACTCCTGCTAATTATTAAAAAAGCAAAATAATTTATTTGCAAAAATGCCCTATAAAGCACTTAGACTGTTTTATTATATCATTTGCTCATGTATTGTCTAAAAATGTATGTTTTGTTTGAGGTGTTTTTGGATTAAGAATAATGGTAACAATCATTCCTGTAATAATTAAAGACAACATAAATACAGTTAATTCAAATTTTCTTTGACCAAGCATTATTTCTATAAAATAAATTGTAAAAGTGGCTATCACATAGGGTAGTCTTGCCCTTTCAACATCATACCATTTGTATAATTTTACAGATAAGGCATAAATTCCAATTTGACTAAAAGCATTCAATAAAAACACCCCACTATCTTTTATGTCAAAATGCAAAGTTTCTTTTTTGATAAGCAATAAAATAAAGCCAAAGATTAAAATGCTCAAGCTAAAAATATTACTTAAAACTAAAACATTCTCTTTATTCGCCGAGTTTTTCATAAAGAGATACCCCAATGCAATAAACAAGATGCTAAGAAAAGCATAAAAAAAGCCTACAGGATTTCCGTTGCTAAATATTCCATTCATGGCAATATAACCTACTACAACTATTGTCCAAACCGAAAGCCAAAATTGCAAATTCGATTTTAGATTATTTTTTTGATTGGTGTAAAGAGCAACTAAAATGAGCAAAAAAGGAATATCCAATCTTCCTATTAAAGCAATGGTAGAAGCACTTAAAAACGTAAATGAGGACGTATAAAAATAAGAAGCAAAACCGCTGGTAAAAAACCGTATCATTTGTGTTTTCTGGTTTTTTGGGATTATAGAATAGCCTTTCATCTTTGAAATTACTATTCCCATAAATAGACAAATCCCGCCTCTAAACATCATGTTTTCAGAGGTCGAATAACCTCTGTTAGATATTTCTTTAATCGTATATACATAAAATGAAGACGATAGGATAACTAATAGTAAAACCCCTAATTTGGTAAAGTTTTCTTTTTTAAACATCATTGTATTGGTATTCATGTTGGTGACAATTGTTTATTTCCTGATTTTCATTGAGTTTAAATCCTGCTTTTTTTAATAATTTGGCCGATGCAGTGTCTGTAATTATTTGTTTAATCATTTTTTTGTTGACAAAATACAGCCCTAATTGATCAAGAATAAATAGTTGATACTTTTCATGTATTATTCGATGCATTGCCTAACATAACTTCATGAAATTGCCTGTCCAACAAAATCATCAGTTACTTTTTATTCTAATTTTTTTGTCTATTTATTCATTAAATTTCTGACTGTCGATTTTTGATGATGTTCAACGTGATATATAGCGTTGTAGAGCATTTCTTGCAAGGTCAAATTACCCAATAACGGATGGGGGATTTGCAGGCTATTAAGATCTTGATCACTCAAATCCTCTATTTTTATGCATAATTCACTAACAATCTTCATCAATGAAACACTAAGCATGTCCCTCTCTTTTGTTACTACGTTTTTAGGATGAAAGCGTTCCGGAGATTTCCCGCCTGATGCAAATTTTTCAAGATAAATGTTTAACAGGGTTTCATAAGACAACCCTTGTCTTTCCGTTCGTCCAAAAGTTTGTTCCAACACTTTTTTGTCCATGCTGTAAGCCTGTAAAATTTGTCTCATGCATAGTACGATATGCTCCAACTGTTGACCAGCTGTCCATTTTTGGTCATGACTAAATTCAAATTCTTCTTCGGTCAAGGTGGATAGGTAATCAACAAATGACTTATGGTTTATAATAAGCTTGGATGTTATTTTTTCACGTTTCATTTTAAAGTTTTTTTTGGGTTATTTTAAGAAAGCATATATTCAACAATGGCATTGCAATGAATTTTTGTTGTGTCAAATACCGGTATTGCAAAATCAACTTGGCTAATCAGTAATGGGATTTCAGTACAGCCCAAGAGTATGCATTCGGCGCCACAATCAACCAATTCATTCACGATGGCTATATAATTGGCCTTGGTGTCAGGATTTATAAAACCAATGCCTAACTCTTCTTTTAGCGTATGTTGAATATAATCTCGTGTTTCTTGTTTTTCAGGTACCAAGACCTGAAGGCCATATACTTCTAACTTATTGCTGTAAAAGTCCATTTCCATCGTGAACTTTGTTCCCAACAAACCAACTTTATAGAATCCTTGCTTTTTCACCGTCTTTGCTGTTTCGTCCACAATGTGAGTTAAGGGCATTTGAACGATCTCCTGAAGTTGGTCTGCAAAAAGGTGAGCCGTATTGGCGCATAGGGCAATGGCATCAACACCACTTCTTTTTAAACTTTCGCAGGCATCCAGTACAATTTCAAAAGAGTTTTCCCAGCCTCTAGCTTGTATGTCGCCAAAATTTAAAGAATAGATACTACATTCCGCAAAATTCAGTCCCCCTAATTTTAAATTTATCCCTTCATTAATAAACTTGTAATAGTCCATTGTGGATACCCAACTTAATCCTCCAACCAAGCCAATTTTTTTCATAACGGTTTTATTAACTAATTATCAAATAAGCGTCTGTGATAATTAATTTGCCCCAGATGGTAACTTAGGTGAGTTGTGAGATGAACAAGCGTATAGCCCATTTGGGTTGGTTTCCCCCATATCACCACTGGGAAATCATCATTCAGTTGTTCTATGGTTAGCTTGTTTAGTCCATTTTCAACCGTAAGCAGGGTCTGTTCAATTTTTTCAATTAACTCTGTTTTTGGGATATTTTTCAGGGAAAATTCCAAGTCTCGTTTCCTGACATAATCCGTTTTGGCTAGACCAACTCCAATATAGGCATTCAGATTTCCAATTATATGTAAACAAAGATTTCCTCCAGAATTAGAAATACCTTCATCGACAAACCACATGGCTTCATCATCATGATACAATTCGATTTCATTTTTTAGTTTTTGAAGATCTCTTTCGAATATTATTTTTAAAATTTCTATAAGCATATTATATACATTTAAGTTAATAATTGTTTTTATCTAAACACCTTTCAGGATTCTATATGCTCCGCAATTCTTGGAAATTGTTTCAGTACTTCCAAAGCTATTTGGGGCGTTGGGCTTTTTAGCTTGCGTAATTTTGTGTCAAGCCATGCACCATCTAATGTAAGCACTGCACAGATTTCATTTTTTGAATTATAAAATTCATGCTTAAATGTCCACCGGGAACCATCTTCATTCAATTGAGCCACTTTTACCAAAATCGTGATTGTATCCGATAGTTTAATTTCTCGTTTATAGACACATTCTTCCCTGAAGAGGACCGGGCCAAAGACTTGTTCTTTCATCGTTTCCATTGTCAATCCTAATGTTTCCAAAATTTCAATTCTTTGTTGCGTTCCAAAATCATAATAAACACTATGCCTTAGATGAAAATTCGGGTCGATATCAGCCCATCGGATAGAAATTGTTTTTTTAAATAAATCCATAATTATTTGTCATAAGATTTTTTGCTTTATAGTATATTGTTATTATAAAAAATAAAAATATTTTAAACTAACTATCTATCCCTAATAAATTTCCCTCGAATGTTATTATCGCCGTACTGCTAATCAATACTTTGTCATTGAGCAATTCCACATTCATATATCCTGTACGACTGGATGACTGGAAGGCTTTCATTGTTTTTTTATGAAGTTTTTCAGACCAGTATTTGGTCAAGAAAGTTTGTACACCACCAGTTACTGGATCTTCATTGGTTCCAGCCCATGGCCAAAAATAACGGTACTGGTAATCGTATTTTTCATTTTTTGAAAGTGCAGTAACTAAAACTCCATTTATTCCTGAATAGGAGTTGATTAGTGCGTTGAAGTTTGGGTTTAAACCTGCTAACACATCTGAATCACTAATTTCCAATAGGATAATTTTATTTTTTTCGCTTAAAGAGGAATTGATTATTTCCTTGATACCTAAGGCTTCCAACATTATTGATGGAACCGTGACAGGAACCATGTCGTAAACCGGAAACTCCATAATTATTTCATCCCCTTGTCTTTTTATGATTAAGTCTAAATTCTCTACCGTATTAAAATGGATTTGATGACTGTCAGAATCCTTGAATATTACTTTTGCTGCTGCTAGAGTTGCATGACCACACAAAGGAATTTCCATTTTTGGAGAAAAATAGCGTATTGAGAACGAATTGTCTCCCTCCAATTTCTTTATATATGCCGTTTCTGACAATCCTAATTCTTGGGCAATGGATAGCATAGAATCAGCACTTATATCATTTTCCAATAAGCAAACTCCAGCCGGATTTCCTTTAAATTTTTCGGTAGTGAATGAATCCACTATAAATGTTTTTATTTCCATTTTGATTTCCTTGGGTTTAAAATAATTATTGTTGTTAGTGGTAGTTATTTTTTCTTTAAATATTCATCCGTAAAATGCCCTTTTTGTTTGGGTTTTGAGAATTTGTTCGCATTGTAGGTGTTCGAATTTCCTTTTGAAATTGACAATGAAGCCCAATTATTATCCGTTGCCATTTTTCCAATAAATACAATTTGTCCAATATGATAAGGATAATGTGCCAATTGTCTGTTGATGGCTTCTGTAATACTGTGTCCTTGATTGCGGATGTAAATTTCTTGTTGCAAGTCAGCTGTTGTCAAACTGTTCAATGCATTAAATAAACAGTTCCATCCTTCTTCCCATTTGTCTAAAAGTTCTTCTCGGGTTGTAATGTCATTTTCAAATTCAGCGTCTCTGTTTCTCCATTCTTTTTCACCGTCTGTGGTCAAAAAATCAGTCCATCGGGAAAGCATATTTCCCCAAAGATGTTTCACAATTGTTGCAATACTATTACTGTTTTCATTGTATTGCCAAAATAGATTTTCGTCTTGAATTTGTGAAAAAGTTTTATCTCCAAGCATTTTATAATACTCGAATTGCTTTTTAGCACTTTCTAAATAGTCGTTTGCTGTCATTAGTCTTAGTTCTTTAATTTCTTCTACAGTTGGTTTTTATTAATTATTTTTTGACTCCTGGTTGTAAAATATATAATCACAGACTAAAGGTTTAAGACCGTTTTGTCTGCACTCAGTTGCAATTTGTGCTCTATGATAGTTGGGGTGATTAATAATATGAAATAAAATATCCCGTAATGAATTTGTAAATGTTTGCTCTTTTGTATTTGTATATTCAATGACTTGGGAAAACTCTTTCGTTAAAATGATTTCTAACGTCTTTTGATAGTTTTGGGTATTTAATTGTTTTAGTTCATTCAATGAGTGGATTTGAAAAACTCCAAATGCAATTTCGTTTAAAATTCTGCTATTACAAATTTGATGTGCATTAATAACATGGTTTTGAAGAAGTATTGCTTTACCAGTTGTTTCACCTGAATTTTTACTTAATTTTCTTATCAAAAATTGGTTAAAGTGGTAATTGTATTCTAATAATTCCTTAAAAAATGTTGTCATAACGATTGTTTTTTATATTATTCGTTTTGTTTTCCTGTTTTATTCTAACCGTTGGGGTCAAATTTATATGCTATCGAACTTTAAATACTTGACTTAAGTTAAGAAACAATTTTATTGATTTAAACACAAAAGTCCAAGAATAAAGCTGGTTTATCATTTTAATATGCCAAACAGGGGAAGATATCTGCAAACTATTATTTTAAGTCTGCAAGACAATCTTAAAATTCTGGACAATATGAGCTGATATAGTCAATTATCCCAGGAGAGCTGAGGGGATTTTTTTTCCAGAAGAATCCAAAGCCGTTGAAAACCAGTTTCATTGTGGTTTGTCTACCCAGTTCATTGCTTTTAAGTGTAAATGTCTGTTTATTAGACAGAAGGGGCAAGGACAATGCTGTCGAAAAAAATAAGTTTCTCATTTTGAATAAATTTTATTATGCAAAGTTGAGAACAATTTTCCTAGTTCATTTTCTCCGATAGTTCAAAAAGTTATTCAAAAAGTTCAAACTTATATTGAGTAGTTTTTAGGCGAAACACCGAAATGTTTTTTAAATTCATTGCTGAATGCTGATAAGTTTTCGTAGCCCAATTCAAAATATATTTCAGAAGGACGTTTTTTCTTTTGAAGGAGTAACATGGCCTGGTTCATTTTTTGTTCAATATAATATTGTTTCGGGGTATTGCTAAAAGTTTCAAAGAATTTTCTTTTAAAAGTCGAGACGCTCATATTGCTTAAAAAGGCTAGTTCTTCATTAGTCAAATTAAAATTAGTATTATTGTTTATCAACTTGTAAAAGGGAACGTTTTTTATTCTATTTACAACATTTTGGATAAAATTAATGGTTTCCGCTGGTTTGTTTTCAATAAGATAGAGTAATAGCTCATTAATTTTAGCTTCAGTCAATTTATTGCCGGGGTCTTTTGTGTTAGATAAAAAAAGTAAAGACTTTTCATAGTAGGATACATACTCGTCCTTGACAAAAATCACAGGATTATTTACTGTAGCATTTTGGTCGAGTTTTATGTTGTATTTAGCAACAAAATCAATTAAAAATTTGTCCGAAAAAAACAAAAGTATGCTTTGGTATGCATTGTCATCTGTTGTTTTTTCAGTCATTATAGTATTACCAACCTGAAGAAGCAATATCTTCGTATTGTCAAGCAAAATGTTTTCTGTTCCATAATACACTTCTTTATTTCCTTCTTGCAGAAAGCAAATTAAATTTTGATTGAATACGACTTTATTTTTTTGTGAAGATTTTTGAGTTTGATAGAAATAAATATTTGTTTCGGATGGATTTCCACCAAAAAAATCTGCCGGAAGTTGATATATCTGTTCCATTGTTTTGCTTAAAATAAAATTGCCAATATTATTTATTTAATATGCCATTTTATTCATTTAAATACAAATCTAATGTTTTTTATAATCCTGATAATATGATTAATAATTTATTTTGTCAATTATTCGTTTATTCAAATTGGGTAAGAAATAACTGGATATGCAAATAAAAACTGCACATTAAGTTAAGCTACATTTTTGTAATTAATTTGATTGTTAAATTCTTTAATAGTTGCATAATTCAAAGCAGAATGTCTCCGTTTTCTGTTATACCAAAATTCATTGTTCCTAAACAAAGTCTAGAAATTTTAATTCTAGAATTACCCAATGTTTTATATTCCATATTTAATGTTTATTTAAATTTCACTATCGACCGACAAAACTAAGATTTAGGCAATAAATTCCTTTTAACCTTAGTAAATACTAGGATTGTTTTGTAAAATAAAAAACCTACCTCCCTATATTTCAGAAGAATTGCATTTAAATATTAGGAGGTTTTGTTTTCTTTAGTCGTTTTGCATAAGTTCTTCTGCTATTTTCGATTACCCAAAACACATCTAGATTACTGATTAAATGGATTCTGACTAGTGCGGCTACTGTCGAAAACGCTTTTTTTGTTTTAGATTTAGTTTTTAGCACCATTAAAAGCAGTTGAGCAATGAGCGTAATCCAAATTTGTGTCCTAATCCCGTTTTCGGTCTCTGAATAAAAATAGTGCAGTTGAAAATTTTGTTTAAGTTTCTTGAAAAGCAACTCAATTTGCCAACGAATTTTATAAATCAAAGCCACTTCTTGGTTGCTTATCTCAAAATTATTGGTAATGACTAAATGCGGGTAGATTTAGGTATTGAATGAAATTTTTGTCGTGCAGTTTAGCTTCGCTAATTTTGACAAATGTTGGTGTTTGGGAATGAGCATCAATAAGCATATGAACTTTGAGTCCTCCTTTCTTTTTTCCTTCTCCCTTTGGATTACGTCCAACTCCTTTCATTACCTGTGAAAAAAGGCGAATAGTACTCGAATCG
>NZ_JADHEC010000070.1 GCF_015277675.1 Flavobacterium soyangense
TTTATTATATTTGACATGGATATTGTTTGTTTTGCGACTTCAAGATACTGAATTTCAGTGTCTTGAGCAATATCTAATTAATATTTTTTACTTCAAATAATTACACCCAACGGGTTACATTAAAATTATGAAGGGTTACTTTTAATAAACATTGTAAATTTGCGCCACAAAACAAAGAAGATGCTTATAATAAAAAATATTTCTTTTACTTACATTGAAAATCCCGTTATTCAGGAGGTTAGTTTTAAAATTACCAAAGGTCAAAATGTAGCTATCATTGGCGAAAGTGGTTGTGGAAAAAGTACGTTGTTGAAACTTTTATATGGTTTATATAATTTGGATAATGGCGAAATACTATATAATGAAAAGCCTATTTTAGGTCCAAAATACAATCTAATTCCCGGAGAAGATTATATCAAATATTTAGCGCAAGATTTTGATTTAATGCCTTATATAACTGTGGAAGAAAACGTTGGAAAATTTTTGTCTAATATCTATAAAGACAAGAAAATAGCCCGAATTCAAGAACTATTGGAAATGGTCGAAATGACCGAGTTTGCTAAAATAAAAGCAAAATACCTGAGTGGTGGACAACAGCAAAGAGTGGCTTTGGCAAGGGTTTTAGCCCTAGAACCCGAAATACTTTTATTAGATGAGCCATTTAGTCAAATTGATTCCTTTAGAAAAAATTCCTTGCGTCGCAATTTATTCAACTATTTCAAGAAAAAGCAAATCACATGCATCATTGCTACCCACGACAGTACGGAAGCGTTGTCCTTTTCAGATGAAACCATCGTTTTGCAAAACGGAAAATTAATTGCAAAAGGAAGTTCAAGACAACTCTATGAGAATCCGCCAAGTTATTATGTTGCTTCTCTTTTTGGTGAAGTAAATGAATTGAAACAGTCTCATTTTACGGATTTAAAAGACTCAGACGAAACGCTGTTATTGTATCCACATCAATTAAAAGTTGTTGATAAAGGAAAAATAAAAGCAACCGTAAAGCAGTGTTATTTTAAAGGAAGTCACTATTTGGTCAAAGCCGCTTTCGATAGAAAAGCTATTTTCTTTGAGCACCATTCGGAGTTAGAATTGAATCTGGAAGTGACTTTGTCTATTGCTCGATAGATTAGAAAAGAAAAATCCTTCTCTTTTTTTAAAAGAAAAGGATTTAAGTCTTTGGAATAATGCTTATTCTATTTAAAATAAGAAAACGTTTCGTTGTTTTCCATTTTTAATAGCGTTTCATAGATTAATTTTATTACGTTTTCAACATCATCACGATGTACCATTTCTACAGTTGTATGCATATATCGCAAAGGCAACGAAATCAAAGCTGATGCTACGCCGCCATTACTATACGCAAAAGCATCAGTATCGGTTCCTGTAACTCTTGAAGAAGCTAAACGTTGGAAAGGAATATCTTTCTCAGTGGCAGTATCTAAGATAAGTTCCCTCAAATTGTTTTGAACAGCTGGGGCATAAGTAATTACCGGCCCTTTTCCTATTTTTATTTCTCCTTCAATTTTCTTTTCAATCATTGGAGTTGTAGAATCGTGACAAACATCGGTAATGATAGCAACATTTGGTTTAATGGTTTTGGTAATCATTTCGGCGCCACGAAGTCCAACTTCTTCCTGAACAGAATTGGTTACATATAAACCAAAAGGAAGTTTTATCTTGTTTTCGTATAGTAAACGAGCCACTTCAGCAATCATAAATCCACCCATGCGATTATCAATGGCACGACAAACGAATTTGTTTTCGTTCAAGACCATAAATTCATCAGGATACGTAATTACACAACCTACGTGAACACCCAGTGCGTCAACTTCTTCTTTTTTAGAACAACCAATATCAATGAATAGGTTATCGATTTTTGGAGATTCTTCTTTACTGCGATTTCTAGTATGAATGGCTGGCCAGCCAAAAACTCCTTTCACTATTCCTTTTTTAGTGTGAATATTTACTCTTTTTGAAGGGGCAATTTGGTGATCAGAGCCACCATTTCTAATCACATAAATTAATCCATCATCAGTTATGTAATTTACATACCAGGAAATTTCATCGGCGTGACCTTCAATAATCACTTTATATGGAGCATCCGGATTGATAATCCCAACAGCTGACCCATAAGTATCCGTGATAAAAGTATCTACATAAGGTCTTATATAGTCCATCCAAAGTTTTTGGCCACTGCTTTCATAACCAGTTGGCGAAGCATTATTTAAATAGTTTTCTAAAAATGTAAGGGACGACTTTTTTAATATTGATTTTGAACTCATAAAATTAATTTTTGGCTAAATTATAAATTTGGCATTACAGTTGTATATATTATGTATAATTTTGTGACATAAATTTTTTATTAAATGAAGATTATTAAACTATCCTTGTTTTTCCTTTTTCTATCAATTGCAGCCAATGCGCAGGTAATTCAAAAAGACACAACCAAAATGGGTTATGTTCTATCAGAAAAAGATACCATATTTAAAGACACCATACAATTAGAAGAAATCGTAGTTTACAAAGGAAAATTAGACCCTGATGCCAAAAAACAATTTGAACTCCTTAAAAATCGAGTTTACAGAACCTATCCTTATGCAAAATTAGCATCCGAAAGATTAACAACTCTAAACAAAGGAATGGCAAGCCTCACCACAAATAAAGAAAAAAAGAAATATTTCAAGATTGTTGAAGATTACTTGTCCAATGAATTTGAAGACAAACTCAAAAAACTTTCACGCAAGCAAGGTCAGATTCTTGTAAAGTTAATCCACCGTCAAACCGGCACAACTACTTATGAGTTGGTAAAAAACCTAAAAAGCGGATGGAAAGCATTTTGGTCCAATTTAGCTGCCAAAATGTTTGACATTAACCTAAAAACTGAATATTCTCCTTACGAAGTCAATGAAGATTATTTGATAGAAACCATATTAGTAAGAGCCTTCGACTCCGGACGGTTAATCGAACAAAAACCAGCAAAACCAGTAGATTATAATAATCTCACTAATTTTTGGATAGAAAAAGCAGAAAAAACAAACAAATAATTTTTGGGGCGTTCCCTTAAATAAAGTAAAAAGGCTAGTATTAAACTAAATACTAGCCTTTTTACTTTATTTAAGGTCGGGCTATTCGCTGCAAGTCCTCGAAAGTTCCGTTTTACTTCACTTTACTGCGGGCTTTCCGCTGCTATCCCTAACGCAAATACCCAACTTAATTCATTATTCGTCTATTTTGATTCTCCTTTAAAAAAACTTTTGTTTCCAATCTACACGATTTCAACAACTTAAAAAATACTTCGAAAAAAGATTGAAAAAGTCATTGTTTAACTGAATAAACCAGCTACTTTTGCACCCGCAAACAAGTTCACCGAACTCAAATTAAAATATAATTATAGTGAGGT
>NZ_JADHEC010000071.1 GCF_015277675.1 Flavobacterium soyangense
TTTAGTAACTCTTTAAACCAGTTACTAATAGTTCTTTCTGAAACATTAAAATACTCAGCTATAGATTTTAATTTATAAAATGATTCTCCAGTAGAATTATCTGAATTAATCCCTAGATAAATATAAAGTTTTAAAGCTCCACCACTTATCTTTTTTAAGTAATCTTTTTCTAAAAAACCATTAAAAATTACAAAAAAACCTTTACTATCCAACGAATCTTTTTTCCAATTTCCATAGTTTCTTTTTTGAATAATAGCTTTATTTTTATTTGATATTGTATTTCTCATAAAAAACACCTCTTTGCAAATATAGTATTATACACTATAAAGAAAATTATTTCTTACTAATTAAACGTCAATAAACTATGCTATACTATGATTATAAATAATCATAGTATAGCATAGTTTATTGAGTTAGTAATGCAAAATATTTCAACCTATATAAACGAATTTATCCTTAACCATCCAAATGTTTTTTGCTTTATAATGATACCTAAATATAAAATAATTAACTCATCAAATAACTTAACAAAAAAAACACCCTCGATTGCCGTCGAGAGTGTAACTGTTTCTTGAGTATCATTTTGATAAAAAAAGGTAATCCTTTAAAATGAAACAGTTTCTTTATTTTTAATTTTTCGAATTTAACCACAAGATTTTTACTTTAATCTTTGTGGTGTTTTTTTTGTTCTTTTTTTCTTAATGATTGACCATGTCTTTTAGTCTTTTCCTTTTGGATTATTAAGGTTGGAAGTATATCCGACTTAATAAAAACAACTAAAACAGTAACAATCAAAACAAGTACAAACGCTAACCAATTATTAGCTAGAATTAATGTATTTGCGAAATTTGAAAGAACACTGTACATAATCCTTACCTCCACAAAACTAGAAATACAGAGGTAATTCTTTTAAATATATTACAATTATCTAAAGTAATCCCCCCAATAATTCAGTATAAGGATTACCTTAATTTTTAATACTCATAATCATTTTATCACAAGCGATATAAATTACTATGATTTTTTTAATATTTATTCCAATTGCTTTATTGACATTGAGCCTCTGAACCCTTAACAAACCCAAAACTTGTCGAATGGTCGGCTTAATAGCTCACGCTATGCCGACATTCGTCTGCAAGTTTAGTTAAGGGTTCTTCTCAACATCAATAAATTTTCTCGGCATAAATGCTCATTTTACTTTTTATTTTTATTCCTCTTGATCGCTAAAAATGCCATTCCAATACAAAACCACATACCTAAAATCGATATCAACATACCAATCATAAAATCAATCCTTTTTATAAAAAATTATCTTGAGAGCTTTTTAAATTTAAAATACCTTTATTTGCAATTTTAAGGTACTTTTTAGAGCGTTTAGGGGTGCTTTATATATATTTATACCCAAAATAATTTTATAGCTCTTAAAACGCAAATATGAGCTGAATTTAAAAATCAAAAAAACAAACCTAAAATCTTTGCTTAACCAGTGTCGATTTTTTAGACACTGGCCCATTTACATGCAAATTTAAAAATTGGCATAAAAAATGGGCAACCATGCTGGTTGAACGCTATAGTTCCTGCAGAGGCAAAAAAGCATAAAAAAACGCTAGCTTTTCAGCTAACGTTACACATTTTTTAAAAAATAATTTTGTTTTTCAAAATTCCAAATGGCAGTAATTGAATGTGCTTTCTCTTCTTCGTCGGTTGTCATGTCATCATCACTTGTTTTTATCAAATTACCGTCTTCGGCATCGTCTAAATTTAAAATCTTATGTTTTTGTTTGAGTAAACCACCGTAACTTAACATTCTTTTTCTGTGTAAACCTTGTTCTAAATCTTGAACAATTTCGGCGTCTTTTTCTTGGTTACCCGTTAAATAATCTGATGACTTCACAGAATATTTTGATGTTTCTTTAATCGCTGCTTGTATATCTTTATCGCCTTTTTTATTTGGTTTAATCGCTTTAATATTTGCCACAGGTTTGTAATCAACTTGAAGTGCTTTTTGCCAAAGATCAACCCATTCTTCTTGAGTTATATAATTTTCTTTTTTTCTAAAATACGCACTTTCAACACATAATAAAACATGCATATGTTGATTATAACTACCGTCTTTTTTATTAACAGTTACTTCAGTTGAACGCATAAAACCAATTAAGTTTTGTTTTACTTTTTTGTACCTACTTAACCTATCAAAAGCTTTAGTCAGTTGTTTCAAACTTTGTTCTAAAGTTTCGCCATCAATCGCATTTTTCGTTGAAAGTGTTAAAAATAACCAACGTGCTTTTGGCTTTTCCTTAATCACTTCTTCAATTACTTTTTGTGCTTGATAACTATTTTTCATTGCACGCCTCCAGTTACAAATGGGACATAATTTTGATTTGCAAAACCATGTTTTATATAACTTCAAATACCCGTCATCGCTAGGTTTAAATTCTAAGACGTTACCACATTGTTTAACGTTATAAGCTTTTTTTATTTTTAAAATCTCGAGTATATCTGCGTAATCTACATTGTCGATTTTCTTTTCTCTCCATGGGCGTTGTTTCCCACTTTTCGTCATATCTTTCAATGTTTCATTATCTTGATTTTCGTCTACACATCTTGTAGTATTAAAATGCATAAAGTAACCCCCAGTATTGATTTAGATTCGACACCTTAATCATATAACTGGGGTTTTTTTATGTCAAAAATTTCTTTCACGCGTAAAAAGTGCTTGAAACCCTTTATTGACAGTAATTAGAACTATTTTCATAAAATCGAGTTATTTCTATATAGTATCAAGACAAGAAGAAACTCGTTTCCAACTCGTTTCTAAACCCAAATCATAAAGGTTTACGACTCGTTAATGATCTTGATTTTCCAGGATCATAAACATTTAAGTAAGTATGCGAAACTCCATTAAATTCTAATTGGTATCTTTCAATTAATCTCAACTTTAGTAACTCTTTAAACCAGTTACTAATAGTTCTTTCTGAAACATTAAAATACTCAGCTATAGATTTTAATTTATAAAATGATTCTCCAGTAGAATTATCTGAATTAATCCCT
>NZ_JADHEC010000072.1 GCF_015277675.1 Flavobacterium soyangense
TCGGTCCTCCACTGTGTGTTACCACAGCTTCAACCTGCCCATGGGTAGATCACACGGTTTCGCGTCTAACACTACTGACTAAAGCGCCCTATTCAGACTCGCTTTCGCTACGGATCCGTGGCTTAACCACTTATCCTTGCCAGCAACGTTAACTCGTAGGCTCATTATGCAAAAGGCACGCCGTCACCCCACGAAAGGGCTCCGACCGCTTGTAAGCGTATGGTTTCAGGATCTATTTCACTCCGTTATTCACGGTTCTTTTCACCTTTCCCTCACGGTACTGGTTCACTATCGGTCTCTCAGGAGTATTTAGCCTTAGCGGATGGTCCCGCCAAATTCAGACAGGGTTTCACGTGCCCCGCCCTACTCAGGATACCACTATTCTTTACATTCATTACTTATACAGGGCTATCACCTTCTTTGGCTCTACTTTCCAGTAGATTCTAATTCTTTATGCAAGAAATGTCGTGGTCCTACAACCCCAACATTGCCGTAACAACATTGGTTTGGGCTAATCCGCGTTCGCTCGCCACTACTTACGGAATCACTTTTGTTTTCTTCTCCTCCGCCTACTTAGATGTTTCAGTTCAGCGGGTTTGCCCACCTATCGGTGTACTATGTCTTCAACATAGTGGGTTGCCCCATTCAGGTATTTACGGATCGTATCGTGTGTGCCAATCCCCGTAACTTTTCGCAGCTTATCACGCCTTTCATCGCCTCTGAGAGCCTAGGCATCCCCCATACGCCCTTATTTTGCTTATTGTACCAATCGTAAAGTCAATTACGACCGTTTTGTTTCGTTTTTTCTAATAAATTAAAAAAAACTGCTTTCTACTTTTTAATTTTTTCTTATCTCAATATGTCAATGAACTTTTTTCCCGTAGGAATCGTGGAGAATAACGGAGTCGAACCGTTGACCTCCTGCGTGCAAGGCAGGCGCTCTAGCCAGCTGAGCTAATCCCCCAATCTAATTATGAATTGTGAATTATGAATTATGAATTGTTGTAATTCCTAACCTTTCAACCCTAGTATTTCCTTTTAATCTGTATATGAACGTTTATTTTTAATTCGTAATTCGTATTTTTGAATTCGTAATTGTTTTGTTGTCTCGGACAGACTCGAACTGTCGACCCCTACATTATCAGTGTAGTACTCTAACCAGCTGAGCTACGAGACACTCTTTTTACTTAAAAATAAAACCGTCATCATAACGGTCTTACGTGTATTATTTGAACTAACAGCGAGAGTAATCGCATCTTGGACTTTTTCCAAAATAATTTTTCGTCTTCTTTCCCTAGCGTGCATTACTGCTAACACTAAGGCTCTAGAAAGGAGGTGTTCCAGCCGCACCTTCCGGTACGGCTACCTTGTTACGACTTAGCCCTAGTTACCAGTTTTACCCTAGGCAGCTCCTTACGGTCACCGACTTCAGGCACCCCCAGCTTCCAT
The DNA here is from genome assembly GCF_015277675.1 of Flavobacterium soyangense. Classification (GTDB taxonomy): domain Bacteria; phylum Bacteroidota; class Bacteroidia; order Flavobacteriales; family Flavobacteriaceae; genus Flavobacterium; species Flavobacterium soyangense. The sequence continues at coordinate 1,450 of NZ_JADHEC010000072.1, forward strand.
GGCTTGACGGGCGGTGTGTACAAGGCCCGGGAACGTATTCACCGGATCATGGCTGATATCCGATTACTAGCGATTCCAGCTTCACGGAGTCGAGTTGCAGACTCCGATCCGAACTGTGACCGGTTTTGTAGATTCGCTCCTGGTCACCCAGTGGCTGCTCTCTGTACCGGCCATTGTAGCACGTGTGTAGCCCAAGGCGTAAGGGCCGTGATGATTTGACGTCATCCCCACCTTCCTCTCAGTTTGCACTGGCAGTCTCGTTAGAGTTCCCGACATGACTCGCTGGCAACTAACAACAGGGGTTGCGCTCGTTATAGGACTTAACCTGACACCTCACGGCACGAGCTGACGACAACCATGCAGCACCTTGTAAATTGTCTTGCGAAAGGTCTGTTTCCAAACCGGTCAATCTACATTTAAGCCTTGGTAAGGTTCCTCGCGTATCATCGAATTAAACCACATGCTCCACCGCTTGTGCGGGCCCCCGTCAATTCCTTTGAGTTTCATTCTTGCGAACGTACTCCCCAGGTGGGATACTTATCACTTTCGCTTAGCCACTGAACTTGCGCCCAACAGCTAGTATCCATCGTTTACGGCGTGGACTACCAGGGTATCTAATCCTGTTCGCTACCCACGCTTTCGTCCATCAGCGTCAATCCATTAGTAGTAACCTGCCTTCGCAATTGGTATTCCATGTAATCTCTAAGCATTTCACCGCTACACTACATATTCTAGTTACTTCCTAATAATTCAAGCCTTACAGTATCAATGGCCGTTTCCCCGTTGAGCGGGGAGATTTCACCACTGACTTATAAAGCCGCCTACGGACCCTTTAAACCCAATGATTCCGGATAACGCTTGGATCCTCCGTATTACCGCGGCTGCTGGCACGGAGTTAGCCGATCCTTATTCTTACAGTACCGTCAAGACTCTACACGTAGAGTTGTTTCTTCCTGTACAAAAGCAGTTTACAATCCATAGGACCGTCATCCTGCACGCGGCATGGCTGGATCAGGCTTGCGCCCATTGTCCAATATTCCTCACTGCTGCCTCCCGTAGGAGTCTGGTCCGTGTCTCAGTACCAGTGTGGGGGATCTCCCTCTCAGGACCCCTACCCATCGTCGCCATGGTAAGCCGTTACCTTACCATCTAGCTAATGGGACGCATGCTCATCTTTCACCGTTGTGACTTTAATAATTAAATGATGCCATTCAATTATACCATGAGGTATTAATCCAAATTTCTCTGGGCTATCCCTCTGTGAAAGGTAGATTGCATACGCGTTACGCACCCGTGCGCCGGTCTCTGGTATTGCTACCATACCCCTCGACTTGCATGTGTTAAGCCTGCCGCTAGCGTTCATCCTGAGCCAGGATCAAACTCTTCATCGTATATTATTTGTCAAGCTAGGCTTGACTACTTATTATTCGACTCAAATTCTAGTGGTTTTTTAAATCT
>NZ_JADHEC010000073.1 GCF_015277675.1 Flavobacterium soyangense
TCTGGTTAAAGTATAGTTACTGGCACAGTTTCCGTCAGTTCTTACTTCATTGTAAGTCACTACCGGAGCAGCGTCACAATTATCGGTAGCAGTTAAATCTGCGGCCGAAGCTATTGGTACGGCAGAACATTCAGCAGTTACATCAGCAGGCGCAGCGCTCAATACCGGTTTAGTGGTATCTTGAACGGTGATTACTTGAGATTTAGAAGAAGCGTTACCACAAACATCAGTAGCGGTCCAAGTTCTGGTTAAAGTATAGTTACTGGCACAGTTTCCGTCAGTTCTTACTTCATTGTAAGTCACTACCGGAGCAGCGTCACAATTATCGGTAGCAGTTAAATCTGCGGCCGAAGCTATTGGGACGGCAGAACATTCTGTAGTTGTATCCGCAGGCGCAGCGCTCAATACCGGTTTAGTGGTATCTTGAACGGTGATTACTTGAGTGAAAGTTGCGCTTAGGTTACCACAATTATCACTTACTGTCCAAGTATTGGTGTAAGTTCCAGAATTACCACAAGTACTAGCAACAAAAGCGCCAGAAACTTTAATGATATTGCTAACATCTAAATCACAATTATCAGCTGCTACAGGGAAAGCGGCTTGCGCAGTAGCTATACCAGCAGCATTGCTACATTCTAAAGTAACATCTAAAGAACCAGCAGCGGTTGTCCAAGTAGGCGCAGTAGTATCAACCACATTAATAATTTGTTTGAAAGGAGCGCTAGTGTTACCACAAGCATCTGTGGCAGTCCATGATCTTACAATCACCGTGTTGCCTTCACATGCTGTTGGTGAAATACAAACACCTGTGAATTCTAATGTTCCAGATGCAGGAGTGTCTTTTCTTCCAAAAAGAGTCCAGGTACCATTCATCGGTCCGGTAAGATCCTCAAAACGGGTTCTGTAATTTCCATTAAAACCAGCTATGCTATTTGTTGAAGTTCCTCCATTTGGTTCAAAACTACCTGGACCAGCAGCAATGTTATCAGAATTCACCCATTTTGTGTAACTAGAGGTACTTGGATAAAATGTTGGGCTGTATGTTGTAGAACCAGTTACCTCACAGTTTCCACCATCACAGTAGGAGCCAACTAGAACAATTCCATCACCACTTGGGGCGATAAGGATAAATTCAGCATTTCCTTTTCCTTGGTTGGTTGTAAACTCCATAGCCACTTTTTGGATTTGACCAGCAGTTAAACTAGTATAACCAGAAATCACCACAGGATAGTAATATCCTTGACCTTGATTCATTTGGGTATTAATACTATAATCAAAACAAGAGGCATCAGTATAAGATACAATTGGATTTGAATCACAATTGTCAATAACATTAGATGGAGACCCAGTAATTGATGGAGCAGCATTATAACCACAGGTTGCATCCTTAATAATAGTAATATCAGCAGGTATTGTAAAAGTAGGAGCAGTAATATCTTGAACTGTTATAGTTTGAGAAGCAGTAGATGAATTATTACAAGCATCTTTGGCAGTCCAAGTTCTGGTTATAGAGTATGCACCTGCACATGCTCCGGGAGTTGTAACATCTGCAAAAGTCAATATTGCAGAACCACAAGCATCAGTGGCTGTTGCTACGGCAAAAACTGGAGTAGCAGGACAATTGATGGTTGAAGTTGCAGGCAAAGCAGCGATAACTGGAGCGGTAATATCTTGAACGATTATCGTTTGGGAAGCAGTGGATGAATTGTTGCAAGCATCTTTGGCAGTCCAGGTTCTTGTTACCGAATAAGATCCGGCACAAGTACCAGGGGTTGTTACATCGGCAGATGTTAAAGTGAAAGCAGAACCACAAGCATCAGTAGCTGTTGCTACGGCAAAAACTGGAGTAGCAGGACAATTAATGGTTGAAGTGGCAGGCAAAGCAGCAATAACTGGAGCGGTAATATCTTGAACGTTTATCGTTTGGGAAGCAGTGGATGAATTGTTGCAAGAATCTTTGGCAGTCCAAGTTCTGGTTACAGAATACGATCCGGCACAAGTACCAGGGGTTGTTACATCGGCAGATGTTAAAGTGAAAGCAGAACCACAAGCGTCAGTAGCCGTTGCTACGGCAAAAACTGGAGTAGCAGGACAATTGATGGTTGAATTTGCAGGCAAAGCAGCAATAACTGGAGCGGTAATATCTTGAACGTTTATCGTTTGAGAAGCAGTAGATGAATTGTTGCAAGCATCTTTGGCAGTCCAGGTTCTTGTTACCGAATACGATCCGGCACAAGTACCAGGGGTTGTTACATCGGCAGATGTTAAAGTGAAAGCAGAACCACAAGCGTCAGTAGCTGTTGCTACGGCAAAAACTGGAGTAGCAGGACAATTGATGGTTGAATTTGCAGGCAAAGCAGCAATAACTGGAGCGGTAATATCTTGAACGTTTATCGTTTGGGAAGCAGTGGATGAATTATTACAAGCATCTTTGGCAGTCCAGGTTCTGGTTACAGAATACGATCCGGCACAAGTACCAGGGGTTGTTACATCGGCAGATGTTAAAGTGAAAGCAGAACCACAAGCATCAGTAGCTGTTGCTACAGCAAAAACTGGAGTAGCAGGACAATTGATGGTTGAATTTGCAGGCAAAGCAGCAATAACTGGAGCGGTAATATCTTGAACGTTTATCGTTTGGGAAGCAGTGGATGAATTGTTGCAAGCATCTTTAGCAGTCCAGGTTCTTGTTACCGAATACGATCCGGCACAAGTACCAGGGGTTGTTACATCGGCAGATGTTAAAGTGAAAGCAGAACCACAAGCATCAGTAGCTGTTGCTACGGCAAAAACTGGAGTAGCAGGACAATTG
>NZ_JADHEC010000074.1 GCF_015277675.1 Flavobacterium soyangense
ATTGTTTAAAAACCAATTGCACAAGCCTACACCTACCGAGGTGGCTCGCAATTACGATGCCTTCTTAAATGGCTATGCGGAAGTTTATAATCAAGATACAGGCGAACTTTATGACCCTAAAAACTTTAAATCATTATCTACAGGGACTATCATCGCTTATTTAAACAAATGGGAAAATAAAATCGCAACTCATAAAGCAAGAAGCGGCGACCGTCAGGTGTATATGGGTAATTTCAAACCACACCATCAAATGGATTTGCCTACACTAGCGGGTTCAATAATTTCAATTGATGACAGACAACCGCCTTTTGTGTACAATACAAAGAATGATAGAGTTTGGTTCTATTTGGGTGTTGATATTGCCTCACAATGCTTTACAACGTTTGTTTATGGCAAAACCAAAGAGGGAATTATCGTTGATTTTTACCGCCAAATGGTTAGAAATTATACTGAATGGGGTTTTTGTTTGCCTCACGAACTGGAATGTGAAAGCTCGCTAAATAGCAGTTTTAAAGATACTTTATTACGTCCGGGCAATATGTTTCAGGAGGTTAAAATCGAAGCCAATAACGCCCGTGGAAAGTACATTGAGCGTATGAATGGAAAACTTCGCTACGAAGTGGAAAAAAGCGCATCGGGTTGGTTGGCCAGACCGACTGCAAAATCCGAAGCCAATCAGTTAAGCGGGGCAAAAAAACAAATCATTCCGTATGAAATTTTAGTAAATGAAAGGCTTTTAGAGCTGGAACAATGGAACAATAGCCCACATCCTGACCACAAAGGAATGAGCCGTTGGGATTATTTTGAGAAAAACCAAAATCCAAACTTAAAATCTACGAACTGGCAGGGAATTCTCCCAACCATAGGCTATAAAACACCAACCTCTTGTAATGGCGGTTATGTGAAGCTTCAAGGTAAAAAAAGAGCCATTGCAGACGATGGAAAAATACTAACAGGCGAAGCTTTGATACAGCAAATGAGAGTAATTGAAGGTAAAGAGTTCGATGTCTATTGGATTGATGGCAATGATGGTGAAGTGTTGAAAGCCTTGGTTTATATGAGCGATAAATTCATTTGTGAAGTGATGGAAATGCCTCGATACAATCGTGCAACCATCGAAAGAACCGAAGCCGATAGTGAAGCTTTAAAATTACAATCGGCTTATGTTATGTCGGTCGATGCTTTTGAAAAACGCCAAAGAAACCGCATTGACTCCATTCAAATTATTGACAATACCCCGAAAACGGTTAACTCCAATTTCAAAATTCCAAATCTGAAACGATATACACCAGAGGCAGAACCTGTAGAAGTATTTGCCGATGATGATGACGATGATTTAGTGTACGTACCAAGTGCATCACCATCACAAGGCTGGCGATCTAATTTTAACCTATAAAAACACAACCAAAATGAACTTAACACCCGAATTTAAAACAAAAGTAAGAGTAGCAATATTAGAAAAACGTGAAAATTATGGCGGTTCGGATGCCGATTTTTCTAAAAGTTTAGGGATTAACAACTCCATTTTTAGCCGATTGAAATCAGGCGAAACCGACAAAATAATGAGTGACACGGTTTGGATCACTATTGGCCGTGAGCTTCAAGTGAAAGTTTTTGAAGATAACTGGAAGGTGGCACGTACCAAAGTATATTCAGAAATTGAGGATAACCTTAATTTTTGCAAAGAGTTGAGCCGCTCGATGGTACTTGTAGATGATTGTGGTATTGGTAAAACTTTTTGTGCCAAACACATCATCAAGAAAATGAAAAACACTTTTTATGTTGATTGCTCTCAAGCAAAATCCAAACAATTGTTTATTCGCCTTATTGCTAAAACGGTAGGAATCGACAACCAAGGTAAATACTACGATGTACTTGCTAATCTTAAATATTACATCACAACGCTTGAAAAACCTTTGATAATACTTGATGAGGCTGGCGATTTAGAATATACCGCCTTTGTAGAATTAAAAGGAATTTGGAACGGAACAGATGGTGTTTGCGGATGGTATATGATGGGAGCCGATGGATTAAGAGCTAAAATCGAACGAGGCATTGACGGTAAGAAAGTAGGCTTTGCCGAAATATTCAGCCGATTCTCAGATGAATTCATCAAGCTAGTTCCAAACGGAACAGCAGACCGTCAGGCTTTTTATTCGGATTTAATAGGGACGGTTGCTAGTGCTAATATACAGGATCAGACCAAGGTCAAAAAGCTAATTAAGAAGTGCATTGACAAAGAAACAACCTTACGCTATTTAGAAACCCTGATAAAAATAGGCGCATAAATGGCAAGAGGAATCACAGCAAAAACACTTCTTAACAAGAAATTCAAAACATTCGTTTTTGATGGCATTTGGGCAGCAGTTTTAGGCGAACAGGAACGAGGCGGAATTTGGGTGATTTATGGTAATGAAAAAAATGGAAAAACAACACTGGCACTTTTGCTTTCAGAGTATTTAACCAAGTTTGAAAACTTGAATTATGTATCGGCGGAAGAGGGAACCGGATTTACGTTTCAACAGAATTTATCCAGGGCAAAGATTGATTTCAAAAACACCAAAATCAAGTTTTACGACTATTTGGAAATTGA
>NZ_JADHEC010000075.1 GCF_015277675.1 Flavobacterium soyangense
ATATATGCTTAAAGCTACGATTTACAAGGGATTTAAAGCTTATTTAAACATTATTTAGCCTCATTTATTGGGGCTTTTTTTATGGAATAAACCGAATAACCCAAAAACTGGAAATTTTGTGTTTTTTTCTTTGCATCTACACTTGCATCTACACTTGCATCTACAAAGTAGTGTTTTTTTTAGCCACTTTATGTATGCTTAATAGCGGTTAAAGGACATTTTTTGCATAAAAACAACAAACTCACGACACTTAATATCACGGACAAAAACGTATGATTTAATATAATTACTTGATTTTTAATTAGTTATTTCACGGTGTTAAAAATGTAATTTCAAAAAAACACTATACTATACTGATCTACTTCTCTTTCTTTGTTAATTCAGGTGCTGATTCAGCCACATTCTTATAAAGAAATGGCTCTTTCTGCGTGTATTTCAATTCTGAAAGTTCTTTCTCTAGCCTTAAAATTTTTTCATCTTTCATTTCGATGATTTGCAATCGTGCATCTGCTAAATCTTTATAGTTTAATTGCTCAACTGGTTCAACATTATCGTGGAGATAAGTTATAATAGGATTAGTACCGTTTTTTAGCATAGATCCATTACCTGTTAATAACCATTCAGCATTTATTTCCGGATAATGATGTAAAATTTTACACGCCTTGTCGGTACCCATATTACTGCTATTGTCCAAAAATTTGTTTGAAAAACCCAAATCTTTACAAAATTTATACTTACTAATTCCTTTAAAGTCAAGGTATTTGATTACTCTTTCCGTTGTGCCCATAATTTTAATGTATTTTTTTACACTAAAATTTGTTTTAGTGTAAAATATTACTATATATTTGTACCACACATAAGAACAAACAAAGCAATGGACAAATCTAATAAAAAAAGTAACGAAAACTGGAATACAAGTGCATTAAACGCATTGGCAACAAAATATAGCTTCACAAGCCGCTATATAAAGCAATGTATTACCGGAGAAAGAACTCCAATTTTTGCCGACAGGATAAAAGCAGAATATCTCGAACTAAAAAAAAATCTTAACAACCTATTAAACAACGACAAACTATGAAAACACAGATCATCCACCACGTGAATGAAGATTTCACGACCGAAGTAATCGAAACTATATCCCTTAAAGGCGGGAAAATAGTAAGTATCACATTTAGCGAACCTCAAAAACTTTAAGTATGAAGCCAGTAGTAATAAACATCACAAATCTTATCGGCACAATGGTAATCATTGGCGATAAAGAAAACACATCGGCACAAATTCAAGAAAAAGTGAATGATGCATTATTAAAAGTTATAAAAACCTCCGAATTTGACAAGCTAGGCGATGATAAAGATCGCACCGATAGGCTTATTCGTAAATGGGAAGAGTGTGTTAAACCTTCGAATTTAAATGGTTTAAATGATTTTCTATTAGCTCTAAAAGAGCTTTAAATTCATCAGGTTTTTTGTTTAGCGTTTCGGTTTTTAATTTTTCCAAAGCATTCAGGTAACTTTTTTTAAAACCCTCATTACCAGTTAGAATATCGGTAATGATGTCTAACCTGATTTCTAAAAAAATTAATTCATACACATCCATATTACTATTATTTATTGAGTTAGACCGTAAATATAGTAATAACTCCGATACAGGTTGTCGCTCATATTGATTGATGAGTGAGTGCAAGGTTCGATTCCTTGGTCGGAACAAACTTTTTAAGTATAAAAATATGCCTTATATCTGGACAGAAAAACAAGTTGCCGTAGAGAAAACGGAATTGATTATCACTTATTTCAGTGAAGAAAAAACGGCATACCTTAAAGGCAAAGGAGTTTTGCACCTCTTTTGGAATAAAGAATCTTCTTTACTTCAAGAAATTTGGAGATACAAAGACAAAAACTACGGCATCAAGCGTTTGCAAAACGGAGGCGGGAAACACCGCACAGTTCTTATCGACTTTGACAGTTTGAATGCCGACTTGCAGGACATTCTTAAGGATCCTCGAAAAGTTGCTAATCCGTTGGATTTGTATTTTAAAATTGACGGTGATGCTTATACTTATTATAGCGGTTTCAGGCGTTTAGGTTCGACACTTACTAAAGACGAAAAAGAGAATTATTTAATTAATGCCAGCGTAATGAAGGCCGCCATAAAACTTGAAGAGGTTAGAATTCAGGAGCGAATCAAACTCAAAGGATCATTACGCACCACTACAGTAGATGGTGTTGTTATTCCGGGTGTGTTGCAAAGTTTATTGCAAGATGTCATAGACTTTCAAACCACTTTAACAATTAAACACAAAGAAAAAGAACATACTTTGCCTACTGGTGAGAAACAATTTAAAAAGGTTTTAAACGAATGCAAAGAAAATTTGTATTATCCGCTTATCAAGGATCCCGAAGGCAAAAGAAACAATAACGCTCGTAGAGTCTGCGAACAAACTGAAATGATTCTTAACGGATTGTTTAAAAACCAATTGCACAAGCCTACACCTACCGAGGTGGCTCGCAATTACGATGCCTTCTTAAATGGCTATGCGGAAGTTTATAATCAAGATACAGGCGAACTTTATGACCC
>NZ_JADHEC010000076.1 GCF_015277675.1 Flavobacterium soyangense
GTTGAACTAAACCTTCGGTAGCTCTCGCGCTGATTTTGTACCTTTCAAAGATAATTAAAACTTTGAAAATATGACTACAAAAAAAAGCATCCAGATTTATTAAGAGAGAACAAAATCCTCAACCAAGCCAAGCGAGAAGTTCCTGGATTTGTGGAACTATTGGCTCGTTTTGAGCGTACAGTTTCGGTTTTAGGCAGAAGCCAAAGCACGTTTAACAATTATTCGCGGCACCTGGCTTCGATTTCGTTGTATTTTGGCAAAATCCCCACGGAGTTGGATTCCGAACAAGTTCAGGACTACTTATTTTACTTGCAAAAAAAGTCCAAAACCCCATCGCAAACCTATTTTAAACACTGTGTTTACGGACTTCGTTTTTTGCTAAAATCCGAAGGATTGCCGTATGAGTTTTTACGGTTACCTTCTATAAAACACGAGAAAAAACTCCCTGTTGTTTTGAGCAAAGAGGAAGTTTGGGCGATGCTCCAATGTGCCAAGCTGCTTAAACATAAAATCCTGATTGGTTTGCTTTATGGTTGTGGCTTGCGTTGTATGGAAGCTCGTTCTGTACGTTTACAGGATTTAGATTTCGATAGAAAACAGCTCAAAGTGGTGCAAGGCAAAGGCAAAAAAGACCGTTATGTTCCGCTTTCGGTACATTTAATTCGAGGTTTAAAAACCTACATCGAAGCCGAAAAACCAGAAGAGTATCTTTTTAACGGTCAGCCTATTGAGAGAGCAGGTGGAGATTTTGATAGTCGTTACAGCCAACGAGGCGTGCAATGGGCGGTCAAACAAGTTGCTAAAGCAGCGGGCGTGAAAAAGGAAGTTCACACCCATACGCTTCGTCATAGTTACGCCACGCATTTGCTCGAAGATGGTATGGATATTATGACGCTCAAAGATCTTTTAGGGCATCAAAATATCGAAACTACGATGGAGTATTTGCACATTGCCCAACTCGAAAGTCAGCGTATTTTTAGTCCGCTCGACACGCTTTTTGCAAAATGCAGCCGCAGTTCGAAGTAGCCGATGTCCTGCAAAAAGTGGGTTCGAAAATCGAGAGTTATGGATTGAATACTTGGCAACTCCGCACGCTTTTTGCCATCAAAAAATGTAGAACCGCCGAATTGGGCGGTCATATCGATGCTTGCGATGGTTGTGGTAACTTATCAATAAGCTACAATTCTTGCCGCAATCGGCATTGTCCGAAGTGTCAGGGTAAGAATCGAGAAGATTGGATACAGGCTAGGGAAACAGAACTCTTGCCAGTGCCATACTTCCACGTTGTTTTTACATTGCCCGATAGCATTAATGCATTGGCGATTCACAGTCCAAAACTGGTTTATGACACGCTCTTTGAAGCGACTTGGGAAACCTTGCAACAATTTGGCAAAGCCAAGGAAATGCAAATGGGAATGATTGCGGTTTTGCACACCTGGGGACAACAATTGAGTTTGCATCCGCACCTGCATTGTATTGTTCCAGGCGGTGGTGTTAACAAAGACGCACAGTGGAAAAATAGTAGAACCGATGGTAAATTCTTGTTCCCTGTGAAAGCCTTGTCGAAGGTTTTTAGGGCTAAATATTGCGCCAAACTCAAAGCAAAAGAGCCTATACAATACGAGCAAATCCGGCAGGATTTATGGAAAAAATCATGGGTTGTTTTTGCCAAAAAGCCTTTTGGAAGTCCAAAGTCGGTGGTGGAATATTTGGGGAGATATACCCATAAAATTGCCATTAGCAACCACCGAATCAAGAGCATTGACGAGCAAAACGTGACTTTTGAGTACAAAGATTATCGAATGGCAGGCGTCAAGAAACTTATGACACTGACCCATCAGGAATTCATCAGGCGGTTTTCGTTGCATATTTTACCCAAGCGCTTTGTCAAGATCCGTCATTATGGTTTTTTGAGCAGCACTTGGAAGCGTGTGAAGCTGAAACTTTTGCAGGAGAAACTCCAAGTAAAAGTGATAGAAAGAGCAGAAAAGAAGCCCTTCTTACCCAAATGTCCGTGTTGCAAAACGGGCAATTTGCATCGGATAGCGGTTTTTGACCAGCGTGGTCCGCCTGCTTGGTATCTTGGCGGTAGCCAAAACTCAATTTCCTGTGAAAGTTAATTTTATGGGTAAGGGCACTTATGCCCAAAAGTGAAGGAAAACACTAAAAAACCATCTTTAAAACCACTCCAAAAAAAAGAGGCTTGCTTGCCTCTTGAAATTCTCTCTAATTTTTTTACGATAACTGCATAGTGTTAACGGCAGGTACTCCGGTTCCGTTCAACACGGGGTTCATTGTTCGGCTTGCAGCCGCAACGAACCCCTAGCTGTT
>NZ_JADHEC010000077.1 GCF_015277675.1 Flavobacterium soyangense
TTTTAAATACAACAAAGCTACCGATTCCTATACCTGTCCTGCCAATGAAACCCTGACCACCAACGCAAATTGGTACGCCAAAAAAAATGGTAAATCAATAACCCAAATGAAGCATTACAAAACCAGTGCGTGTTTGACCTGCAAATTTTTCTCCCAATGTACCAAAAATAAAAAAGGAAGACTCATAGAACGCTCTCAGTATGCCGATTTAATCTATGAAAACAAAGTCAGAATCGAAAACAACTATGATGTTTACCGCCGAAGACAGGCTATTGTAGAACATCCCTACGGTGTCATCAAACGACAATGGGATTTTTATTATATCATGACCAAGAAAACCATCAAACGCGCTTCTGCCGATGTAGGATTGATTTTCTGCGCCTACAACTTGCGCCGAATTTTCAACCTGATTGATCAAAATCAGTTAAAACAGTACCTAAGAGTATTGGCTTTACATTTTGGGACTATAAAAGCGATTTTTAAAGCTTTTTATGCCTTGTTCTATTTTAAGAATGAACAATCCGTTTTTCAACAAAGAATTTTAATTGTAGTTTAAATCACATATATTTACGCGCTGATTAACAAAATTGAGTTCGTTTGAGGGTTTTTAGACGAACTGACGTTAGGCGTCAGTTTGCCAAAAAAACGGAGAAAAATATAAAATTAAATGGTAATATTTCTAATTGCTGGAATTCTAATTTTAGTTGCAATAATAATTGGAATAGTTTGGTTATGTTTTTGGATTCCGAAAAAATTTGGATATCCAAAATTCGGAAAATATTTGTCAATTTTAGTTGGAACTCTAATTGCAATATTTATTCTAACTCAAGTTTTTGAAGATGAGCTTTTCTCAAAGAATGACGCCAAAGAACTTTTGGAAGAACAAAATATTCAACTAATTGATGAGTTTGAACTGACAGAAAACAAATCAATGTCTGGAATTGGAGATTACTATCATACATTTACTTTGAAGATTACAAATCAAGATAAAAATAAAATAATTAGAGAAATTCAAAAGGCGAAGAATTATAATAGCGGTTTAATAAATGAAAATTACTTCGAAAACCGTGATGATTATTATAACGGACCAAAAAGGATTAAGAATTATGAAACTGAAAATCAATTTGTGAGAGAACTTTTTCAACCAAATGGAGATAATTATGCGCCAACTTTGAAAAAAATAGAAATCGACAAAAAAAGTAATTTACTAATATTTGAAGATATAGACGACTAAAAAACCGAACGCCTAACACACGCTACAACGGATTTGGGCAATTGGCTTAATGGAAAGTTGGTTTTGTATTTGGGAAGATTTGGCAAATCCGAAAATAGGGCTTAATTTAGTCCCAAACCCGCTGTAGCGCGAGAACGTTGGGCAAAAGGTGCTCGCGCCTTTTGCCCAATGGGCGCGCCCTTCGCCCAACTCGACGCTTGAAGAAATCAAGCGACTTCGTCAAGCGCGCGCCCATTACCAGCAATTTAAAACCGAAAATAATTTGAAAACAACAATTAGTATTTTGACATTTATTTTCTCAGTTTCTGTTTATGGGCAAAACATAGAAAGTGGAAAAAATTGTAAAGTTGTACAGTTTGTAAATAAAGATTCAATAAATAGCAGTTCAAAGATAAATCCTATATTCAACAAAAGAGGTTTTTACTTAGTTACAAATTGTGTTTATGATTTTATTATTGATGGTAAAAAATACTTTCAATCAATATTGTTGAAAATTGATAATGACAAGTTTTATATTTCTAAGAATTGGGAAACAAAAACAGATAATGAAATAATTTCTGATACGATTGCTGTTTCTATTAATCAAGAAATAAGAATTAGAACAGTATCAATTGATAAAGGTGTCGGAAATATTCCATCGAGAACAAACCCAAATAAATACAATGTAACAATTGTTGATTCAGATTATTGCAGATTTCAAAATGCAGAAATATTGAGCAAAGGAAATAAATATTTCGGCCATTATTACTTTACAGAAATCGGATTAAAAAAGTTAAAAATTGTCAATGGGAAAGCTTTATTGTGCGAAGAAAATGGAGACTTTCTATTAAGGAGAAACTAAACTGCTGGTAACCGTGCATGAAGCGCCATCGCTTGATTTTGTTGGCTTTATGCTTGGTTTTCACGCAAAAATTCTATCTTAGCGGAACGTCAAACTGTCTAAAAACCTCCCTTTTCAATGTTCATTTTTTTGTATTAAAAATCGTTCAAAATATTTGGATAACTCCTTAGTTTTCTTTATCTTTAAGCAAGTATTTATCGCTTAAAAATAGCTTATGAGTAAATTCATCAACGGAACCAACAGA
>NZ_JADHEC010000078.1 GCF_015277675.1 Flavobacterium soyangense
TAGTTTAATGATTGGTTGCCTTTAGTTTAATGATTGGTTGCCTTTAGTTTAATGATTGGTTGCCTTTAGTTTAATGATTGGTTGCCTTTAACATTTCAAATCCGTTGTCGCTCTAGGGCTCAAAAGCCACCTAAAAAGGTTTTAAAAAGATTTATAAAAAGATATTAAAAAGTTCGGGGCATTTTGCCCCTCACAAATTCAAAAGACAAAAAGGAAAGCAACCACAAAAGTGGTTGCTCTTTTATTTATAAAAATCATTAAGTTATTACCCTTTGATGCATTATTCCAATTGCTTTATTGACATTGAGCCTCTGAACCCTTAATAAACCCTAAAACTGTCGACTCGTCGGTTTTATAGCTCACGCTATACCGACATTCGTCGAAACAGTTTAATTAAGGGTTCTTCTCAATGCACAATAAATTTTCTCGGCATAATTGCGTCCTCATAATTACAAAAAGACTTCGAATTTCTTTCTAATCCATTCATAAAGATAAATAAATCCACCTATCGCAATGATATACGGTAAGCCATAAGCAATGTACCAAACCAACGTCATAAAGCCCTCAGACGTTTTAATCTTACTAGCTATTGCTTTTTGAAGTATATCGACATGTATAAAATCCATAAAATCACTACCAATAGTCATGACTAACGTAAAAAGCATAAAGACTAATAACATTATGCCAATTCCTCGATACATGAGTTTAATTTTCTTTTGGTATGCTTCATGTGACGCTCTCACTTCTTGCAACATACGTTCATTTTCATCACGCACTTTATAAATATCTCTGCCGATTATATTAGCTAATTCATCGGTATCGACTTTATCCAATTTTTCTTTAAGTATATGAGTAAAGCTATTATGGACTTTAACACCATTATCTCGAAAATCCTTCGTCGCCTCTGTCAAATTCGATGTGAGTTGTTTTTGTTCTTTCTCTCGTGCGTTCTGGTTCTCTTGTATCTCTGTTAGATACTTGATGATGAGCTTGTTTTGTTTTTTCAGTTCGTCTAATTCTTGTCTTTCTAAGTTGTTCTGTGTTGTGTTCGACGGCGTCCCAGTCAACTTCGAATTGGTCTGTGTACGCTGCGACTGCGTCTCGCTCTGATTCCTTTTCTTCTTCTCTTTCTCGTCTTTCAAACTCATATTCTAACGCCCCCTTGTCGTAATCTTCGCCAAGTGTTTTGCCACGTACCCATTTATTGACGTTTTCAGGCTTATATGAGACGTTTTTGCCTCTGACTTTAAACTCGATACCGGATTTCTCTAAATGCTCTGAAAAGCTCTTAAAATCACTTGTATGGTCTTTCGCATTTTCAATTTTTTCTCGTAAATCATCTTTCCAAGAATATTGATCTTTTTCTATTAATGCTTTTTCAGCTTGGGTATATCTTAATTTTGCAGTATCACGTTCTGGCACACTTAAACCGTGTTCCCGACAAATCTCATCATTAAAATTTCTGACATTACGTAAGGCTTGTTTATTGTTGTTGAATTTCTTACCTGTCTCGAGGTCAATCGAATTAATCACGATATGGTTGTGTACATGATCCGTATCATTATGTGTGTACACAGCCACTTGATGATTGGGTGCTAGTTTTTCAGCGAGTTCTAAACCTAACTGATTACATTGTTCTGGAGTTACTTCATCGGGTTTGAATGATTGAATAATCACATGACCTTGATTACCATCAGTTTTGCCATATAACTCACGTGAGGCTTTAAAACTCGATTTCGCATAATCCACATCACAATTTAAGCCGCTTTTTTCAACAGCACGTTTCTCAGCGTAATTAATGGCACGTGACGTTGATTTCGTCGCACTTAATTTAGTTGTTGCCATATGTCATCCAACCTTTCACGTAATTCATTGATATTACGTTCTAATGCGCTATAATTCGGAGCGTTATATTGGTGTTGATGACAATATTTCGCAATTTGATTGGCATTTGCCCCTAATCGACTTAAATCTTTCGCAATCGATTGTCTCGTTTCTTTATCAAATTTAGGTGCGACCAATCGACTGCCTTGTGCCTTTTTCTTAACGAAAGCAGGCACACTCATATTTAAAGTTTCAGCCGACTGCTTCAACTTTAAATATTCGGATTCGCTCACACGAAAACTAATTTGTTTCGGCTACTTACGGTTGGGTTTATGGTTTTGCCCAACAGTTTCGTCGCTAGCCACAAAATGGTTTTGTTCGCTCATACATCCCACCACGCTTTCTAC
>NZ_JADHEC010000079.1 GCF_015277675.1 Flavobacterium soyangense
TAAGAATGAACAATCCGTTTTTCAACAAAGAATTTTAATTGTAGTTTAAATCACATATATTTACGCCCTGATTAACAAAATTGAGTTCGTTTGAGGGTTTTTAGACGAACTGACGTTAGGCATAAGTTTTAAGAAAAATGGATAGTAAAGAAGTACCTATAGAAATTCAAAAAGGATTTTTTTTCCCGGTTTGTAATAAAAGTGAGATTGAAAGAGTATTTAATGTACAAAATGCTAAAGATCATTTGCTGAAAATTCGTGCAGAAACCATTGTGGACCACATGAGGTTATTTCGCGTTTACCGCAACAAAGCGATAGCAAATCCTAAAAATTGGTCTTTAGAAAAGTCCTTTTCAAATTTACATTATGAAAAATTTTTATCACACCTAAACAAAGAGAATAAAGAGAATTGTAAAGAAATAACTTATGGTAATATATTTTCAAATCAAGTAAGTGGTTTGATTTTTAAAAGTCCATATGGAACAATGATAAACATTTCTGATTCGATTCGCTTCTTTTTAAAATTTATGAATTTAGGATTATTAAATTTTCAAACAGAAGTCCCACTTTATGTGAGAGTAAATGCAATACGAATAGCAATAAGAGTAATGTTACAAAGTGAAGCTTTAGACTTTTATATGGATCCTCGCGGTATTGTTCCAAAAAATGTTGGAATATTAATGGAAAAAGATATCCCAAATGAATTATTATTTATAGCTGGTCATGAATTTTCACATCATCTTTGTGGACACTTATCTGATGAAAATGTTATTGAAAAGCCTATTTTCAGGGGAATTCTTGAAAATCAAGAAGACTACAAGCCAATTGTATCATATACGCAAACTCAAATCGAAGAATTTGAAGCCGATTTAGTTTCCATTGAATTGCCAAAATATAGTAATTCTATGAAAAAAGCTGTTTTAGAAGGCGCTTTAACATGGTTTATGAAGTTAGATATCTATGAACATTTTATTGGAATATGTGCTCCGTCAACAAAATTCATAAATCGTGAACATCCGCCAGCATCAAAACGTTTTGATATGTTGTTAAATCAAGTTGAGTTTCCAAAAAATTTTAACAAAGAATATTGGCAGGATTTTAAAAAAGACATTGAAAAAGTTAAAATGATAATTGAAGATGATGCGAGAAATAATTTACCAAATTATCAGTTTTATGGCTCTCTGTATTTAGATGAACCAAATTCAAAATGGAGAGGAAAAGAACTTATTGACCGAGTTGACTACTACTAAACCTATGCCTAACACTTGCTAAAACTTATGGCTAGTTTTTCGGTAAATTGTTCGTTTACTTTTCATAACTTCGCTTGGGCGGTTATGGAAAAAAAGCTTTCCATAAGCCGCCACAAGCTCTAGCAAGGAAACGTTGGGCAAAAGGCGCGAGCACCTTTTGCCCAATGGGCGCGCCCTTCGCCCAACTCGACGCTTGAAGAAATCAAGCGACTTCGTCAAGCGCGCGCCCATTATGGCTCAGTTTAAAGAACCGAAATGCTAAAGATAACCAAAACTAAATAAAACAATATGACTCCAGAAGAAATTTTAAGAGAATCGGGTAACCAAAAACACGAAGTTGATTTAGGTATTGCATTAATCAGAATTATAGAACTTGGATGCTTTAACCAAACATACTTACGGTCTATATTAAAAAGACAAATAGAAACGCAAGAATTAATAAAAGGGAATACAGATATAAGCGAAAACGTTTCAAATAGATTTGAAGAATTGGAAAAAATGATTTCCGAAGTTGCTTCCGAGAATTATTATTCACTCGTACAAAAGGTTTTGAAGTAGTGCTTATGTCACTTGTTTTTACATAAAATTTTTGTTTAAACATAATAATATATTTTAATTGTACTTACGACTTAAAAACGGTGCGGAAGCTAAACCGAAAAATAAAACCGAAGCCATAACACACGCTACAAGCAAGCTGGGTATTTTTTATTAATTTAAAGTTGTTTTTGTATTTGTAAAATTTGTGCATATCGGAAAGAATACGCATCTTTAATCCCAGCCTGCTTGTAGCGCGGGAACGTCAAACTGTCTAAAAACCTTCCTTTCCAATGTTTATTCTTTTGTATTAAAAATCGTTCAAAATATTTGGATAACTCCTTAGTTTTCTTTATCTTTAAGCAAGTATTTATC
>NZ_JADHEC010000007.1 GCF_015277675.1 Flavobacterium soyangense
AGAATACTGAAATTAATATAGGAAATGCAATTTACAAGCGCATTATACAAAATGAACCTATACAAGTCAAAAATCGACTGATACAACCTACAATAAAAAAAGTTATATAAAGAAAAAAGCTTATAACGGATGTTTAAAATCCTGTTACAAGCGTTTTTTATCGTCTAAAAAACGACGCTAATCAAAATAAGCGATGTTTTTCAGCGCCCTCATTTCGAAAGGGTTGACTTTGCAATATTGTAAACTGATGGTGTTTTTAGAAAACTTCTTGGATTTTTAATGCATTTCCGGCATTGAATAAGTAATAATTGGAACCAACAATCTGATAAAATTCTATTCCAATACTACCCAAAACTGCAACATTGGCTGTTAATGTTGGAGCACCAGGCAAAGAAGCAGTTACTTCGATTAATGATGTTACTTCATTTACGGAAGTATAATCCGAGTAAGCGATATTTGACACTTCATTTAAAGAAGGTTCAGCAGGCTCATAAGATCCAGTAGTAGGATTATATATAGTATCCGAAACAACAGATAATGCATTGATAATCCTGAAATGTGAAGCTCCAGAAGGAATATTCATATTGGTGATAGGATTAAATTCTGGAATACTAAATGTACTTTCGTTTCTATCAACTGTACCAGTTAATGTTGATGGCGCATTAAATACTCCATTAAATGAAATGTTACGATTGAAATCCAAACCTTTTAAATACTGTGGTTGTTGTGATACTAAAACTGCTCTTTGCCCTCTAGCTTCTGAACCATCCTCAATATTGATTTTTTTCATAATTGCTGTAAGTCGCCCAGTCAATTGACTATCTGACATTTGTTTCATCAATGATGATAAACCAATTCTAACAGACTTTCCAGCATTTGCACAAGCTGTAAACTCACTCATATTCTCACGAGTACGAATGAAACCTGGGGCAGTTTTTACTTGTTCCGCTGTTGGCCCACCTTTTAGACCTGCAAAGTAACCTTCGTTACCTTTAATTTTGAAGTGACGAACTTCACCTAACGTCCCGACATATTTAATATGTCCTTTCTGTCTTGCCATTTGTTGTTTGTTTTAGTAATTATACAATTTTATTGTAAATTTACACTCTAAACAATTGACAAGCAACAACATAAATAAAGCAATACAAGGCGATTTAAAGTAATTATGACAATAACAAAAAATATTCTTCTGAAAACTAAAAAATTTACTGATGGTGACGGTTTGATCGTTGAAGATTTTATAACAAAAAAGGAATTTGAAATTAGATTATACGGAATTGATGCGCCTGAAATGAATTATTGTAAAAAAGTAAAAAACGATGAAAATGAACTTCAAATGCCAGCATCATTATTAATAAAATTAGGTTATCAATCATTAGAATTTTTAAAAACTAATGTCAATTTAGATGAAATATGTACTTTAATACAAGAGGAAAATAATACTTTGGACAAATACGGAAGGTATTTGGGTTATTTAGTTCTAAAAGATGGTAGGATATTAAACGAAATTATGATAAAACAAGGCTTTGCAAAGCCTTATAACGATGTTTATTGTGAAATGTTACCTTTGTATCAAGAATGGAATTTATCAGCTAAAATTAATCGTAAAGGATTGTATTCAATTGTAGACAGGTTTTAAACAATCACTACAGTACAAAAGGATTTTACCGTACAGTAATCGTACAAATTTGAAATAAAAAATCCCTAACTACTTAATTGATAAGTGATTAGGGTTTTTTAAAGTGGTACCTCCAGGGATCGAACCAGGGACACATGGATTTTCAGTCCATTGCTCTACCATCTGAGCTAAGGTACCTTGCTATTGCGGGTGCAAATATAGAATGATTTTTAATTTATACAAAACAATTATTAAAAAAAATCTATTCGTAACTTCGCAGCGTTAAATTAAAATTATGATTCTAGCTGTCGATGTTGGGAATACCAGAATTAAAGCCGCTGTATTTGAGGGAACTATCCTTTTAGAGGTCTTTGTTTTTATGAAAACAGAGCTCGAAAAAAGCATTCAAAATATTTTAAATAAGTACAAAAAAATCTCTCATTTAGTCGTGTCATCCGTTTCAGATGTCGAAAAACAAGCTTTTATAAGCTTTGAAAGCTCCGTAAATATTCATTTTGTTTCACATAAAGACTCATTTCCGTTTGTTAATTGTTATGAAACGCCGCAAACCTTAGGAATTGACCGAATGGTCCTTGCTGCTGGCGCAACACTTCAGTTTCCCAGTCAGAATAGGTTGGTGATTGATGCCGGAACTTGTGTGACCTATGATTTTATCGATGAAAATGATAATTATCTTGGCGGAGCAATTTCTCCGGGATTGCGATTAAGATACGAAGCTTTGCATAATTATACTGCAAAACTACCCTTGCTGACTTTGGAAAATCCCAAACATTTTACAGCAAAATCAACTTCTGAATCCATTCATTCTGGTGTAGTAAATGGCTTAGTTTGTGAAATAGACGGTTTTATTAATCAATATAAGGCACAATTTTCAAACTTTATAATAATTTTAACGGGTGGAGACACAGAATTTTTGGCTAAACGATTAAAAAATACCATATTTGCCAATTCAAATTTCCTTCTCGAAAGTTTGAACCAAACATTTCAATATAAAATTAAAAATGATTAATAAAATTTTAATAAGTGCTTGTTTATTTTTGTCATTAGTTTCTTTTTCCCAAGAGGGTACTTCATCGCCTTATTCTTTTTATGGAATTGGAGAGTCCAGATTTAATGGATCGGTTGAAAGTCGCTCTATGGCCGGATTATCAGTAGCTCCGGATAGTATCCACATTAATTTACAAAACCCTGCTGGTTATGCAAATTTAAAATGGACTGCATTTACGACCGCCGGAAGTAATAGTCATACAAAACAAAAATCTAGTACTTCATCAGCATCTGAACAAAGAAGCACATTTGATTATTTATCATTAGGTATACCTTTAGGAAAATTTGGTGCTGCTTTTGGAATATTGCCCTACTCTTCAGTGGGTTATAGGATTGAAAATATTTCTACTGATGGTTCCCAAAACAACAAACGTTTTAATGGTTCGGGTGGTTTGAATAGAGTTTTCTTTGGTGCAGGATATAGAATACTTCCTAATTTAAGCGTTGGGGCAAATGTCTATTATAATTTTGGAAAAATTCAAACTAATAGTTTGGAGTTTTTCCCTTATGTCCCAATAGGATCTCGTGAATTGAATGTTACTGATTTGTCGGGTGTGAACTTTAACATTGGAACAATGTATCAGTACAAAATCAATAAAAAAACGACGATTTTCAGTAGTTTATATTATACACCAAAAAGTATTTTGGTATCTGATAATACCAGAACTATCGGCACAGTGAATTTTGATTCAAACTACGAAGTACAGGGAGTTGATGCATTAGAACCCGTTGTTACTAAAACCGATTTGAATTTACCGCAAAAATGGACTTTTGGAGCCGGAATTGGAGATTCAAAAAGATGGTTTTTTGGATCTGAAATTTCCTTTCAGGGCGCTGGGAAATTATACAATAGCTATAATACCTTAGACAACGTTTCGTATGAAAAATATCAAAAATATAGTTTTGGGGGATACTTCACGCCTAACCCAAATCCTTTTGTAAACTATTTTAAAAGAATCACTTATAGAGGTGGGGTTAAATATGAAAAAACAGGATTAGTGGTGAATTCAACTTCTATAAACGACGTCGGGGTGACCTTTGGATTGGGATTGCCAATAAAAGGTTCTTTGTCTAATGTAAATTTAGGTTTCGAATTGGGAAAAAAAGGAACCACATCAAATAATTTGGTTCAGGAAAATTATTTCAAAATAAATATAGGTATTTCGCTGAATGATAAATGGTTTGTGAAAAGTAAATTCTATTAATATTCAAAAATAATTTTTTGTAATTATACCTTAACGTTGTCAAGTTCAACAAATGACTTTACTAAAAAAATACCCAATTCTTCAAGTTGTCACGGTTTTTGCCGTGACACTGTTTTTTGGGTGTGAAAGTAATTTTAAAGAAGTTCAAAAAAGTAATTTTACTGAGTTTGTGCCAAGTGGTGAAGCCGAAAATATCAACTTAAAATATACGGATTCAGGTCGCATACAAGTCGTTTTAATGAGTCCAAAAATGTTGGAATATGCCAGTGTTGATTTTCCGTTTACGGAATTTCCAAAAGGCATTGATGTTACTTTATATGACAAAAATGGCAAAAAAACTTATGTGAAATCTGATTATGCCACTTCTTACAAACTGACAAATCTTATTGATTTGAAAGGAAATGTGAAAATCACTTCGCAGGATGGGCAAATACTCGAAACCCAACAATTGTATTTCGATCAAAAAAACGAATGGTTTTTTACCGAAAAAAGCTTTAAATTTACAGACCCAAAAGGAGTTTCAAGCGGACAGGGGATCGATTTCAGTAAAGATTTCAAAATTATTAATTCACAAAGAATAGCCGGCGAACTCGAATCAAATGAATAAATTTACATTCAAATTATGCAATACTTAAAATACACACCATACCTTTATCTTATTCTTGGAGCTGCATTTATATATGATGGGATTGCTAAATGGAATGATCCGGCAGCAACGCCAAAAATTAGTCTTTTTATAGGAGCTTTGGCCATATTCATGTTTTTCTTCAGAAAAAGATTTGCAAAGAAACTCGAAGATCGAAATAAACCCTAATTATGGAAATTAGTATTATAATATTGTGTCTAATACTATGTGCCTTTTTCTCTGGAATGGAAATAGCCTTTATTTCCTCCAATAAAATTTACCTCGAAATAGAGAAAAAACAGGATAGTTTCATCTCTAACATCCTTACAAAACTTACCGAAAAGCCTTCAAAATTTATCGCAGCCATGCTCATTGGAAACAATATAGCCTTGGTGGTTTATGGTTTTTTTATGGGCGATTTATTGATGCGCTGGATAGAATTATTGGGCTTTCATTTTTCGGAATTATTAAGTTTGTTGATTCAAACGCTGATATCAACCCTAATTGTTTTAGTAACCGCCGAGTTTTTGCCTAAGGTTTTCTTTCAAATTTATGCCAATTCATTAATAAAGTTTTTTGCGCTTCCGGCTTATGCTTTTTATTTATTATTCTATTTTATTTCCACTTTTTTTATCTGGGTTTCTGATTTTGTTCTAATAAAATTTTTCAAAACCGAAGGCGATCAAGTGCCGCTCTATTTTAGTAAAGCAGAACTTGGAAATTATATTACAGAACAAATGAGCACGGTGGAAGATAACCAAGAAATGGATTCTGAAATACAAATGTTTCAAAATGCGTTGGACTTTTCAGGAGTGAAAGCCAGAGACATCATGAGCCCAAGAACAGAAATCGTTGCAATTGATTTATTTGATTCGGTAACTGAATTAAAAAATTTGTTTATTGAAACCGGTTATTCTAAGATTGTGGTCTATCAAAATTCACTCGATGATATCATTGGTTACGTGCATTCCTTTGATTTGTTCAAGAAACCCAAGAATATCAAATCAATTGTAATTCCCGTGGAATTTGTTCCCGAAACAATTTACATAAAAGACGCAATGGATTTGCTTACCAAAAAGCGCAAAAGTGTGGCAGTGGTGCTGGATGAATACGGTGGAACTTCAGGGTTAATAACTATTGAAGATATTGTCGAAGAGCTTTTTGGCGAAATTGAAGACGAACATGATTCAGACGAAGAATTGACCGAAAAAGAACTAGGAGACGGAATTTATGTTTTTTCTGCACGATTGGATGTAGAGTATTTGAACCAAACCTACAAACTCAACATTCCCGAAAGTGATTCTTACGGAACTTTGGGCGGTTTCATTGTAGATTCTACTAAAGAAATCCCACAAAAAGGCGATGTAATCACCATTGGAATCTATCATTTTATAATCGAAGAAGCCACAAACAAGAAAATTGAATTGGTCAAAATGACAATAAAAGATTGATTTTTTTTGGGAAATCAAAATTTCTTGCAATTTATAAGGCGACTAGTATAATTATTAATTAGATAATTGTATTTTCGCAAACTGAATATAAAAATCAATCACATAAAAATGGCAGTTTTAGCAAAAATTAGACAACGTTCCGCTTTAATGATAGTAGTTATTGCACTAGCATTATTTGCTTTTATAGCAGGAGATCTTTTTAAGAAAGGAAATTTTGGTAAAAGTTCAAAAGATGTGGGAAGCATCAATGGAAAAGATATTTCTTTTGAAGAATTTAGAGTAAAAGTAAGTAATCTAGAGAAAAGTCAACAAGGAGTTACTTCAACAGCTGCGGCAAACAGAGTTTGGGACCAAGAGGTTTCTATAGCTTTGCTAACTTCTGAATTTGAAAAACTAGGATTGAGAGTTGGCCCAAAACACATTATGGAAGTCTTGAAATCGGATCAAAACATTGGAAAAAACCCAATATTTTTGAATTCAGCCGGAGTTTTTGATGAAGCAAAATTCAGAGAATATTTCAAATCGAATCCGGAACAGGCTCAATATTTAAAAGACAGAGAAAAAGATGCTGAGCTTAACGCAAAATATCAAATCTATGCAACTTTGATAAAAGCCGGTACTTATACGACGGATAGCGAAGGAAAATTGAAATATGAAATGGAAACGAACAAAGTGAACTTTGCTTATGTTGCCGGATTATATTCTACCATAAAAGACAGCGAAGTAAAAGTTTCTGATGATGAGATTGTCACTTTTATGAAAAAGAATGAGAAAAAATACAAAGCAGACGAATCTCGTGAATTAAAATATGTTTTGATTGAAGACAAAGCTTCTCCGGAAGATGAAGCCGAAGTGAAAGCTAAAATAAATGGATTGTTGTCAGGAAGTGTAGTTTATAACGCAACTACAAAGAAAAATGACACTTTACCTGGATTCAAAGCAGCAACAAATACTATCGAATTTGTAAATTCAAATTCAGATGTTCCTTACGATTCGACTTATGTTGCTAAAAAAGATTTGCCGGCTGCTGATGCTGATAAATTATACAACTTAGCTCCGGGCGAAATTTATGGTCCTTATGTTTTCGGAAAATACTATTGCCTTTCTAAATCATTGGGTAGAAAAGTAGGAGTGAATGCAAAAGCAAGTCACATCCTAATTAGCTATGAAGGCACTCAGGTTCCAAATCAAAAAGAAAAAAGAACCAAAGAACAGGCAAAAGCAAAAGCAGAAGCTATTTTAGCTCAGGTAAATGCAAATCCGGATAGTTTCTTGATGTTAGCTTTCACCAATTCTGACGATCAATCAGCTCAACAAGGTGGTGATTTAGGTTATTTTGGTCCAAACCAAATGGTGAAACCTTTTAACGATTTTGTTTTCAGCAATCCTGTCGGAAAAATTGGATTGGTAGAAACACCCTTTGGTTTTCATATCATTAAAGTAACCGATAAACAAGACGGAATTCGCTTAGCAACTATAGCCCAAAAAATTGAAGCTTCAGAAGCAACTTCAGACAAAGTATTTACAGAAGCGACCAAATTTGAAATTGATGCAACTGAAAAAGATTTTGATAAAGCGGCTGCAGCAATGAAACTTACAATCGCCACTCCGGTAACTGTAAAAGTAATGGACGAAGCCTTTGGGCCATTGGGTAACCAAAGAAATATCGTAAGATGGGCATTCGAAAGCGGTACAGATCTTGGTGCTGTAAAAAGATTTGAAGTGGCTAATTTAGGTCACGTTATTGCAAAAGTGACCAATGTAAACAAAGAAGGGTTGATGCCTGTTGATATGGTAAGATCTTATATTGAGCCAATTCTTAAAAACAAGAAAAAAGCAGAATTGATTAAAGCTAAAATGACGGGAAGTTCATTAGAGACCATTTCAAAAGCCATCGGAGCTCCAGTTCAGCAAGCAGCTGGCGTAACAATGGAAAATCCTGTTTTAACAGGTGGTGTGGGTCAGGAGCCTAAAGTGGTAGGAAATGCATTTGCATTGGCTGCCAACCAACTTTCTGCTCCAATCGAAGGAAACACTGGAGTTTATGTGGTAAAAAATATAAGTGTTGCGAAAGCACCAGTCTTGAAAGTCCATACTGCTTTTGTAGCTAAATTAAAAGCACAAAGCGCTGGAGATTTCAACAGAGTGATTCCTGCTTTAAAAGATATCGCTAAAATTAAAGACAACAGAAAAGACTTTAATTACTAAATTCAAGTCGTATTAAATATAAAAAATCCCGAGCAATCGGGATTTTTTATTTTATAGAATCATTTCGTGAAAAGGAATGATGATCCTAAAACCTTTTTCTTTAAAATATTCTTTGGGATTTTCTTTTGAAACGACCATTACAAAATCTCCTCCCCAAGCACCAAGACTTTTTATTACCCCATCAAAATCAGGAAACAAGGACTCTTTCGCGGTTTGCATTTCTAGGATGGAACTCATTTCGGCTTCATGTTTTTCTAATGCAAAGGAAAATTCAGCTAGGGTTTTTGCATTCAATATTGCTGAAGTTATTTTATTGTTTTTGGCAATGTCTTGCGCTAAATCTTTGTTTTTATTCTTATAATAAACGGCTATGGAAGCTTTGCTGTTTTGCTTTTTGTCCAGATAAACAAAATAGAGGTTTTTGGTGAATTCAGGCTTGAAATTTACTTTTTCGATTATTGGTTTGTCATTGTCCAAATGATACAAAATAGGGCTGTCATTTTGAGCACAGGCAATATCGTATCCGCTGCCACCAAAACTATTGTTAAGTAAAACAAAGGCGTCAATCTGTAACCATTGCGCAATATTGTTAATCAAGGTTGATGAGGTTCCTAAACCCCAATTTCTGGAAAAAGTAAGTTGAGTCGTAACAGAATAACCTTCGGCTTGATTGAGAAAATCAGAATTTAATAAATACCCTTCGTGCAGGATTTCTATCAACGTGTTTCTTACAGCTAATTTTTTGGTGATTATTTTATTCGAAATATCCGCAAACGAAAAAGTGTCTTCAAACCAAATGCTGCCATCGGCATCAAAACTGCTCCATTTTATTTCTTGGTTTTTTCCTTTTTCAACAATCAGGTTTTGACCAAATTTGGTTGGTAAAGCAAAACCATTGGCACCGTCAAGAACTAGATATTCTCCTGTGATTAGTAGTTTTCCGTTACTGTAAAATTCTTTTTTCATAAGTCTTGTTACGAAGGCGCAAAGCCACAATTTTTTTTGAACGACTAAATTAATTTTAAATAAAATCTGCGTTAATCTGTCGCCAATTTCTAAACCAGCCTTCTTAAAGTTTCTATATATTCAACAACAGCACTATGCGAAACCACGTGATGCTTGAAATGTTTCCGAATCAAAACCCGTTCATCATCGTTGGCTTCAAATTGATTCAGAATATTGTTCAAGTGCATTTTCATATGGCCATCCTGAATTCCTGTTGTGGTTAATGAACGCAAAGCGGCAAAATTTTGTGCCAAACCGGCAACTGCCACAAATTGCATCAACTCCTTCGCCGATGGATTTTCCAGCATTTCCAAGGATAGTTTTACCAAAGGATGCAAGGAAGTTAAACCGCCAACAGTTCCTAAGGCCAAAGGAACTTCCAACCAAAAAGTAAAGATGTCATTTTCGATTTTGGCGTGTGACAAACTCGAATAACTTCCGTTTCGGGAAGCATAAGCGTGAATGCCGGCTTCAACCGCACGAAAATCATTGCCGGTCGCAAGCACAACGGCATCAATTCCGTTCATAATTCCTTTGTTGTGGGTTACAGCTCGAAAAGGTTCCACTTCGGCGATTTTGACAGACTGAATGAAGCGCTCGGTAAATGCTTTGGGATTCGGAATGTGTTTTTCGACCAAGTCATCAACATGGCAAGAAACTTCGGCACGAACAATGCAATTGGGAACATAATTCGAGAGAATGCTCATCACGACTTCAATGTTTTTTTCTTCTTCTGAAAATAAGCTATAAGCTAATGCTTCTTCTTTTAGTGTTTTTGAAAATTGCTCCAAACATGAATTGATGAAATTAGCGCCCATTGAATCTTTAGTTTCAAAAGTAGCATGCAATTGAAAATAATTGGGCAATAAATTGGTTTTATCTTTTAGAACAATATCCTGAATTCCACCACCACGTTTTTGCATATTTTTTGTAATGCTTTCGGTATTGGCAAAAAAATGAGTTTTGGTTTGGGCAAAAAATAAAGCGAGTTTCGATTCGTCTCCTTTGAAAATAAAATGTACTTGTCCTATCTTCTCGGTATTGATAACATTGGCTTTAAACCCGCCGCGAGTGGACCAGAATTTGGCTGCTTTTGACGCAGCGGCAACAACGGAACTTTCCTCAATCGCCATCGGAATACTGCTATATTTTCCGTTAATCAGAAAATTAGGTGCAACACCAAGCGGAATATAAAAATTGCTTATCGTGTTTTCGATGAATTCATCGTGTAATTTCTGTATTTTTCTATCGGAATTCCAATATTTTTTAAGTATTGAAATAGCCTCTTTAGGATTAGAAAAGTATTCTTTGGCAATCCAGTTTATTTTTTCTTCTTTGGATAATTTAGAAAATCCGGCAACAGCGTTATTCATTCTCAATTGATTATGGGATGATGTTTTGCAAAGATACAGATTTAGCTGTTTTGTTTGCTAATGTTAGGTTGTTCAATAAAAATGTAAGTTTAATATTATTTTTAACATTTAACAGTTTAAATGTGAAATAATTGTAAAATTTTCACTAAAATTGACCTCTTTTATATTTAATAAAATTTCATGAAATGAGTATAGCAGAAATGCGGATCAAACGCCGTCAAGATATATGCGAATTACATATTCCTTTAAAAAAACAATTATTATCTTCATATGAATTCAACTAAAATTACCCTCTTTCTTTTATTGTTGTTTACGAATGTTTTCGGACAACAAAAAATTACCATCGAAGCCATTTATAACGGCGAATTTACTGCTAAAAGAATGGACGAACTGCGGTCAATGAAAAACACCAATCAATATACCGTCTTGAATGTTGACGAAGGTTCCGCAAGTATGCAAATTGATTTATTCGATTTTGCAACCCTGAAAAAAGTGACGACTTTAATAGATACTAAAAATCAGTCTAAATTATTGGGAGGAATTGATAGTTATACTTTCAGTTCAGACGAAAAAAAGATTTTGATTGCCAATAACACGAATCAGATCTACCGCCACTCCTTTAATGCCGATTATTTTCTTTTCGATATGGTTTCGAAAGAATTGACCAAAGTTTTGGAACAAGTACAAGAACCCACTTTTTCGCCCGACGGAAAAAAGATTGCTTATGTCAAGGAAAACAACCTTTTTGTTTATGATATAACTTCAAATACAAACAGTCAAATCACGACCGATGGGAAGAAAAATGCCATAATCAATGGGATCACGGATTGGGTTTATGAAGAAGAATTTTCATTTGTGAGAGCTTTTGATTGGAGCAAGGACAGTAAAAAAATAGGCTATATTCGATTTGACGAAACTCAGGTTCCTGAATTTTCAATGTCGATTTTTGAAAAAAATCTGTATCCAACAATAGAAACGTTCAAATATCCCAAAGCAGGTGAAAAGAACTCCATAGTTTCCCTGCATTTGTACAATGTCGATACAAAAGCTACAAAAGAAGTAAATTTAAGCCAGTACAATGATTTTTACATTCCAAGAATTGAATGGACAAATGATGCCAATGTTTTGTCTGCAAAAATATTGAATCGCCATCAGGATAATCTGGATTTGTTGTTGGTTGACGGAACAACTGCTGCCACAAAGGTGGTTTTGAATGAAAAAGACAAATCGTATATCGATTTTGTGGACACGGATAACTTGACTTTTCTAAAAGACAACAGTTTTATTTGGACTTCCGAGAAAGACGGCTTTAATCATATTTTTCACTATGACAAATTTGGAAAACTAATAAACCAGGTAACCAAAGGCAATTGGGAAGTAACCGAATATTATGGTTTGGACGAGAAAACGAATACTGTTTTTTATCAATCAACAGAAAACGGTTCTACAGTAAGAGACGTTTATAAAATAAGATTAGATGGGAAAAAGAAAGTGAAATTGTCACATCAAGTTGGACATAATGAGGCTACTTTCAGTCCAGATTTTAATTATTTTATCAATACTTATTCAAATGCCACTATTCCAACTTCTTATACTTTAAACAATTCAAAAGATGGAAAACAAGTTCAGGAAATAGTAAATAACAATGTTTTAGCTGAAAAATTAAAGGGGTATAATTTGCCACAAAAAGAATTTTTTGTGATGAAAACGGAAAAAGGCAATGAATTAAACGCTTGGATAATGAAACCAAAGGATTTCGATCCAAATAAAAAATATCCCGTTTTTATGATTCAATATTCTGGGCCAGGGTCACAACAAGTTGTTAATCAATGGGGAAGTTCTAATGAGTATTGGTTTATGATGCTCGCCCAGCAAGGCTATATTGTGGCCTGTGTTGACGGTCGTGGAACGGGTTATAAAGGGGCAGCCTTTAAAAAAGTAACCTATAAAGAACTAGGAAAATATGAAGTCGAAGATCAGATTGATGCCGCCAAAGTACTAGGAAATTATCCTTATGTAGATAAATCTCGAATCGGAATTTGGGGTTGGTCTTATGGTGGTTTTATGTCAAGTAACTGTATTTTGAAAGGAAATGATGTTTTCAAAATGGCTATTGCCGTTGCGCCAGTAACCAACTGGCGTTTTTATGACACTATATATACCGAAAGATATATGCAGACCCCACAAGAAAACCCAAAAGGTTATGACGATAATTCACCCATAAATTTTGTTGATAAGTTAAAAGGAAAATTTTTGTTAATTCATGGTTCAGGAGATGATAATGTTCATGTGCAAAATTCGATGCAAATGATGGAAGCCTTGATTCAGGCGAACAAACAATTTGATTCCCAAATATATCCTGATAAAAATCACGGAATTTATGGCGGAAAAACAAGAATTCAATTGTACAATAAAATGACTAATTTTATCAAAAATAATTTATAACATAAACCATTAACCAAAATAAATAATATGTCGGAAACTCAAGTAAAAGCAGCACATCCAAAAGGACTTTGGGTGTTATTTGGAACAGAAATGTGGGAACGTTTCAATTTTTATGGAATGCGGGCCCTGTTGACTCTTTTCCTCGTGAATTCTTTATTGATGAAAGAGGAAGATGCATCCTTAATTTATGGAGGCTTTCTGGGATTGTGTTATTTGACCCCAATGTTGGGAGGGTTCATTGCCGACCGTTTTTTTGGAAATAGAAATTGTATTTTAATTGGTGGTGGTATGATGGCCATCGGGCAAATGTTATTATTTGCAAGCGCAAGCGTTTTTCCGAGCAATCTGAATTTGGCCACGACCATAATGTATTCTGCCTTGGGAATTATCGTTTTTGGAAACGGATTTTTCAAGCCAAATATTTCTAGTATGGTAGGAAGTTTGTATCCTGCACAAGAAAAAAGCAAACTAGATACAGCCTTTACCATTTTCTATATGGGAATTAATTTAGGGGCTTTTTTAGGGCAATTTATTTGTCCAATTCTTGGAGACGTGAAAGACCACGGAGGAGTTAGAGATATTTACGCTTTTAAATGGGGGTTTTTGGCGGCTTCAATAGCAATGCTTCTTGGGACTTTGGTCTTTTACTTTCTAAAAAACAAATACGTTGTTACTCCAGAAGGGAGACCATTAGGTGGATTGCCTTCTAAAAATACGGCTTCTGATTTTGAAGTAGGGGAATCCCAAAATGCTGTATTTACCCCAAAATCATTGGTTGTGGCAGTAATAAGTTTTATCGGATTGTATTTTGCTTTCCATTTTTCGGTGGATGGCACCAATGTTGTAAAAACAATTATTTATCCAATCATTTATGCAAGCGGCATTACATTGGCGGGACTAATCTTGTCGGATAGCTCTTTGACAAAAGTCGAGAGAGACCGGATAATCGTAATTTATATTGTGTCCTTTTTCATCATTTTCTTTTGGGCAGCATTCGAACAAGCGGGTTCTTCTCTTACGTTTATAGCCGATAATCAAACGGATAGAACTTTTATGTTTGGCTGGCAAATGCCTGCTTCGATGGTTCAGATTTTCAATGGATTATTTGTTGTAATTTTTGCAGTTCCATTTAGTATGTTGTGGGATAGACTACGATCAAAGGGAAAAGAACCTATTTCTCCAGTAAAACAAGCAGTTGGCTTGGCTTTAATTGCAATGAGTTATTTCATTATTGCTTATAATGTTAAGGATTTGGGAAATAATGGTTTACTCGCCATAAAATGGTTAATCTTGTTATACTTAATACAAACTTGTGCTGAGTTGTGCTTGTCGCCAATAGGTTTGTCATTGGTAGGAAAGCTTTCGCCAAAGCGTTTTTCCTCATTGTTATATGGTGTGTTTTTCTTGTCGAATGCTTCTGGTTACGCTTTGGCGGGAACTTTAGGATCTATCTTGCCATCAACAGGAGACAAATTTAACAAAGCAAAAGAGCTGGGAATTGACTTGCAGGCAATATTAGATAAAAAAATCATTCCAACTGCTGACCAATTAAAACTTTTGGCGACCAATCAAATTAGTGATCATAATCCCATTTTTGCAGGATTTGAAATCCACAATTTATTCGAATTCTTTATGGTATTTGTAATATTGACGGGACTTGCAGCGGTAATTTTATTTTCATTAACACCTTTCTTGAAAAAAATGATGCACGGCATTCGATAATATGGAACAAAACTTAACGATCGAACAAATACAAAACTTTAAAGGCAAGTACCCCAAGCAATTGTGGTACTTGTTTTTTAGTGAAATGTGGGAACGTTTCAGTTTCTATGGAATGCGCGGAATGTTGGTTATTTTTATGGTGAATCAGTTGATGATGAACGATGAGGTTGCCAACTTGCAATATGGAGCAACACAAGCTTTTGTATACGCCTTTACGTTTGTTGGAGGTTTGTTTGCAGACAAAATTCTGGGCTACCGAAAATCCCTTTTTTGGGGTGGAATCCTGATGATAGTAGGTAGTGTTATTCTAGCAATTGACCCCAAGCAGTTCTTCTTTATTGGAATCGGTTTTACCATTATTGGGACAGGTTTTTTCAAACCCAATATTTCCACAATGGTCGGAAAATTATACAAAGATGACGATAATCGTAGAGACGCAGGCTTTTCTTTATTTTATGCCGGAGTAAATCTTGGTGCATTAATCGGGGGCTATTTGTGTATTGCCGTTGCCAACGGGAATATGCTTTCTTCCATAGTTCCTGTTCATTTAAGATGGAATGTTGCCTTTGGATTTGCTTCAATTGTTATGATTATAAGTTTGCTGACATTTGTTCAAACCCAGAAATCGCTTGGTGAAATTGGGATTTCTCCATTGCTGGATTTAGACAATTCAAAAAGGAAAACCTATGAATATCTAACGTATATTGGTTCAATTGTAGTAATTCCTGCAGTTATATTGTTGGTTTCTAATTCAGAATATACGGATATATTTATGTACATCATTGGACCTTGTTCCTTGTTGTATTTGCTTTATGAAATGAAAAATTTCTCCCTCAAAGAAAACAAAAAACTTATCGCAGCCTTGGTTTTCATCTTATTTTCTATTGTTTTTTGGGCCTTTTATGAGCAAAATGGCGGTTCGTTAAGTCTTTTTGCGGCTAGCAATCTGGAAAACACAGTCCTCGGCATTAAGCTTGACCCGAGTGGCGTAAACAATTCAGCCAATTCCCTTTTTGTAATTGCTTTTGCAGCCTTGGTAGGATTGGTTTGGCTTTGGATGAGTAAAAGAAAAATTGAACCCAACACTGTGGTAAAATTTGGTCTTGGATTTTTGTTTCTGGCGGGTGGTTTCTGGGTATTTTATTACACTAAATTCTTTGCTGACGCCAATGGAATTACCTCGCTGGATTTATTTACTTTCGGTTGGTTTGTAATCACTTTTGGGGAATTGTGTTTGTCTCCAATAGGAATGTCAATTATGACCAAACTTTCTCCGGCGAAATTACAAGCCGTAATGATGGGAATGTGGTTTCTGGCCAGTGCATACGGACAATACTTTGCCGGATTGTTGGGTGCTAATATTGCTGGAGCTTCAGAGAATTCTACAAATCTTGAAAAACTGGTTATTTATGCCGATGGTTATAAACTATTGGCAATCTATGCGTTGATTGCAGGGCTGATTTTGATACTAATTTCACCCTTGATAAAAAAATTAATGCAAGATGTAAATTAGCCGACAATTTTTAGCGTTATTTTTGTTTAAATTTGTAAAAAATTAAATAGTTATGAAAAAAGCAATTTTACTAATAGCATTTGTATTAGGCACTTTTGCCGTTCAAGCGCAAGAACTTAAATGGGAAACCGATGTTAACAAAGCAATTTCCGTTTCCAATAGTACCAATAAGCCATTGTTGTTGTTTTTCACTGGAAGTGATTGGTGTGGTTGGTGTATTCGTTTGCAAAAAGAAGTATTAAAAACACCTGAATTTGCAAAATGGGCTAAAGACAATGTAGTCTTGGTCGAATTGGATTTCCCAAGAAGAACCCCGCAATCGGATGAAATTAAAACTCAGAATAATGGGATGCAGCAAGCATTCGGAATTCAGGGATTTCCCACTATATATTTTGCTACGGCAAAGATAAAAGATGGGAAACCAAATTTTACTGGCATCGGCAGTACGGGTTATGTTTCTGGTGGTCCAGCTGCCTGGCTGGCTGTCGCCGATGGAATTTTGAAAGCAAAATAATTAATTCAATGTGTAAAATCCCTTTTCAACAGTAGCGTGAAAAGGGATTTTCTTTTTGATACAAGTCGCTTTCCATAGTTTTTGAATATTTCTATAATTAGAAGCATCAACCACAACCATTTTAGGTTTTATGTTTTGTAAATAACGTTCAAAATTTATCTTTGGTGATTGCGTAAAAATGACAATATCTGGACGAATCTCTTTTGGATAAACGCCTAAACTATCCATAACAAAAATCTTTTTTCCATTAAAATAAATCAGATTTTGCAAACTTTTTTTAGAGGTCAAATGACTAAAATTTCCCATAGAATAAGAAGCAAGAGTTTTGTTTTGTGAGGCTTTTTTTAAAAGATTGTCATTTGCATATAAAGTGACATTTTCACCGTTTCGTTCTGCAATCAATGTGTTTTTCTTCGAGTTAAAAATGACCAATTCGCTTT
This sequence comes from Flavobacterium soyangense, assembly GCF_015277675.1. Lineage (GTDB taxonomy): Bacteria > Bacteroidota > Bacteroidia > Flavobacteriales > Flavobacteriaceae > Flavobacterium > Flavobacterium soyangense. The sequence goes on from NZ_JADHEC010000007.1 coordinate 17,188, forward strand.
GGTTTTGATTGTTCCAATGAGTTGCGAAATACGTGATTTGGAAAAAAATTAAAGTAATCAATGCCAAAGCCAGTCTGTTGAAACTAGGTTTTTTGAACCAAATAATCGTTGCAATAATCAACAAATACGTACTGAATAATAACTGCCAGTTAAACGGAATCCCCTGAATGATAAACTGCTCCAAAGAGGCAATCGAATTAATGATTTTATTCAAAATAGAAATGCTCCACTCCAATGATTTCTCAAGAAAAATGGGAACATAATCGAAAGCCGCTAAAACCATTACCAAAACCCCCAGTCCCATTATAACGCTCAAAAACGGAATAATGACCAGATTAGTCACAAAAAACAAGCCAGGAAACTGATGAAAATAGTATATACTTAACGGAAAAGCACCAATTTGTGCCGCAAAAGAAACCGTGAGAATGTCCCAAAAATATTTTAACAACACGTTTTTTGGTGTCCAAAGTTGAGCTAATAAAGGCTGTAACCAAAGAATAAAAAACAAGGCAACATAACTCAATTCGAAACCCACATCAAACAAAAAGGTAGGCTCAAACAGTAAAATGAGCAAGATAGAAACCAGTAAAGTATGAAAAATATTAGTGCTTCTTCGAAGATACATTCCAATGGCGACAAATGAAAACATCGTAACCGACCTAAGAACTGACGGTGCCAATCCGGCAATCAATCCAAAGGAAGACAAGGATGCAAGAATGATAATCAACTTAATAAAAGAACCGCGTCTGGTGTTGGGAAATGGTTTTAAAATAAACGTGACAAACAATAAAATAAACCCAATATGCAATCCCGAAACGGATAAAATATGCACAGCGCCTGCAAATTGATAATCCTTGATAATCTCTGGCGAAATGTCCTGTTGCTGCCCTAAAATTAAGGCATCGGCTACGTTCAGTTCGGCAGTGCTGAAATGACTTTTCTCTAAGTTCCGAATAATTTTCGTCCGTAATCTCGAAGTATAATACCAGACATCTTTAACGATAAGCGTGCCTATTTTAATATCTGAGGCATCAGCATAAATCTGGGCATAGATTTGTTTGCCTTCGAGATATTTTCCATAATCAAATTGGTTGGGATTTTTTGCTGGACCGTTTTCGTATAGAGTCTCATTTATTTGCAAATGGGTTCCAATTTCAAAAGAATGATTTATACTGTCTTTTCGTATATTTAGGAGAATTCTCCCCGTTTTTATTGAATCATCAATTTGGTTTACTAGGACAATATAGCGGTCATTATAATTTGAGCTTCGCAATTTTTCCCGAACAGTAACCTCCACTATATGTGGTTTCTCATTGATGGCTACTCCATGAATGTAATTGCTTTTCTGAAATGAATTGGTATGGATTATTTGGGAGGTAATGCCAATACCAAAAGCCAGAAAATAGGTAGCCCACCCAAAATAAATGGGGTTTTTCACCTTGTTTTTCGATACAAAATAAGCAATGGTAAAAGAGCTAAAGGCGATGAAAAGCAAGATAAATACATGTAGCGGATGGGGTTGAAAATAATGGGCAAGTAGAATGCCTAGCATAAACCCAATTGTTATTCTCGCTAAAGGGAATTGCAATACTTTCATCTTGCGAAATGTACAACTTTTTTTACACACAATGGTTTTAAAATTTATTAATGAGGGAATTTTCTTAAAACAATACTTGCTTATAAATAAATTATATGGGAAATTAATTACAGTTAATTGATTTTAAATAAATATATTTGTAAGAAAATAGGACTTTTTTATTTTTATTTCTTTTTTTATCATAATATATTTTAGAAAAGCCATTTTTGGTGTTTGTCAAGATTTATTTCTATTTTATAAAGATATTATTACAAAATGGCATTAAAAAACGGGTCTTTTTTGAGGCAAATTGACGGGTATTTTAAGGGCTTATAACTTTGAAATTAGTTGATTTTTAGTGGTTATTATGACCTATTTTCGTCTCAATATTGTTTGGAATACAGCGTATTTATGAATTGAAGTAAGAATAAATTAAAGTTCAAAATATAAAAAAATATCGCTTATGAAGATTTTTTTGCCAAAAGAGATTCAACAGTTTTTGTTTTTAACAATGATCATATTTTCATTAAGTGCGAATGCTCAAGACATAATTTATTGGAATAGTTCATCTACAAATGGGGAATGGGATTGGGGAAGTGGCTGTACTTCTGCTGCTGGAGGAAATTGGTTGTGGACTATTTCAGGAATGGGGGCTAGACAAAGACCAGATTGTAGTGCAAGTTTTAATATAATCAAATTTGATAATGGCATATTTCCAACAATGAATTTAAATAGCATTAATGATTATGGTGTAAACCAAATATTGTTCATAAACGGAACTCCTGATAGAATAATAAATACGAATGCTTCAAGAGGTATTTATTTCCAAAACAATAACGGTAATTGTAAAATTGAAAATAGTGTAGCATTTACAACACATATTTTTAATGTGAATATTTTCATAAACTCTTTCGGAAATTTCATGGAAATTAATCCAGTTAATGGGTATTTACGTTTTAATAATACTGTTAGAAACAATAGTGATAATCCGATAAATATTTATGGAGCACAACAAGTAACATTTTCGGGAGACATTTCAGGAACACCTGGACTAACAATTAACAATACAGCCACTGTGATTTATACGGGTGTATCAAAAACATATACTGGAACTACTACAATTAATGCTGGTACAAAACTAAAAATAAGTTCTAATCAAACCCTTGGAAACATAGCCTTAAACGGCGGAACACTTCAAATTGACACTGGAGTAACTCTAACCATAACGGGAACATATTCATCTACGGGAGGAACTATTGACAATAAAGGCACTATTAAATTTGCTGGTGTCTCCGTTACTTTTCCGGGTAATGCTACTGTTAATAATGGTATAGCCAATACTTTAACAGGTTTTGAAGTTACTTCTCCGGCAATTGTAACACTAAGTTCGAGTTTGAATGTTGAAGGTATGCTTACTGTTTCTGGTGGAGGAATTTTAGAATTTAATGGATTCAACATTTTTGGTTCCGGTGGATTTACTTTGGCCAGTACAGGAACATTGAGAATTACTTCTCTAGACGGAGTTAATGCTAGTGGAAATAACACAGGAAACATCCAGTGTACAGGAGTAAGAACTTATTCTCAATCTGGATATTATCATTATGTTGGTAGTGAAACACCTCAAAACACGGGAACAGCAATGACTTCTGGCTCAGCTGCTAAGCAAATTGTAATAAACAAAACAAACGCTACAGATATAGTATATCTGACCCAAAGTACTGGATTGTCAAACTCTGGGGGACTACTTTCAATTATTAAGGGGGTTTTCATTGAGACTTCTGCAGCTAATATTTATGGTTCGGGAAATTTATCGATGAATACTAATGGAACTTATATAACGAGTGTTTTAAATCCTACTGTTTCTCCGCAACTATCGGGCACTTATAGCTTAACTGGCGGTACAATTGAATTGAATGCATTTGGTAATCAAATTCTGAACGGTACGCCAAACTATAATAACATAACGTTCTCAAAATCTGGCACAAAAACATTGTCAGGTCCAATATCAAATATTTCAGGAACGGTAACGATTCAAGATTCTGCTATTTTTGATGCAGATAATCATTCTTTTGGGGGGGCAGACACTAAAATAACAATGACAGGGACATCAAAATATATGCTTGGTGGAACAACAGCTTCAAAACCCGAATCTGGCGGCCCATATTCTTTAGGTCCAAATACAACTTTCGAATTCACTGGAGGATCTGCTACTAATATTAGATTGAGTGCGCCAACAATAACTTATGCTAATATTATTGTAAGTGGTACAAATGTTTCTAATTCTGGGACGGTGAGGGGAATTAAATTCCAAGCTGGCGGAAAATTTACTGTAAAGAATGGAGCTACATTCAAACTAAATACTACAGCTGGTTTTACCGGTAGCACAAATACAGGAATTGATACGGTCACAAATGGTGGACCAACAATTACACTCGAAACAGGTTCGAAAGTTGAATATGCGGGAGCAGATCAAAACATTACCCCATTTGCCTCCTATTACAATGTTGGTATTTCTGGATCTGGGACAAAAACAATATCCAGTTCGAGCGAAATACTTGTTGGAAATGAATTAACAATTACTTCATCAACACTTCAAATTGACAGCAATAAGTTATTGACAGTTACTAACGCAATAAAAAACACAAGCGGAACAAATATTCTGATTAAAAATGGTGGAAATTTAGTTCAAATAACCGATGTTGATAATGCAACGACAAACACAAATACGGGCAATATTAAAATGACTAGAACATCGCGTTCGATGATTGCTAAAGACTATGTTTATTGGGGCTCACCTGTTCAAGGAAGTGTATTGTCACAAATACCTTCGGCTTATGATCGAAGTTATATGTGGAATTTAGATGGAACTATTGATGGTAAATGGGTTGATATAATAACAACTGTTCCTGGGAGAGGTTTTATAACAAGAAGTGCAGTCGATGGAATTAACAACTTTGATTTTACTGGAGTTCCTAATAATGGGATTGTTAAAGTCCCAGCAGATAGTTATGATGGAACTTCTGATGTTACAGGAAATACGATATTATTGGCCAATCCGTATTCAAGTGCAATAGATGCTGCTAAATTTGTAACAGATCCCACTAATGATGGATTAGACGGAACATTATATTTTTGGACATCTTCCACACCATTTTCAGGAACGCAATATAATGTCGCAGATTATTCAAGTTGGAATGTTACAGGAGGAACAGGCACAAAAGCCACAACAGATGTTACTGGAACTGAAAATTTAAAACCTACTGGGAAGATTGCCGCTGGACAAGGATTTTTTGCAGACATTCATTCGGACTTTAATGTTACCTTCAAAAACAATATGAGGTTAAGAACTACAGGAGATAATTCACAATTTTTTAAAACAACAAAGGCAAACAATACAGTATTATTAGAAAAAAATAGAATTTGGTTGAATTTTTCTGATAATCAGAACGCCTTTAGGCAAACATTAGTGGGGTATGTTACCGGTGCAACAAATGATATTGATAAATTGTATGATGGAGAATCTTATACAGACAATGAAATCAATATTTATTCCATTATAAAAGATAAAAATTTAGTTATTCAAGGTCGTGCTTTGCCGTTTGAAGATACTGATTTAGTTCCACTTGGATATGTAATTACTAATGCCGGAAGCTATAAAATTGAAATTGATGAGGTTGATGGGTTTTTTGTAAAAGATAAAAACATATATCTGGAAGACAAGGTCTTAAATGTAATTTATGACCTGAAAAATTCACCTTACGCTTTCACCACCGAGAGTGGGACATTCAATGACCGTTTTGTATTACGTTATACCAATAAAACCTTAAGAAATACAGATTTTGAAACACTCAAAAACCAGATTCTAGTTTCTAATAAAAACAAACAGATAAAAGTAAATTCAGTCGTTGAAGCAATTAATAAAGTCTTAATTTATGACCTTTTAGGAAGACAAATTTACAAAAAAGAGAATGTCAACGGCAACGAACTCACGATACTAAATTTGGTTTCAATCCAGCAAACTTTGCTTGTAAAAGTGAGTTTGAAAAATGGAAAAACAGTAACCAAGAAAATTGTTTATTAAGAATTATCACATATCCCCCACAATTAATTTTGCAGTTTTCTCGCTGGCTCCAATTCCTCCCAAATTTGCTTCCAAAACATCATATTTATGTAAAAGTTTTTCACGATAATGCGGTTCTAGTATTTTTTTTAATTCTTCTCGAATGCGTTTTGTATTGCAGTTTTCCTGTATCAATTCAGTGACGACTTCTTCGTCCATAATTAGGTTGACCAGCGAAATATATTTTAACGTAATGATGCGTTTCGCGATTTGGTACGAAGCCCAACTGCCTTTGTAACACACCACTTCTGGAATTTTAAAAAGTGCCGTTTCAAGTGTTGCCGTTCCCGAAGTAACGAGTGCAGCAGTGGCATTCTGCAACAAAGGATAGGTTTGGTTTGATACAAATTTGATGTTTTCATTGGTAATAAAACCCTCATAAAAAGAAAATTCCTGACTGGGAGCACCGGCAATCACGAATTGATATTCTGGAAAATCATTGACCACACTTAACATTAGCGAAAGCATTTTGGTGATTTCTTGTTTTCTGCTACCGGGCAAAATTGCAATAATAGGTTTTTCGTTCAGTTGATTTTCAGTTCTAAAAATAGCATCATCAATTAGGGGTTGGTTGTGAATGGCATCAATCAGCGGATGGCCAACAAATTCAACCGAAAACTGATGTTTTTTTTCGTAAAAATCCTTTTCGAAAGGGAGAATAACATACATCTTGTCTATATCTCTTTTGATATCTGCAATTCGGCTTTCTTTCCAAGCCCAAATTTGGGGTGAAATATAATAATGCGTCTTGAAACCAGCTTCTTTAGCCCATTTGGCAATACGCAGATTGAAACCCGGATAATCAATAAACACAATCACATCGGGCTGAAAATCGGTAATGTCCTTTTTGCAAATAGCAATGTTGTTCAAAATAGTTTTCAAATGAAACAGCACTTCCACAAAACCCATAAAAGCCAATTCCTTGTAATGTTTTACCAAAGTTCCGCCAACTTCCTGCATCAAATCACCTCCCCAAAACCGAATATCAGCATTGGAATCTTCTTTGAACAAAGCCTTCATCAAATTAGAGCCGTGTAAATCTCCCGAAGCTTCTCCTGCTATAATGTAGTATTTCATTTTTGCTGTTTAATCAAATTTAGGCAAATAAAGTAACAATGGCAATAATAATAACTGCGAGAACCACCCCGCGAGCCATAAGTTCTTTATTTAATTTTAGTAAAATACCAAAAACAATCAAATCAAGAATGGAGCCTAAGGTAATTAATTTACCCAATTTCCCCTCTGATTTCATACTTTCAATTCCGGCCATAAAATCATAGGCAGTAAAAAAAGTAATAAAGAGATAACACCCTATGAGGCTGGCTAAAATTCCTATTGCAAATCCAATCAGTAAATCTATTTTATTCATATAAGCAAATTTTTATTTGTCAGCGGTCATATATGGTATTGCTTTTAATTTATTGGTGTTTGCTATCGCAAACTAGTTGTTATTGGCGATTTCATTCCATTTCCAGGTGTTAAGTTGTTGTATGGCGTGATGTGCGGTCAAATCAAATTGCACCGGAACAACTGAAACATAACCATTGGCAAGAGCCCATTCATCAGTGTCTTCGCCATTGTCCTGGTTAACAAATTCGCCGGCGAGCCAGTAATAATCTCTTCCTTGTGGTGTTTGACGCTTGTCGAATTTTTCTATCCAAAGTGCTTTTGCTTGACGACAGATTTTTATTCCCTTTATTTCTTTTTTCGCCAGTTTTGGAAAATTAACGTTTAGAATCACGCTTTCGGGAAGTCCATTTTCCAAAACTTCCAAAGCAATAGTTCTAATAAATGATTTTATGGGTTCAAAATCGGCATTCCAACTATAATCCAAAAGAGAAAAACCAATTGCAGGAATTCCTTCGATTCCGGCTTCGACAGCGGCACTCATCGTTCCTGAATAGATGACATTTATCGAAGAATTAGAACCATGATTAATCCCCGACACACACAAATCCGGTTTTCTTTTCAGGATTTCGTTTACGGCAAGTTTCACACAATCAACGGGAGTTCCTGAAGTGCTGTATTCCTGAATGATATCATTTTCCTTAGAAATCTTGTTGATATATAAGGTGTCATTTATAGTAATGGAATGACCCGTGGCGCTTTGAGGACTATCAGGAGCAACAATCACAACAGTACCTATTTCTGCCATAACGGCAATCAGGGCACGAATTCCGGGAGCCGAAATTCCATCATCATTGGTAACCAAAATTAAAGGTTTGTCTTGTTTTATGGAAGATGTTTTCAAATTAGTTTTGTTGAATTTTAAATAATAATGGGATAATTTCCAGTAAACAAAGAAACAAAATTAATCTAGTTAGAAGACTAAACCCAAAACAAAATAAACAATTTTATATCTTTAACAAAAATTTATGCGAGCCTTAGCATTTGTTGGCATAGTTTTTTCCGTAATTTGGATTTTAAATATTTATGGATACAATTATTGACTTTATGAAAAGAAATTATAAAATAATTATTGCGGTAGTTTTGCTTTCGGTATCGCTATTTGCATTCAAAATTAATTCCACTAAAAGCGTTGATCCTGAAAAGGATAAAATGCTGCTGGAGTTATTGACCTTTGTAATCGAAAAAGGGCATTATAATCCCGCCACTATTGACGATACCTTCTCTAAAGGCATTTATAAAGACTATATTGAAGCATTGGATCCATCCAAAAGGTTTTTTCTGCAATCAGATATTGATGAGTTTTCAAAATACGAAACACTACTCGATGATGAATTGCTGAATAAAGATTTGACTTTCTTTGAACTTACCTACAATCGTTTGATGAAAAGGATGGATGAAGGTAAAAATTTGTATAAAGATATATTGAGTGCTCCATTTGATTATTCGGTTAATGAAACTTTCAATACCGATTATGAAAAAGCTCCTTATGCCAAAACTGTAGCCGAATTAAAGGAAAGATGGCGCAAACAAATCAAGTTATCTACGCTTTCGTCGCTTACAGATCGTCAGAAAATTCAAGAAAATAAAGAAAAAGGAATAGTTGATAAAGACAATAAAAGCACTTCGGATGTTTTAAATCCTGACGGAATTATTGATAATTCTAATGATTCAGAAAAAGACAAAACAGATAAATCTTCGGACGGCAAGCCAAAAACTTTTGAAGAATTAGAAAAAATCACTCGTGAAAGTTCTATGAAATCATTGGACGAATACTTTGGTTTCATGAAGGATTTAACCCGAGACGATTGGTTTTCTGTATATGTTAATTCCATTACATCCCGTTTTGACCCACATACTAATTATTTCCCACCTGAAGAAAAAGAGCGTTTTGATGTGAGCATTAGTGGGAAATTCGAGGGAATTGGCGCACGTCTTCAAAAGAAAAATGACCTCACCGAAATCACAGATCTTATTTCTGGTGGTCCGGCTTGGAGAGGAAAAAAACTTGAAGCAGGCGATATAGTGATGAAAGTTGCTCAAGGAAGTGATGAGCCTGTTGATATTGTTGGGATGCGTCTCGATGATGTTGTCAAAAAAATTAAAGGCCCAAAAGGGTCTGAAGTACGCCTGACAGTTAAGAAAGTGGATGGCTCAATTAAAACAATTTCAATCATACGAGATATTGTTGAAATTGAGGAAACGTATGTAAAATCAAGTGTTGTTGAAAGAAATGGGGTAAAATATGGAGTAATATATTTGCCTAAATTTTACATTGATTTCGAAAACAAAGACGGAAGAGATGCAGGAAAAGATGTTGCAGCTGAAGTGGAATCTTTGAAAAAAGCAGGGGTAAACGGAATTGTTCTTGATGTTCGTGATGATGGTGGAGGTTCACTTTCGACAGTGGTGGATATTGCCGGATTGTTTATTGAGCAAGGTCCAATCGTACAAATAAAATCAGCAGGAAGAAAAAAAGAAGTTTTGTATGATCGTGATAAAAAAATAGAATGGGACGGTCCATTAGTGATTATGGTGAATAGTTTCTCTGCTTCGGCTTCTGAGATTTTGGCGGCTGCCATTCAGGATTATAAAAGAGGAATTATCATTGGCAGTAAACAAACTTATGGTAAAGGAACTGTTCAAAATGTGATTGATTTGAATTCATTTGTTAGAAGCAGCACTGAAGGGGATTTTGGAGCTTTAAAAACAACCACCCAAAAATTTTATAGAATAAATGGAGGTTCAACCCAACTTGAAGGAGTAAGTAGTGATGTCATTATGCCAGACAGATATGCCTATTTGAAAATGGGTGAACGTGATGTAGATAACGCTATGCCTTGGGATAAAATAGATCCTGCACAATATAATGTTTGGACGAACAATTCTAAATTTAATAAAGCAATTGTTGACAGTAAAAATAGAATTTCACAAAATCCGCAATTTAAATTAATCGAAGAAAATGCAAAGTGGATTGATGAAAGGAGCAAAGAAAATTTATATAGTTTAAAAATAGAGGATTTTAAAAAGAGTCAAAAAGCAATTGAGGAAACTAATAAAAAATTCAAGCCAATTGCGGATTATGATTACCACGTAAAGTTTACTTCATTGCCTCAAGAAGTTGAAGCTATGAAAACAGATGCTTCTCTTAAAGAAAAAAGAGAAAGATGGCACGAAAGTTTAACCAAAGATATTTATGTAGAGGAAGCTTTAAATGTCCTGGACGATTTGCAATCTAAACTGGTTGTGAAAAAGCCGAATCCTGTGATCATTAAAAAAGAGAAATTAGTTAAGTCGTAAGGAAAAACACTTTTCTCTTCAATAATACCATTACGCTCCCGAAAATTCTTCTTGAATTTGCGGGAGCGTTTTTGTTTTGGGTTGGCTTTAGTTTTTTGTATTGTTGTCGGCTCCTCTTTCTTTCCGATAATGAAAAACAAATCGATTTCTTTTTTCATGAGTTCCGGATTCTGCCAGTTAGCAAACAAAATAACATTGCCTATTCATAACTGGTGTTATTGTTTAGTAAAAAAACAGGGTAAGATATTAATTCATCTCACTTTGTTTCAACATAAGCAAACCTAAATCCCAAATTGGAGGCTACAATGAGGCTACAATGAGGCTTCGGAGAGCCACAGCGGCTAAGGGGAATGGTACAAAACCTATTTTAGAGGTGATTTTTGGTTCTCTGACCTCCCCACGGAGGCATCGCAATACAAAAAATCTTTTGGGGGAGTGCGGTTCTTGTCCGTCGTCTGGGGATTAGAAACCCAAGGATGAAGCCTGTTCCTAGTTGTATGGTTTTTTCGCTATATTTGGACTGCAATCCGCACCTCGCTTAGCGGTCACTCGTCATAGGCAACCCTAATTAATGCGCTGTCCTAAAATAGGTTGACAGAAAATTAAAATGAAGACACTAGCTCTAATAGAATATTTTAATCGCATTCTTCCTTTGGATGAAAAGGAAATTGCTTTTGTTGAAGAAATCTTTAAAGAAAGAAAAGTAAAAAAAAGACAATTTATACTTCAGCAAGGAGAAATTTGTAAACAGAACACCTATGTTCTTGAAGGTTGTTTCAGAATGTATTTGGTTGACCCTAACGGGAAAGAACACAACCTACAATTTGCAATCGAAAATTGGTGGATAGGTGATATTGGAAGCTTTCACAGTAATACCCCAAGTAAACTAAATATTGAAGCTATTGAAAACTCAATTATTCTTCAAGTCAAGAAAGAAGATCAACTGAAGCTTTTCACAAATTATCCTAAATTCTATCAAATTTTTAGAGTACTCACAGAAAATTCCATGGTAGGTCTTCAGAGAAGAGTTTTACAAAATATTAGTGCAACAGCCGAAGAGCGGTATATAGATTTTCTTGAAAAACATCCTAATTTATTTAATCGCATCTCTAATGTGCAAATAGCCTCTTATCTTGGCGTAACCCCTGAGTTCCTTAGTACTATTCGAAAAAAAATAGCAAAATCTTAATCTACATTAAGAGTATTTCTTAAACTACATTATAGATATAGGTAGTTTGTTCATCGCACCTTTGTTTTGTCAATATCGACAAACAATTTTAAAACATAAAACGATGAACACAGTATTAACAAAGACAAAAGTAGCCATCATTGGTTTAGGCAATATTGGTAAAGCAATTGCCACTAACCCCACTACAGGCACTGCAAGAATATAAGGGCACAATCATTAACGCTTATTAAATCAAACTAATTAAGACATGAAAAAAATAATCTTTTTAGCATTAATCAATGCAGCAATGATATCATTCACTCAAAACAAAAAAATAGAAACAATTAATAACACAAATACACAAACAATGGAAAAATTGGCAAAACAGGAAATCGAAAGTTTATTGATAAACTACAAAGGAACATTAAACACTTCTAACGCAGAAAAAGCAACATCTCTCTATGCAAAAGATGGAGTTTTTATGCCAACTGGTGCACCTTCTGCAATTGGCACAGAGCAAATAAAAAAAGCATACGACTTCGTATTTTCTCAAATTCAACTGAATATTGAATTCTTCATTGAAGAAATTCAAGTAGAAGGAAATATGGTCTTTGCAGTAACAAGCTCAAAAGGCACTACATTAATTCATGCCAATGGAGAAACTATCCCGGAAGAAAACAGAGAATTATTTGTTTTTGAAAAAGAAAACAGCACATGGAAAATCAGCCGCTACATGTTTAATAAAATAAAATAAGTGCAACCTATAAGAGCCGTTTGGCAAGATTGCGAATTTTGTGGTAAGTTCACGTTTGCGTTTCGCAAGAAATATTATCTTAGTGGAAAATTAACGGTTACGAAGTTTGCAACCTCGCCAAGAGGCAAAACGTCAGGCTGTAAAAAAACCAACAAACCGTAAAAAGTATACAACAACCTTGAATTAATATTAACAAACAACTACTCATTAGATCGACATTTGCACCATAATTTAAATATCACAAAAAAATGAGCAAAAAAGTAATTTTGATAACAGGTGCAAGTTCAGGAATGGGTAAAGAAACTGCAAAAGCACTTATTGAGCAAGGACATACGGTTTATACTGTTGCAAGACGCATTGATCAGATGCAAGACCTAATAAAAACAGGTGGGCATCCAATTCAAATGGATGTTACCAAAGAAAGCGACATTCAAAATGTGGTGGACACAATCATTAAGCAAGAAGGAAAAATTGATGTACTGTGGAATAATGCAGGTTATGGACTGTTTGGTGCTGTTGAAGACGTACCTGTTGATGAAGCCAGACAACAATTTGAAGTGAATGTGTTCGGATTAGCTGCCATCACACAAAAAGTTGTTCCATATATGCGTAAAGCAAATGCTGGTACAATCATTAACACTTCTTCGATGGGTGGAAAAATGTACACTCCTATGGGTGCTTGGTATCATGCCAGTAAACACGCAGTAGAAGGATTTAGCGATTGTTTAAGATTAGAACTTCAACCTTTTAATATCAATGTAGTTGTTTTAGAGCCTGGAATAATTGTGACTGAGTTTGGTGATGTTATGCTAAAAAACATTAATAAATTTTCATCTAAGGGAGCTTATTCTTCACTTACGAACAAACTTGTTACTGCTACAAAAAAATTGTATGACAAAGGACAAGGTTCAAAAACAAAAGTGATTTCTAAAACGATTTCCAAAATTGTAAATGAAAGAAAACCTAAAACAAGATATAGGGTTGGTTTATGGGCAAAACCAATGGTGTGGATGAGAATATACCTAGGGGATAAACTATTTGATAAAATTGTAATGAGCCAAATTTAATATGAAACCAATTATTCAATTACATAACATCTCCGATATAAACAACTTTGTAAAAAGTAAAACCAATCATCCCTTGGTTACGGTATTAGATTTTAGTGAAACGGATGAATATATAGAAGAGGGCACACGGATAAGTACAGACTTCTACTCAATAATGTTTAAAAATTATTGTGTTAATAAATTGCGTTATGGTCGACAATCATACGATTTTCAAGAAGGCAACTTAATTTGTATAGCACCAAAGCAGGTACTGACAATGGATAACGAAATCGAAAAGAAGGAAAATATGATGGGTTGGGGGTTGTTCTTTCATCCTGACCTACTTCGCGGCACTTCGTTAGGCAACAAAATGAATGAATACACTTATTTTTCTTATGAAAATTCCGAAGCCCTACATTTGTCCGACAAGGAAAAACAAACCTTGTACGACTGTGTGCAAAAAATCGAAACCGAATTACAAGAAAACATTGACAATCACAGCCAGAACTTAATTGTAACGAACATTGAACTTTTATTAAACTATTGTTCACGCTATTACGGGCGACAATTTATTACTCGTAGAAACAGTAACTCAAATACAGTTTCACAAGTTGAGAATTTATTAAAAAATTATTTCAAGTTAGATAAATTAAAAAAGACAGGTTTACCCACAGTAAAGTATTTGGCAGAAAAGGTACATTTATCAGCCAGTTATTTAAGTGACTTACTCAAAAAAGAAACTGGAATGAATGCACAAGATCATATTCATTATTATCTAATTGAAGAAGCTAAAAACATATTGCTCAACTCTGACAATTCAGTAAGCGAAGTTGCTTATTCATTGGGTTTTGATTACCCTCAATATTTCAGTAAACTCTTTAAACAAAAAACAGGACAGACACCAATTGAATACAGAAACTTAAGTTGAATTCCGATGGTTGGGATTTCCGGTAAATGTCCAACAAGGATAGCGAGGTTGTAACCACAAACAGGGTGGGCGGAAAAGTTTAAAAATTGCCTACCACTCATTTACTTTATTGGCATCCATTTTTATAAAAATAAAAAGCAAAATGGTGAAGCCCCAAAGTCCGGAACCTCCATAAGAAAAGAAAGGTAATGGTACACCGATCGTAGGGAAAATCCCTAAAACCATAGCAATATTCACAAAGAAATGGATGAATAAAATGCCTGCTACACAGTAACCATATACTCGGCTGAACTTTGTTTTTTGTCTTTCGGCTAGATATATTACTCTTAGAAATAAGCCCACAAACAAAGCAATTACAACTAGTGAACCTAGGAAACCCCATTCTTCTCCCACGGTTGTAAAAATATAATCGGTGTGTTGCTCCGGTACAAATCCTCCTTTAGTTTGTGTACCTTCAAGAAATCCCTTTCCAAACCAGCCTCCAGAACCAATAGCAATTTCGGATTGATTGGTATTGTATCCAATGCCTTTCATATCGACTGATTTGCCTAGTAAAATATTAAAACGATCTCGGTGATGTTGTTTAAATATGTGTGTAAAAACATAATTTACAGACAAGACAAATCCAGAAATCAAAACAAAAAGAATACTGCTTAAAACCAAATTTCTATCGCCTAATCTCGACTTGATATGAATAAATACGATTACAGCCAAGGCAAGAAGTATCACATATTGGGGTTGTAGCAAAAGCGTTAATACAAATAAAAGTATAGTGATAAATCCAGTCCAAACATACCATGCAGGTAATCCTTCACGGTATAAAACAATGATAAAAATACTGTAAATCAATGCACTTCCCGGATCGGGCTGAGGTAAAATTAACATTACAGGTAAAAAAACAATAGCTAATGCCTGAATTTGTCGATTGACATCTTTTAAATTGATTTGGGAATCACTTAAATATTTGGCTAATGCCAATGCTGTTGCAGCTTTAGCAAATTCTGACGGTTGAAGCGTAAAACTTCCAATGCCATACCAGCAGCGTTGACCGGCTATGGTTTTGCCAAAAGCGAATAAACCAACCAATGATAATAAGGAAATTCCGAAAATTATACTGGCATATTTTTCATAAAATTTTCCTTCAACATATAGGACTATGAAAATTAACGGAATGGTTAAGATTATGAATATGAGCTGTTTGTCAGCGGTTCCTTCCATTGATGATAAAGATGAGGAATATATGTTCAACCAACCCATTAGCACTAAAACTATATAGATAGCGATACATATCCAGTCGATGTTGTTGGTTAAACTTTGATTTTTCATTTGAAATGAATCGCTTATTGTTATTTAGTTGTATCTGTTTTTATTTTTGGAACTATCGTTTTGCTTTTCAAAATAGAATCTCTCATTCTCATTTCTAGCTTAACGGCTTCTGATTGTCCACCTAACTTTGCATATCTGTCTTGTAGACTTCTTTCTAATGTTCTTTTTTCTAAGTCAGTTCTCGTTATTTTTCCTCTAAGATATTTTTCGATCATCAAACTGGCTATTGGACCTGCAATTGTTGCTCCAAAACCTCCGTTTTCAACCATAATGGCTATGGCAATTTTCGGGTTGTCTTTTGGGGCAAATGCAACAAAAATTGAGTGATCCTCGAGTTTTGTTCTCACTCCGCCAATTTTTGCATAATTTTCAGCCGTTCCTGTTTTTCCACAAATATCAATTCCTTCTACTCGAAGTGCACTGGCAGTTCCAAGATTGTAAACATCAAACAAACCACTAATCATTGGCGCAAAATACTTTTTATCAATTGTGGTTACGTGTTTTGTTGTAAATTTTTTATCAATGGTTTCACCTTTAATTTTCTTAATGATATGAGGCGTGTAATAATATCCCTGGTTAGCAACAGTTGCCATCATGTTAGCCAGCTGAATAGGAGTCATTACAATTTCACCTTGACCTATAGCATTTGAAATAATAGTTTTACCGCTATAACCCCAACCTGGATACATTTTTTTGTAGGTTTTTGAATTGGGTATCTTTCCCTTTTTCCCCGTAGGCAAATCGTAGCCCATAAATTGTCCCAGTCCAAAACTTTTGACGTGATCACTCCAAACATCTACTGCATATGGTGTATTTGAATATTTTCCTATAATTCGTAAATAGACATTACCAAAATAAGTATTACAAGAATTATATATTCCAGTGTGTAATTGACGAGGACCAGAATCATGGCATTTCATAAATCGTCCAGGAGCATAACTAAATCCATGATTACAAACATAAGTAGTCTGTTCATTAATTACTCCTTCTTGGAGACCAATTAAACCGGTTAGAATTTTAAATGGGGAACCTGGAGGATATTCTGCCAATAATGCTCTGTCATAGAGTGGGTTTGCAATGGAATCTCGGTATAATAATGTATAATTTTTAGAACGTTGACGCCCTACTAAAATTGATGGGTCATAAGAAGGGGCAGTTACAAGAGCCAATATCTCACCAGTTTTTGGTTCAATAGCAACAATTCCGCCTCTTTTATTGATCATTAATTCCTCACCATATTTTTGAAGTTCTGCATCAATAGTCAAATTGATGTCTTCCCCCTGAACGGCGATAGTGTCGTATTTTCCTTCTTTGAACGAGCCAATTTCACGGTTGTATTTGTCTTTTTGAAAATATTTCACGCCTTTTATTCCGCGCAAAATCTCTTCATAACTTTCTTCAACACCTTGTTTTCCGATTAAATCACCACTGTTATAATAGGGATTTTTTGCAACTAATTTTTCGCTGGCTTGAGTAATAAAACCAAAAACATTGGCTCCAAAATTAACCTGATAATCCCGAAGGGAACGTTTCTGAAAATAGAAGCCTTCGAATTTTCGAATTTTTTCCTGAAATGCCGCAAACTCGCTTTTATTCAATTGCGCTAAAAAAACCGAAGGCAATCGTGGACTATAAACTTTGGCTTTGGCTATTTTTTTTAAAAAATCATCTTTTGTAATATCCAATAATTGGCAAAACTCCAAGGTGTCCAAATCTTTTATGTCCCTTGGAATTACCATAATATCATATGAAGGCTGGTTTGCGACCAATAATTTTCCGTTTCTGTCATAAATATAACCTCTTTCTGGATAGTCATATTTTATTTTTATGGCGTTATTATCTGATTTTAATTTGAAAGAATCATCAATAATTTGCAAATAAAAAAGGCGTATTACCAGTAAAGACGCTGCAATAATTATTAAGGTAGGAAGCAACACTTTTCTCATCGTCTATTCGGCTTAATAAGATAAATTATAATGATGCAGATAATAATGGTAAAAACGGTGCTTAATATGGTTCGAATTAAAATGTCTAAGATAAAGCTGAATTTAAAGGCTTCTAAAGTAAACAAAATAAAATGATGAATTAATACAGATAATAATATAAACGAAAACCTTTCGGGAGTCACTTCATCATTCAATTTAACGGTTTGGTATTCATAGCTAAGACCAAAAGAAAATTTAAATAAATAAGGTCTGTAATACGCTAAAATGACACAGGCTGTAGTATGAATTCCGCCAGAATTACTGAACATATCCATAATAAGTCCAAGGAAAAAACTGGCTACTAATAAACCTGATTTATTGCCGTTTACGGGATATAATATTATAAAAAGAATATAGGGATATGGACTGATATAGCCCAAAAAGTTCATGTTATTGAAAATAATAATTTGAACTGCCAATAGCAGAATGAAACGAAAAATATTTACGAATAAAGCGTTATTCATCTTTTTTTTCCTTTTTTTCTAAATTGATAATTTCTTCCCGATTTTTACTTTTGATGATATAAACGTGACCTAAATTAGTCATATCATTAAATAATTTTACTTGTATAGTATAGTAATGCGTTTGATTGTCTATTTCTATTTTGTCAATGGTTCCAATATTGATGTTTTCTGGAAATATAACCGATTGTCCTCCAGTCACTATTGTATCTCCTTTTCTGATTGAGGCTAATCTAGGAACATCTGTCAATTGTACAAAACCTGTGCTCTTTCCATTCCAAGTCAAAGAACCAAAATGATTTGATTTTTTTAGTTTTGCATTTATTTGAGATTTGACATTTAAAATACTGATTACCGTCGAATAATTGCTCGAAGTGTTGTCAATAATCCCTACAATTCCCAAACTATTAATTACTCCCATATCTGGTTTTACACCTTGAAGACTTCCAGTATTTAAGGTTATATAATTTTCGTGAGTGTTAAATGTATTGTGAATTACTTTTGAAACTATAATATCATCAGGTTTTAGTCCTTTTATACTATCTAATTTTGGAGTAGCAGTAGTGTCTTTTGCATTGAAAAGCAGACTTCTTAACTTAGCATTTTCTTGTGCAAGAGCATCGTTTTGGGTTCTCAAATTTAAATATTCACTAACATTATTTATTCTTTCATAAACTCCGCCACTCAAAAAATTGGCAGAACTTATGATTTTACTTCGATGATAGGAATGGGATTGAATTGATAGGAATAACGAAATACCCAAAAGCAGCAAAAACAGCAATCTATTACTGTTTTTATAAATAAAATTAAATATTTGCTGCATTTTCTACCTGTATAATGTATGTTGTAAATTTAAACGAATCACTCTAAACCAAACATTTTATTTAATCAAAACACTTTTGAATCGGCTAAGATTTTTAAGTGCCATTCCTGTTCCTCTAACAACTGCTCTTAAAGGATCTTCAGCAATATAAACTGGTAAATCTGTTTTTTGTGAAATTCTTTTGTCAAGCCCTCTCAACATTGATCCTCCACCGGCAAGATAAATTCCTGTATTGTAAATATCCGCAGCTAATTCTGGTGGTGTTTGAGATAAGGTTTCCATTACGGCATCTTCAACTCGTTGAATTGATTTGTCTAATGCTTTTGCAATTTCTCGGTAAGAAACCGATACTTGTTTTGGTTTTCCGGTCAGTAAATCTCTACCTTGAACTGACATATCTTCTGGAGGAGTTTCTAAATCTTCGATTGCCGCTCCAACTTGAATTTTTATTTTTTCAGCAGTACTTTCTCCAACAAAAAGGTTGTGTTGCGTACGCATATAATACACAATATCATTGGTAAAAACGTCACCGGCTATTTTAACCGATTTATCACAAACAATTCCGCCCAAAGCGATAACTGCAATTTCTGTTGTTCCACCACCTATATCTACAATCATGTTCCCTTTTGGTTGCATAATGTCAATACCTATACCAATAGCTGCTGCCATAGGTTCATGTATTAAATAAACTTCTTTACCGTTTACTCTTTCACAAGATTCTTTAACCGCTCTCATTTCCACTTCAGTAATTCCGGAAGGAATACAAACGACCATTCTTAAGGCTGGCGTAAACATTCTTTTTTTCAAAGCTGGAATGCTTTTTATAAGCATGCTTATCATTTTTTCGGAAGCATCAAAATCTGCAATTACACCATCTTTCAAAGGTCTTATCGTTTTAATGTTTTCATGGGTTTTACCTTGCATCATGCTGGCCTCTTTGCCAACAGCAATGATTTTTCCAGATACTCTGTCGCGAGCAACTATCGAAGGGCTGTCAATTACGACTTTATCATTGTGAATGATTAAAGTGTTTGCGGTACCAAGGTCTATCGCAATATCCTCGGTCATGAAATCAAAAAATCCCATAAGTTTAATAGGGTATAAAAATTTATAAAAAAATAATGTACAAAGCTAAACAAATTAATGTTTGAAATGACGTGTTCCTGTAAATACCATTGCAACTTTATTTTCATTGCAATATTTAATGCTTAATTCGTCTTTTATCGATCCTCCAGGTTGAATTACCGCTGTTATTCCAGCGTTCTTCGCAATTTCAACACAATCCGGAAAAGGGAAAAAAGCATCACTCGCCATAGAGGCTCCTTTTAGGCTGAACCCAAAAGTTTTTGCTTTTTCAATAGCTTGTAGCAAAGCATCAACTCTTGATGTTTGACCGGTTCCTGAGGCAATCAAAGTCCCGTTTTTCGCAAATACAATTGTGTTTGATTTTGTGTTTTTACACACTTTAGACGCAAAAATTAGATCATTTATTTCCTGTTCTGTAGGAGCTGTAATTGTAACGGTCTTTAAGTCTGCTTTAGTATCTGTGATGTTGTTTCTTTCTTGTACCAAAATCCCATTTAGGCAAGTTCGCACTTGTTTTTGAGGTAATTCAACTTCATTTTGAACCAATATTATTCTGTTTTTCTTTTCTTGTAAGATGATGATGGCTGCTTCATCATAGCTTGGAGCGATAACCACTTCACAAAATAATTTGTTGATTTCAGTTGCAGTGGCTACATCAATTTTTGTGTTTGCAATCAAAACTCCACCAAATGCGGAGGTTGGGTCGCAAGCTAATGCTGCATTATAGGCTTCACTAATAGTTGTTCTTGTTGCTAGTCCACACGCATTATTGTGTTTTAAAATTGCAAATGTCGGCCCGTCATTTTTAAACTCATTAATTAAATTTACGGCTGCATCAACATCTAATAAATTATTATATGACAATTCTTTTCCGTGAACTTTTTTGAACATTCCATCAAAATCGCCAAAGAAAAATCCTTTTTGGTGTGGATTTTCTCCATATCTCAAGATTTGACCGTGGTCGATACTTACTTTGAAAATAGTTTCGTCCGTATTGAAATAATTAAAAATTGCCGTATCGTAATGAGAAGAAACGTGGAATGCTTTTGTAGCAAACAATTTTCTGTTTTCTAATGTTGTTGTGCCATTTTGAGTGGTTATCAAATCCAAAAGCAAACTATATTCGGCAACAGAAGGAACAATTACGGTGTCTTTGAAGTTTTTTGCGGCAGCACGAATCAACGAAATACCTCCAATGTCAATTTTTTCGATAATATCTTCTTCGCTAGCCCCGGAAGCAACCGTTTTTTCAAAAGGATACAAGTCGACAATAACCAAATCAATTTGCGGAATGTCGTATTCCTGCATTTGCTGAACATCAGTTTCATTGTCCTGACGATTTAAGATGCCTCCAAAAACTTTTGGATGCAAGGTTTTCACTCTTCCGCCAAGGATAGATGGATATGAAGTAACATCCTCAACCGGAATCACAGGAATGCCAAGGTTTTTGATAAATTCCTCGGTGCCGCCAGTAGAGTAAAAGATTACATTTTGCTCGTGTAATTTTCGTATTATTGGTTCCAGACCCTCTTTTGAAAAGACAGAAATTAATGCAGATTTGATTGTTTTTGTTGTGTTCATTGTGTAGTTAGAATTTTGTCGTGCAAAAGTAGTTTTTTTGATGTTAAAATTCAAATGTATTTGTGTAACAATATTTTAAAAGTAACTACAAATGGAGTAGTGAATTTTCATTAGGTTTATGAATAAAATTTTTGGAATTTTACAATAACACAAAACACCGTTTATGCTAGTTTATTTCCGACTATTATCTGAGAGTTTCCGTTTTGCAATGAATGCTTTGAGAAACAATAAATTGCGAACACTTTTATCTTTACTTGGTGTTACCATTGGGATATTTTCTATTATTGCAGTGCTTGCCGCTGTTGATTCATTGGATAGGAAAATCACAAAAGACTTAAGCTCTTTAGATAAAAACACCATTTATTTAATGAAAATGTCTTTTGGACCATCGGAAATTCCGGAATGGAAAAGGGAACAATTCCCAAATGTAAAATATGATGAATACCTCTATTTGAAAGGAGCAATGACCAATACTGATCAATTAGGGTACCAAATATTTACCAAAAGAGAATCCATTAAATACGAATCAAATACGGTTACAGATGTAAATATCGTTCCGGTTTCTCACGAGTTTATAGAAATACAGGGATTAGAATTTGATGAAGGAAGATTTTACAATGAATCCGAAGCTAATTCTGCTGCTCCGGTTGTGGTTATTGGATATGAAATTGCAAAATCACTCTTTGAAGATTCTGAACCTATTGGAAAAAAGTTACGTTTATACGGTCAACGTTTTACTGTTATTGGGGTTTTAAAAAAGAAAGGTGGCGGATTGTCTTTTGGAAACAACAATGATACTTCAGCTTTCCTTCCTGTAAATTTTGTCAGACAAAGGTATGGCGACAATAATAAATCACTGGTAAATGTGATTATTTTTAAACCTCAGAAAGGAGTTGATATGGAAGCTTATAAAGCTGAAATTACTCAAAAGTTGAGAGCTCTTAGAGGTTTGAAAGCAGGTGAAATCGATAATTTTTTTATAAATGTTTTCTCAGGATTCACCGATTTAATTGATGGAATTATTTCAAAAATGAATCTGGTAGGCTGGGTAATAAGTGGATTCTCCTTACTGGTGGGAGGTTTTGGGATTGCGAATATTATGTTTGTTTCAGTAAAAGAAAGAACAAATCTCATAGGAATTCAAAAATCATTAGGAGCGAAAAATAGATTTATATTATTCCAATTCCTATTTGAAGCCATTATTCTATCTGTGATAGGTGGAATTATAGGTTTGTTTATGGTTTGGATTATTACTATGGTTTTGACTAAAGCATTGGATTTTGAATTCGTTTTGGGGATGGGCAATATTCTTTTAGGAACTGGGCTTGCCGCGATAATTGGTTTAATTTCGGGAATTCTACCCGCAATTGCTGCATCAAAACTAGATCCTGTGGAAGCAATTAGAACGGGAATGTAATTTAGCGGGAATTACAGTTTTTAGAGTTAATATTTTCTGGATTAAGCAAAAAAAATCCCGATTGCTCGGGATTTTCATTTATCTAATATTGATATTCTGTATCAAATCGATATACAAATTGATAGAATCTTTTAAATCTTTTCTTGGGGTTATAAAATCTAGAAAACCGTGTTCAAGAACAAATTCGGCAGTTTGAAAACCTTCTGGCAAATCTTTTCCAGTCGTGTCTTTTACAACTCTTGGTCCGGCAAAACCTATTAATGCTCCAGGTTCAGATATGTTGATGTCACCAAGCATTGCATAAGAAGCTGTTGTTCCGCCAGTAGTTGGATCCGTACATAAAGAAATATAAGGAATTTTTGCATCGGCTAATTGTGCTAGTTTTGCAGAGGTTTTTGCTAATTGCATCAACGAATAAGCTGCTTCCATCATTCTGGCGCCGCCTGATTTCGAAATCATTACAAATGGAATATTGTTTTTGATAGAATAGTCTATTCCGCGTACAACTTTTTCGCCCACAACACCACCTATGGAACCACCAATAAAGGCAAAATCCATACAGCAAACCACTAAATCTTTTCCTTTTGATTTTCCAACTCCTGTTCTAACCGCATCGTTCAATTTGGTTTTGGCAATAGTGTCTTTCAAACGATCTGAATATTTTTTGGTATCCACAAAATGCAAGCTGTCTTTTGAAGTCATTTTTGCATCTAATTCTGTAAATTCATTGTTGTCAAACAATATTTCGAAATATTCTTTGCTTCCAATTCTTACGTGAAAATCATCTTCCGGACTTACATATAAGTTGCGAGCTAATTCATCGGCATCAATAACTTTTCCAGTAGGCGATTTGTACCAAAGTCCTTTTGGAATATCCATTTTGTCTTCGGTAGCGGTAGTAATCCCTTTTGTTGTTCTTTTAAACCAAGCCATATTAGTAGAGTTATGAGTTAAAAGTTATGAGTCGTGAATTACAAGAAAAACTCATAATTCATAACTCATAATTCATAATTTATAGAGTATTCACGTTATTCAAGTCAGCAAATGCTTGCTCTAGTCTTGTGTTGAATGTAACTTCACCTTCACGCAACCATTTTCTTGGATCGTAATATTTTTTGTTAGGAGCATCAGCACCAGTTGGATTTCCAATTTGAGTTTTTAAATAATCAATATTGTTTACCATAAAGTCACGAATACCTTCAGTAAATGCAAATTGCAAGTCTGTGTCAATATTCATTTTTACAACACCGTAACTAATTCCTTCTCTGATTTCTTCTAATGTAGAACCTGAACCTCCGTGGAAAACGAAATCAACTGGATTGTGTCCTGTTTTGAATTTGTCTTGAACGTAATCTTGAGAATTTTTCAAAATTTTTGGAGTCAATTTTACGTTTCCTGGTTTGTAAACACCATGTACATTTCCAAAAGAAGCCGCAATTGTAAAACGTGGACTTACTTTTAATAATTCTTCGTAAGCATAAGATACTTCAGAAGGTTGTGTATATAATTTTGAGCTATCAACGTCAGAGTTGTCAACGCCATCTTCTTCACCACCCGTAATTCCAAGTTCGATTTCCAATGTCATTCCCATTTTGCTCATTCTAGCTAAATAACCGCTACAAATTTTGATATTTTCTTCGATTGGTTCTTCAGACAAATCAATCATATGAGAAGAGAACAATGGTTTTCCTGTTTCAGAAAAATGTTTTTCAGAAGCATCCAATAAACCGTCAATCCAAGGCAACAATTTTTTTGCACAGTGATCAGTATGTAAAATTACTGTTGCTCCATAAGCTTCAGCTAATGTATGAATGTGTTTTGCTCCAGCAATAGCTCCAGCAATAGCTGATTTTTCACCTGCATTAGAAAGTCCTTTTCCAGCATTAAACTGTGCTCCACCATTCGAAAATTGTATAATAACTGGCGCATTTAGTTTTGCTGCAGTTTCAAGAACTCCATTTATTGTGTTTGAACCAATTACATTTACTGCAGGAATTGCAAATCCTTTTTCTTTTGCATAGTTGAAAATTTCTTGTACTTGGTCTCCTGTAGCTACGCCCGGTTTGATATTGTGTGCCATCGTAATTTTTTTAGTTGTTGTTAAAAGTTGTTTTTCAGATTGCAAAAATAAGAATTAATTAGCATTAGAATGGATAATTTATTCCAAAATTAAAAACCGAGTTAGCAAAATTGTATTCATTAAACCATCGTTTGTTGATTTCATTGGCGGGATTGAAGGTTTTAAAACCCAAATCAAATCGAACCACGAAAAAACTCAGGTCATATCTTAACCCAAATCCAGTGCCTAAAGCTATTTCTTTTAAATCTTTTAAACCGTTAAAAGTCGCTCTTTCATCCGTAATATTATCAAATACGTTCCAGATATTGCCTGCGTCAGCAAATAAAGCACCTTTCATGCTTCCCAAAATTTTAAATCTGAATTCGGCACTTAATGCAATTTTCAAATTTGCCTCGTTATAATCATTCACCGCTCCAGTACTTCCTGGTCCTAAACGATAGGGTTGCCAGGCTCTGTTGTCATTTGAACCTCCGGCAAAATAACTCCTTGAAAAAGGAATGTTATTTGAATTTCCGTAAGGAATGGCAATTCCAAAAAAGCTTCTGAATGCTAAGACTTTTTCTTTGGTTAAATCCCAATGTTTAATGTAATCGAATTCTGTTTTTATGTATTCAGAATATTCTAAATTGAAAATTTCATAATTACCATTATGGTTTTTGGGCAGACTTGCGGCATTTGACACTAATGATAAAATAGATCCTGCCGATTCTATTTTTGTTCTGAAAAGATAAAAAGTGTTGTCTTGTAAGTCTGTTTTAGTTGTTCTTGTAAACGAATAACTTGTGGCAAGAATAAAGTCATTTTCTGTAAGTCGAACCCTTCGTTCTTCAACGCTGCTCACGGTTTTATACTCAGCATCTGCTGGTGTGAGAGTAGTGGTTCCTGACAAAACATCGTTTGTAAACCCTGCCGTTCCTTTTTCTATTATCAAATTGTCAGTATCTCGATCAACATAATCAGGGTGATTATTTGCATACTCGGGATGATCGGTGTTATATGCTTTGCCTATATCATTTAAAGCGGTATAGGAGGATCGATATATGTTGAAATAATTTTCAGGATTTAAATTTCTAACGTATTGAACATTAAGAAGATCAAAACGAGCTGTATTATTTCTTTTTGGGGTCCAATTATATGCTAAAGAACCAGTTAGATTCTTTTTATCCAAACCAATATTTTTTTGTGTCGCTAAACCGCTTGATAAGAGTGTCGAAGGTATCATGCTTTTAGGAATGATTTTTTCAGTAGCCAAAGGAAACCATATTCTGGGAATATTCAGTTTCACATCTACACCATATTCAGAGACATTAAAAAATTTACTTTGAGGATTTGCCAAATCTTTTGATGAACCAATATTTCCGCGTCCTGCAATTTCTAATGTTTCCGCTCCATTAAATACATTTCTGATTGTTTGTGAAATACTTCCCGCAATTCCGATGTTTTGAATATTCGAATGGGTTACATCAAGTGTAGTTCCCAAGCTGTATTTTTTTCGAGGGGATAAATAGACTTTTGCAATTAACGATTGAGCTGTGGTATCTCTTTTATCTAATTCATATAAAATAGTGGGGTAATTGAATATTTTAAGATTATTCAAATATCGTGTTGTCAATACCGTTTTTGAATCAGCAAACAAATTTCCTTTTGTGATAAAAACCGCATCAGTTATTGCCTTTGGTTTGTATTTTAATTTGGAATGGCTGTATAAATTGAAATTATTATACGATGTGCTGTCAGTAATTTTTAAACTATTATTGGCTGCTGAATAATCAGTATAAATGTTTACATCGCTAATTTTAAATATTTTAAAAGGCTTTGTTCTAGTGGTATCATTATCCTGATAGGAATAATCGTTTATAATTAAATTTACATTTACTTTTTTATTGCTGTTAAGGGTGTCTAAATCAAAAGTCACATAATTAGGCTGAAAATTATACACACCATTGTTTCTGAAATAAGTATTAATTCGGTCCTTTTCACTGTCGAAATCTTTAGTTTGATACTGCTTCCCGGATTTTATAAAGGTATTCGATATTCTTGTTTTATACATTGAGTCCAAAACGGGAGTATGAATTGTAGTTGTTAAGGAGTCTAATAAATAAGGATTCCCAGTAGTAATCGTATATTTTATTCTGGCCTTTTTTTTACTTAAACTATCTAATTTGTAATTTGCTTTCACATTAAAAAAGCCATTATTGAAATAATAGTATTTTAATCTCAAAACTGATTTATGAGTTCTCGCAGTGTCAACAATTACAGGAGGTTCACCAGTTTTCTTCAAAAAATCGTGAATTCCGTGATACCAGAAAGATTGTCCCAATCGATCCACTTGTTTTGCAGAAAGCAATTTTGACATTCGCTCATATTTTCCGGGATGATTCGTAAATTTGGCCTGATAAGAAGAGTCAGGATTTGGATTAGCAAGATTAAATAAATTCAATCGCAATCGATAACCCAAGAGCGTGGAGTTGGGTTTTTGATACAACTGATTAATAACTTCATCGTCCTTTGTGGTTTTATTATTTACTAAAATTTCATTTTTAGTAAGGAGTCGTTTGCCTTCTGGAACTCTTTTCACAGCATCACAAGCTGAGATAATTATTCCAATTAGAATAAATGTTGCTATTTTTGTGCTAATCTTTTTCAAGTGTTCTTAAATATTTAATTCAAAAGTACATTATTTTATGCTTAGTAAAAACCAAATAAAACTTATAACGAGTTTACAGCAAAAAAAACAGCGATTTGCCCATCAAATGTTTTTTGCCGAAGGCATAAAAGTAATTCAGGAATTACTGGAATCCAATTTTGAGTTGGTTAATTTGTACACGATCCAAAATGATTTTGAACAAGTTTCGAATGACAAAAAAGTGCTTGTCGATGAAAGTGATTTAAAAAAAATCAGCGCATTGTCAACACCAAACACTTGTTTAGCAGTATTTAAGATTCCAGTTGAAAAAAAAATCATTGAATACGGGTTAATTCTTGCGCTTGATTCCATTCGAGATCCGGGAAATTTAGGAACAATTTTGCGATTGTGTGATTGGTTTGGCATTGGACAATTAATTTGTTCCAAAGAAACGGTGGATATTTACAATCCAAAAGTGGTTCAGGCTACAATGGGTTCCATTGCCAGAGTCAACGTGAATTATATCGATTTGGAAACTTTTGTCAGCCAAACCAAATTGCCTGTTTTTGGTACTTTTATGGATGGAAACAATATTTATAAGACGGAGCTGCCCCAAGAAGGAATTATTATTATGGGAAATGAAGCCAATGGAATTTCATCAGAACTTGAAAAATTAATTAAAAACAGACTTACAATTCCACGTTTTGGTACTATTCAAAAAGCCGAAAGTTTAAATGTGGCTACAGCTGCAGCAATTATTTTGAGTGAGTTTAGTAGAAACAATTAGCCGCTTATTAATGGAAAGCAAAATTGATAAAAACAGCCCTGGTTTTTATCGATTCAATATTGCCAGTCCAAGGACTATTAGGGTCATTATCGCGAATTAATTCGTCATTAAATCCAAAAACACCTCTTATGGAGGGAGAAAATATAAAATATTCCGAAAAAATATCAATGCCAAAACCAATCTCATAATTCGTAGTCCAAGGGTGCACTCTGAAGCGCTGTTCGTAGTTATCATCAATAGATTTCGAATTGCTTGACAAATTTAATGTTGCCGAAACTCCACCCAATAAATAAGGCCTAATATTTCCGGTTCTTAGTGATAAAAACTTAAGTAATATCGGAAAATGAAGGTTAGTGCTGTTTACTTCCCTGAACATGTCTGAAGGCGTGGGTGTTGTCTGGAAATAGCTTGCGGGATAGTGTAAATTCCTCTGCGTGTAATATAATCCAGGCTCAAATCGTAAGCGAATGTATTCTTGAAGTTTCAAATCAGCGATAAGCCCTACATTGAAACCGGTTGTTTTGTCAACTTGAATGTCTTGGCTAACGGTTTTATAATCTATTTTGAAATCATAGGAATTAAAACCAAGAAAAAAGCCGAAATACAATCGTTGCTTTTGAAAATTTTCCAGATTAATAAGGGGATCTTTTCCAAATAATTTATTAGGATTTTGCGCATGACCTTTTATGGCTATGACTAATAAAATTAAAACAACAATTTTTCTCATATTATTTCTTGGAAGCTGAATAAATTGTAGCCACACCAAATGTTTGTGGCAAAGCAACTACATCTATAAACCCAATTTTTTTCAAAATATTGTTCAAAGCCTCGCCATAAGGAAAAGCCGCCGCTGATTCTGATAGATAACCATAGGCAACATTGTCTTTTGAAAACAATTTTCCAATAATTGGCAAGATGTTCTCGCTGTAAAAAGTATAGCCTTGTTTGTATGGTGTTTTTTCCGGAATCGAGGTTTCAAGGATGACAAACACGCCATTTGGTTTCAAAACCCTTAAAATTTCTGCCAATCCTTTTTCCAAATTTTCGAAATTTCTAACTCCAAAAGCTACTGTGATAGCATCAAAATAGTTGTCTTCAAAAGGCATGTTTTCTGAATCGGCCAAAACCATTTCTATTCTTTTAGACAAGTTTTTATCCAGAATTTTTTGCTGCCCCACTTCCAGCATTCCTGATGAAATATCCAATCCAATAATTTTTTCAGCATTAGTTTGTGCCATCAAAATTGCCAAATCACCAGTTCCGGTTGCGATATCCAAAATTGTTTTTGGATTAGATTTAGCTATAATTTGCAAGACTTTTTTGCGCCATTTTACATCAATTCCGAACGAAATAACCCGATTAAGGTTATCATAATTCCCAGAAATGGTATCAAACATTGAAGCAACCTGCTCTTTTTTACTTAAAGTAGAATCTTTATAAGGTGTTATGTTTTTTGACATTTTTTAAAATTTGAAGCAAAGGTAAACTAGATTATTGGATAAAAAATTTTATTTTTTTCGAGTGTATTTTTGAAAAGTATATTCATAAAGATGTTTGTCATCTTTTGGATTAAAGATTTCGGAAGTTAATTCCCATATTTCGGAATCTATCTCAGGGAAATAAACATCAGCTTCAAACGAGTGATGCACGCGTGTAATATCAAGCTCATCTGCTAAAGGAATGGATTCTAAGTAAATTTGGCCACCACCTATAATAAATGAATCTTCGTTTTTTGGACAAATAGCAATGGCTTTTTCTAAATTCTCAACGACAATACAGCCTTCCGGAAGGTAGTCTTTTTGACGTGAAATAACAATATGAGTTCTGTTTGGTAACGGTTTGGGGAAACTTTCAAATGTTTTTCTTCCCATAATAATGTGATGTCCAGAAGTGATTTCCTTGAATCTTTTGAAATCGCTAGGCAAATGCCAAAGTAAATTGTTGTCTTTCCCTAAGGCACTGTTTTCGGCAACAGCCGCAATCATAATAATCATTTTTTATTGTGGTTTTTTAGAAGATTCTTCCTCTATATGTGTTTGCAACTGGTCAATTTTTCTTTGTTGTTGCCCAACAAGGCGATCAACTTGTTCTCTTTCCCAATTTTTATTCATAAAACGATCTGTAATATATACTTTTATAAAATGCAGAAGAAACAAAAAAAGCCAAAATGTTATTATCCAAATTGACCAATTAGAAGTATATCCAAAAACTAAAAAATAATTTGCTATACTCATAAATATGCTGCCTAAAATTAACAAGACAAAATGAAAATAAAGCGCTTTTTTTTGGTTTAATCTTTTTCTGGCGTATTCATATAGTTCGTGTTGTTCTTTTTCCATATAACAAGATTTTGATTATAAAGATAAAATATATTTTGAAATTTTATTATTTTTTATCTAAGATTATTTAAAGAGAAAACGTTTGCTGGTTTAGAATATAAATTTTTTTACCATTGAAATATAAGAATACGTTTAAAATTTAAGAGGGTTTTTGCTAATCTCCCAAAACTTTACTTCAGTTTTTGAATGTTCATTAGAATTTGTTTTCTTTGCTCCATAATTCTAAAAATGAAATAGTTATGTCAATAAAGAAACAAGTTATAAAAACAAAACCGGTTTGTAAAGTTACATTTTCGGTAGAAGCAAAAGAAGCAAATACAGCTTCAGTTGTAGGAGATTTCAATAATTGGAATCCAGCAGAAGGCGAATTGTCAAAATTAAAAAACGGAACTTTCAAAGGTGTTTTTGATTTAGCAAAAGACTCATCTTACGAATTCAAGTACCTAATTGATGGTGCTTACGTAAACGAAAGCGAAGCGGATTCTTTCAAATGGAATGAATTTGCAGGAGCAGAAAACGGTGTTTTAACTGTTTAATCTTCTTTTCTTAAAAATTAAAATCCGTTCCGATTTATTTCGGCACGGATTTTTTGTTACTAGTAGTTGTTTCTATCGCTCCGCAAAGTCTTCGACTTTGAGGTGGTAGTTTTCGGTTTTTAACCGATTTAGTTTTGTGTTATTTGATTTTTTTTCAGTCAAAGACTGATAAACACATTCTCAAAGTCGGAGACTTTGCGGAGCAATCACAGATTGCGATCGAGCGATTGTGAACTGACGAAGTAAATCTGCCTATCAGGATATTAATTACAGATACCAATTCAATTCGCCATTAATTTCAGAACAAATTTCAATTGCATTTTTTCCGTCGGCAATTGTTATATGATATTTTATCGTTAAATTATTTAGAGAAATTAAGTTTTGAAACTCTTCAAACTGTGACCTCAAGCACATAAAATATTCTTTTAGATTTTGTAATTCTAGCAGCGTTTTTTCTTTGGTAACATTCTCTAAGTAATAAGTATTTGTCAGACCGATTACTAGCAATTTACCAGCTCTGTCTGTTTTGATTGTTAAGTTTTCTATTTATAGTGAACACCATCTGCAATCGCCCAAATTCTTTTTCGTATTTGCTCGGAATTCATCTAAAGTTGATTTTGAGTTCGTGTGTGCCGACTTGCTGTTAACTTGTATTGATCTAACAAAATCATCACAATCCATCTAATAATTTAGCCGGATTGGGATGATAAATGTAGTTATTATTTTTTAAGAAACTTTACACCGCCACACTTCCTTTTATCAAAGGATGTGGTTCGTAACCTTCGAGAGTGAAATCTTCAAAAGTAAAATCGAAAATGTTTTTTATAGCTGGATTCAAAATCATTTTTGGTAATGATTTTGGTTCACGTGACAATTGCAATTCGACTTGCTCAAAATGGTTGTTGTATATGTGCGCATCGCCAAAAGTGTGAATAAATTCGCCTGCTTCAAACCCGCAAACTTGTGCAATCATCATTGTCAGCAAGGCGTAAGAAGCTATATTAAAAGGAACGCCAAGAAAAACATCGGCGCTTCGCTGGTATAATTGGCAAGATAATTTTCCGTCAGAAACATAAAATTGAAAAAAAGCATGACAAGGAGGCAAAGCCGCTTTATTATTGGCCACATTCTCCGAAAATGATTTTGAATTATCCGGCAAAACACTTGGGTTCCAAGCCGAAACTAGCATTCTTCTGCTGTTTGGGTTGGTTTTTAGTTCTTTGATAAGTTCCGAGATTTGGTCTATTTCTTCTCTATTCCAGTTGCGCCATTGGTGACCGTAAACTGGCCCTAAATTACCATTTTCATCAGCCCAGGCATCCCAGATTTTCACTCCGTTTTCCTGAAGATATTCAATATTAGTGTCGCCTTTCAGGAACCAAAGCAATTCATAAATGATGGATTTTAGGTGTAATTTTTTGGTTGTCACCATCGGAAAACCTTCGTTTAAATCGAAACGCATTTGGTAACCAAAAACACTTTTTGTTCCCGTTCCTGTTCGATCTCCTTTTTGATTTCCGCTTTCTAAAACGTGTTTTACTAAATCTAGGTACTGCTTCATTGTTTGTTCGATTAGTAGTTAAACGATTTTTACGATTCCCTTTTAGAAATTTCGTCTCTAATTTTGGCGGCTTTTTCATAATCTTCGTGTTCTACAGCCTGATCCAGTAATTCGTTTAATTCCTGCAAACTATGTTTTGAATAGGTTTCGCCAGATTGATTACTTTCTTCTCCTTGTCTGAAAGTTTCAGGATTAGAAAGGACATCGTCTATTTCCTGAGAATCTTTATTGGGATCCAATGGGTTTGATTTCAGGAAGATTCCGGCTTTGTCCAAAATGTTTTTGTAAGTGAAAATAGGTGCATTGAATCGCAAGGCTAATGCAATGGCATCAGAAGTTCTGGCGTCTATAATTTCTTCGATTTTATCTCTTTCGCAAATGATGCTGGAGTAAAAAACGCCATCAACCAGTTTGTGAATAATCACCTGTTTTACAACAATGTCAAAGCGATCGGCAAAATTTTTGAATAAATCATGTGTCAAAGGACGAGGTGGTTTTATTTCTTTTTCCAAAGCAATTGCTATGGATTGAGCTTCGAAAGCACCAATAACAATAGGTAACTTTCTCTCCCCGTCAACCTCATTCAAAATCAGGGCATAAGCGCCATTTTGGGTTTGACTGTATGAAATTCCTTTTATGGATAATTTGACTAAGCTCATTTTCTTTATATGAAAAGCATCTGGTGCTTTATTAATTAATTTTTTCAGTGAAAAATAAAATGCAATTCTAATCAAAAAAATTTGAACAAAAAAGCTACCTAAAACAAAGATACGAATATCTTAATTGTAGGTAGCTAGTTTTGGGACTAGAATTAAAAAATTATTAATGTTGTGCTTTAAAAGCTTTCAGTTTTTCAGTTAATCTTGGAACAATATCAAAAGCGTCTCCAATAATTCCATAGTCGGCAACTTTAAAAAATGGTGCTTCAGGATCTGAATTTATGACCACTTTTACTTTTGAAGCGTTAATTCCGGCAATGTGTTGAATCGCTCCCGAAATTCCAATGGCAATATATAAATTAGCCGCAACAGGTTTTCCGGTTTGCCCAACGTGTTCTGAATGAGGTCTCCAATCTAAATCGGAAACTGGTTTTGAACAAGCAGTTGCAGCGCCAAGAACTTCGGCTAAATTTTCAAGTATTCCCCAGTTTTCAGGACCTTTTAGTCCACGACCTCCTGAAACTACAATATCGGCATCAGCAATGGAAACTTTTCCTGAAACTTTTTCTACAGATTCTACTTTTATTCCAAAATCATTTTCTCCAATAGGAGGATTAAAATCTTCGGTTGTTAAAGCCGATGCATTTTCAAAAATGCCGTATGAGTTTTTGGCTAGACCAAGAATTTTTACATCGGTCAAAATTTCGGTGATATTAAAAGCTTTGGATGAAAAGGCATTTCTTCGAACATGAAAAGGCGAAGTACTCACCGGCAATCCCACTACATTTGAAGCGAAACCGGCTTCCAGCGAAACGGCAACCAATGGCGAAAGATAAATACTGTCAGTAGTTGACGAAAGCAGGATTAATTTTGCACCTTCTTTTTGCGCTGCTTGTTTGATAACATCGGCATACGCTTTGGCAGAAAAACCAGCTAATTTGTCGTTAGTTACTTTCAAAACTTTGTCGACTCCGTACTTTGATAATTCTGAAACGTCTGTAGTATTTATTGTTACTGCTGTAACAGTTGTTCCTAATGATTCAGCTACTTTTTTTGCATAAGAAGCCAATTCGAAAGCTACTTTTCTGAATTTTCCTTCTGCGGATTCTGCATATATTAATATTGACATAATTCTGTGATTTAAAGATTAAATTATTGAAAAATTTAAAGATTTCAAAAATTCGTAATTCGTAATTTTTAATTCGTAATTAAATAACTTTAGCTTCGTTGTGTAATAAGTTGATTAATTCGTCCAAATTATCAGCAGATACTAATTTCACAGTTGATTTTGGTGCAGGTTTTTCAAATTTCACGGCTTTAGTATTTACAGAAGCATCTACAGGTTCAACAAGAGTCAAAGTTTTTGTTCTGGCGGTCATAATTCCTCTCATATTCGGGATACGTAAATCTTTTTCTTCGACCAATCCTTTTTGTCCGCCAATGATTAAAGGCAACGTTGTTGAAACGGTTTCTCTTCCGCCATCAATTTCGCGAATTGCTTTTACAGTATTGCCATCCACAATTATATCGGTACAGGAATTCAGGAAATTATATCCAAGAATACCTGCAATCATTCCGGGAACCATGCCGCCGTTATAATCCAATGATTCTTTTCCGGCAATTATGATGTCGTATGCGCCATTTTTTATCACTTCGGCAAGCTGTTTGGCAACAAAAAAACTGTCAGTTGGAGTTGCGTTTACCCGAATCGCATCGTTTGCGCCAATGGCCAATGCTTTTCTTAAAGTAGGCTCTGTTTCTGGTCCGCCAACAGTGGCAACAGTTATCGTTGCGCCTTGCTGCTCCTGAAACCAAACAGCACGAGTTAAGCCATATTCATCGTTGGGATTAATCACAAACTGAACTCCGTTAGCATCAAATTGTGAGTCATTATTAGTAAAATTAATTTTTGAAGTAGTATCAGGAACGTGACTGATGCAAACTAATATTTTCATAATTATAGATTTTATTTTCAAAATTTCCTGCACAAAATTATAATATTAATTCGGATAATATACTATGCGTGCATAATATTTTAGACGTTATATCGATTTCGTAATCCTTATTAAAAAGACATTCGATGCTTTGTGCTTGGATATAGTGAATAGCAAGAATGCCCCCCTGTTATTTTAAACATAAATTAGGTGTAAAGTGATATTAAATATTTATTTTTGCCTTTCGAAAATTACACACATAATGAAAAAAATGAGAACAATACAATTTAGAGAAGCCATTTGCGAAGCAATGAGTGAAGAAATGCGTCGCGATGAGTCTATATATTTGATGGGCGAGGAAGTAGCTGAATACAATGGTGCTTACAAAGCATCAAAAGGAATGCTTGCTGAATTTGGAGAAAAAAGAGTTATCGACACGCCAATTGCTGAGCTTGGTTTTACCGGAATTGCAGTAGGTTCGGCAATGAATGGTTGCAGACCAATCGTTGAATATATGACTTTCAATTTTTGTCTGGTTGGTATTGACCAAATTATAAATAATGCTGCCAAAATGCGTCAAATGACCGGTGGGCAATTTAATGTTCCTATTGTTTTTCGTGGACCAACGGCTTCAGCGGGACAACTTGGAGCAACACACTCACAAGCTTTAGAGAATTGGTTTGCTAATACTCCGGGTCTAAAAGTGGTGGTTCCATCAACAGTTTATGATGCTAAAGGGTTGCTAAAATCTGCTATTCGTGATAATGATCCAGTAATTTTTATGGAATCAGAACAAATGTATGGTGATAAAGGCGAAGTTCCAGAAGGAGAATATACTATTCCTATTGGTCTTGCGGATGTAAAAAGAGCAGGAACTGATGTTACGATAGTATCTTTTGGAAAAATTATAAAAGAAGCTTTTATCGCTGCCGAAGAATTAGAAAAAGAAGGAATTTCTTGTGAAATTGTCGATTTAAGAACAGTCCGTCCTATGGATCACGAAACGATTCTAACTTCAGTGCGAAAAACGAATAGATTAGTAATTCTTGAGGAAGCCTGGCCTTTTGCAAGTGTTTCATCGGAGATTGCTTATATTGTTCAAGAACGTGCTTTCGATTTTCTTGATGCTCCGATTCAACGTATTACAACAGCAGATACTCCTGCGCCATATTCACCAGTTTTACTGAAAGAATGGTTGCCAAATGCTGACGATGTTATCAAAGCAGTAAAAAAAGTCATGTATAAATAGGTGTTAAACTTTTCCTTATATTAGAGACATTATAAAATCTAATATCAGCAATTAATTATATTTGAAACTTCATCAGAATCTTAATATTTGATGAATTTTTTTATTATGAAAAAAAAAGC
This sequence comes from Flavobacterium soyangense, assembly GCF_015277675.1. GTDB lineage: Bacteria > Bacteroidota > Bacteroidia > Flavobacteriales > Flavobacteriaceae > Flavobacterium > Flavobacterium soyangense. Next base: position 54,056 of record NZ_JADHEC010000007.1, read on the forward strand.
GTTTTTTTATATATTCTTTTTATTTGCTTCTGCAAGCGCTATTTTTGCCCAAACGAAAGTTAGCGGCGTAGTTGTGGATAAATTAAATCATCCTGTACCTTTTGCCAATGTGGCTTTCAAAAACTCAAGCGAAGGTGTTGTATGTAATGAAGATGGGGTTTTTTATTTAGAATCTCCAAAAGCCTACACAACACTCGTAATTACTTCGGTGGGATATTCAGATAAGGAAATTGAATTGGAAAAATCAGTCAACTATAATTTTAAAATTCTATTAAAAGAAATTGAATCTTTAAAAGAAGTGGTGATTTATAGAGGTAAAACTTCAAAAAAGAACAATCCGGCTTTAGATATTCTTAGAAAAATTTGGGAGCATAGACGAAAAAACGGGTTGCATTTATTCGCCCAATACCAAATGGAGAAGTATGAAAAGATTGAGTTTGATATGAACACTATTGATAGTGCTTACATGAAAAAAAAGCTTTTCAAAGGGATGGAATTTATTTTCAAGCACGTAGATACATCAAAAATAACGGGTAAAACCTATTTACCTATTTTTATAAACGAAGCTTTGTCAGATGTTTATGGAGACAATAAATTAAAGAAAGTAAAAGAAAAAGTAAAAGCTAACAAAACTTCTGGATTCAACGGAAACCAACAAATTTTGGCTTTTGTAAATGATTTATATACTGACTTTGATGTGTATAATAATCATATTACCTTTTTTGATAAAAGTTTCACCAGTCCTATTTCTACTACCGGAATTGATGTCTATAATTATGTTTTAAGGGATAGTGCCTATATTGATAAAAAATGGTGTTATAACATTGTTTTTTATCCAAGGCGTCAAAACGAATTGACTTTTAAAGGCGATTTTTGGGTAAGCGATACCACATTTGCTCTTAAGAACATTAATATGGCAGCTACTAAAAGTGCCAATATTAACTGGGTAAAAGATATCTATATCGAACAGGAATTTGAAGTTTTGAATGATTCTATCTTTCTTTTGTCCAAAGATTATATGATGGCGGATTTTGCTCTAAACAAAAAAGAAAATTCTAAAGGAGTTTATGGAAAAAGAACCACTTTCTTTAGAGACCATAAATTCAACAACGAAAAGCCAGAGAAATTTTACAAAGAGGATGTGAATTATTATGACAAAGAAGTCTATAATAAATCAGAAGATTATTGGCAGGAAAACCGATTCGAAAATTTAACCAAAGACGAAAAAGGGATTTATAAAATGCTCGACACCCTTCAAACCGTTAAGAAATTCCAAAACATCTATAATTTAGTCCAGATTTTTGACAGTGGTTACATTCATCACGGTAATTTAGATTATGGACCAATTTATTCTTTGATTGGACAAAATTCAGTCGAAGGATTGAGATTGAAAACTGGAGTAAGAACTTATTTTGGCCCCAATGATCCTTGGCGATTACAAACTTATATTGCTTATGGATTAGTAGATGATAAGGTCAAATATGGAGTAACCGGAAAATGGATTGTTGAGCCTAAAAATAGAGTTATTATTGCAGCCGGAAATCGAAGGGATATTGAACAAATTGGGGCGTCTCTCACCACTACAAATGATATATTGGGACGCAGTAACGCTTCCTCAGGATTATTGACTTTTGGCAGCAACAATAAACTGACAAATGTCAATTTGAGTAATGTTCAGGTTGAAATTGAACCATTAAAAAATCTAACATTTGGAGCTGGTGTCACTTACAGAACTTTAATATCGGCTAGTCCTGAATTTAGCTTGGATTATTATACAGATTTATCACAGACAACCATAAAAAGTCAAGTAAAACAATCTGAATTTAATCTCAAGGTTGAATATACTCCAAACAGAAAACCTATTGGTTTCTCAGTCGAAAGATATAATACAGACAGTCCTTTTACCAGTCTTTTTCTGACCTACAGTCAAGGATTCAAAGGATTGCTTTCAAGTGATTTTGAGTATAAAAAACTACAGCTTTATTATAAGCAACCCATCATTATTGGACCATTGGGACGCTCAGATATTACAGTTGAAATGGGGAAAACATTTGGATATGTTCCGTTAGGATTAATAAGTGTTGTGCCTGGAAATCAATCTCTTTTTGACATTTCAAATACTTTTAGCAATCTTCAATATTACGAATTTGTTTCAGACCAATATGTGACTTTAAAGTGGAATCACGACTTTCAAGGACGATTTTTTGCCAGAATTCCTTTTATGCGAAAACTAAATTGGCGTGAAAACATTGGTATAAAATCAGTTTACGGAACAGTTTCGAATGAAAACAGAACGATAAATGCTTCGGGATTAGTTTACAATGCTCCTGATAAAGTGTATTGGGAATATAGCACAGGAATTGGAAATATCTTCAAATTTTTCCGTGTTGATTTTTCGTGGAGAGGCAATTATTTAAATATCCCCAATGCCAATAAATTTGCCACTAAAATCTCCTATGGTTTTTATTTTTAATACGTGCAAGAAGCTGTCAAATATCTTTTAGAAAAAGACAATATTTTCAATCATATTATTGATAAATATGGTTTGCCGATGATTCCAAAAAGACCCCAGGGTTTAGAAACCTTGGTGTTATTAATTCTCGAACAACAGGTTTCAATAGATTCTGCCAAAGCAACTTTTTTAAAACTAAAAGCCAAAGAAATAAACTTTCAACCGGAATCATTGTTTGCTTTTTCAGATGAAGAGTATAGGAATATTGGCGTAAGTTGTCAAAAAACTTCTTATATAAAAGCATTGTCCCATTCGATAATCAATAATCAAATTGATATAGAAAGTTTTGCAACTAAATCTGCTCAACAAGTTCGCGAAGAATTAATCAAAATTAAGGGAATTGGCAATTGGACCATAGATGTTTATTTAATGTTTTCACTTCAGGCACCAGATATAATTCCGCTTGGCGATATTGCGGTAGTAAATACAATAAAAGAGTTACTTGATATTCATGACAAGCAAGAAATGGAAATTTATGTTTCAAAATGGAGTCCGTATCGCTCTGTTGCCACTTTTCTTTTGTGGCATTACTATTTGCAAAAAAGAAATAGAACCATTACTTATTAATGTGTTGTATTATTAACATTTAACCAATAGATAATACCTGATTTTTATTGTAAAAATGTATGCTTTGCTTACTTTTGCAAGCGTAATTAAAAAATATATAAAAAGTAATGACTGCAGACAGAAAAAAAACTTTCGATGTTTTAATCGAAATACCAAGAGGAAGTAGAAATAAATACGAATATGATTTCAAAATAAAAAGGATGCGTTTTGACAGAATGTTATTCTCGTCAATGATGTATCCTGCTGATTACGGATTTATACCAGAAACATTGGCTCTAGACGGTGACCCATTGGACGTTTTAGTTTTAATTAATGAACCCACTTTTCCAGGATGTGTAATGGAAGTAAAACCAATTGGTGTTTTTCACATGGCTGACGATAAAGGACCAGACGAAAAAATAATTTGTGTACCAGTATCAGATCCAATCTGGAATTCTTTAGAAAATTTATCAGATGTTAATCCGCATTTATTAAAAGAAATCGAACATTTCTTTCAGGTTTATAAAGATCTTGAACACAAGGTGGTCGATGTAGAAGGCTGGGGAGATATAAACGAAGCATTCGGTATTATAGAAGAATGTACCAAGCGTTTTGAAGAAATCGAAAACAAACCAAAAGGATTGTTTAGTATAAAATAATTTTTTACCAAAATTTTTATCAAAAAAGCAATATTCTGTATAGAATATTGCTTTTTTATTTATTTAGGTTTGTTACATTTGTAAAATCAACACTAACCAAAAACATTTTTATGAATACAATAATGATTTATGTGCCAATAATATTGGCAATAATTGGATTAGCTTTTATGGCTTTTAAAAGAGCCTGGGTTTTAAAACAGGATGCTGGAGATGGAAAAATGAAAGAGATTTCAGAATATATCCACGAGGGTGCACTGGCTTTTCTTAATGCAGAATATAGATTATTGACAATATTTGTGGTTTTGGCAAGTGTTGTTTTGGCTGGGATTACGTTTATACCAGGAACTTCCACGCATTTATTAATTGTTGTTGCTTTTATTTTTGGAGCAATTTTCTCGGCTTTGGCTGGAAATTTGGGTATGAAAATAGCAACAAAAACAAATGTTAGGACAACGCAAGCCGCCAGAACAAGTTTGCCAAAAGCACTTCAAGTTTCTTTTGGTGGCGGAACGGTTATGGGATTAGGTGTTGCGGGATTGGCTGTTTTAGGGCTTACAGGTTTTTTTATTTTATTTTATTTTATATATATGGGCGGAGTTTGGACTTCATCCGAAGACATGACTACTGTTCTGGAAACATTAGCTGGTTTTTCTCTTGGAGCCGAATCTATTGCTTTGTTTGCACGTGTTGGAGGTGGAATTTATACAAAAGCTGCCGATGTTGGAGCTGATTTAGTGGGTAAAGTTGAAGCAGGAATTCCTGAAGATGATCCAAGAAATCCTGCTACAATTGCAGATAATGTTGGTGATAACGTGGGTGACGTTGCAGGAATGGGTGCTGATTTATTCGGTTCTTATGTAGCAACAGTTCTTGCTACGATGGTTCTTGGAAACTATGTAATTAAAGATATGGGTGGTAACATTCAAGATGCCTTTGGTGGAATTGGACCTATTTTATTGCCAATGGCTATTGCTGGTTTCGGAATATTGTCCTCTATCATTGGAACAATGTTTGTTAAAATTACTGATAATGATGCTAAAGAAGCACAAGTACAAAGAGCATTAAATTTTGGAAACTGGATTTCTATTATACTGACAGCTATTGCTTGTTTTTTATTAATTAAATATATGTTGCCTTCAACAATGAAAATGAATTTCTTTGGTGAAGGAATAAAAGAAATTTCTTCAATGAGAGTTTTCTATGCTTCAATCGTAGGATTGGTAGTTGGTGCAATTATCTCATCAGTTACTGAATATTACACTGGTTTGGGAACAAAACCAGTATTGGCAATTGTTGCAAAATCTTCAACTGGAGCAGGAACTAACATTATTGCTGGTTTATCAACAGGTATGATTTCTACATTTCCAAAAGTGCTTGTATTAGCTGCTGCAATTTGGATTTCTTATTCTTTTGCAGGTTTTTACGGAGTTGCCCTTGCTGCATCTGCAATGATGGCTACAACGGCTATGCAATTAGCAATTGATGCTTTCGGACCAATATCTGACAATGCTGGTGGAATTGCCGAAATGAGTGAATTGCCAAAAGAAGTTCGTACAAGAACTGATATTTTGGATTCAGTTGGAAACACAACTGCTGCAACCGGAAAAGGATTTGCAATTGCTTCGGCTGCATTAACATCTCTAGGTTTGTTTGCTGCTTATGTAACTTTCACAGGAATCGACGGAATCAATATCTTCAAAGCACCCGTTTTATCAATGTTATTCGTAGGTGCAATGATACCAGTAGTTTTCTCTGCATTGGTAATGAATTCTGTTGGAAAAGCCGCAATGGATATGGTGAATGAAGTTCGTCGTCAGTTTAGGGAAATACCTGGAATTATGGAAGGAACGGGAAAACCTGAATATGCAAAATGTGTCGATATTTCTACAAAAGCCGCTTTACACGAAATGATATTGCCAGGAATTTTGACAATTGGTTTTCCTATTGGAATTGTATTGCTAGGTAAATTTGTTTATATGGGTGATGCCATTGCAAACTCTATGGTTGCTGAAATGTTAGGTGGATATATGGCTGGAGTTACTGTTTCAGGTGTAGTTTGGGCTATTTTTCAAAACAATGCCGGTGGTGCTTGGGATAATGCAAAAAAATCTTTTGAAGCTGGAGTTTTAGTTGATGGAGCAATGAGTTTTAAAGGGTCTGATGCTCATAAAGCCGCGGTTACTGGAGATACTGTTGGAGACCCATTCAAAGACACTTCTGGACCGTCAATGAATATCTTGATTAAATTAACGTGTTTGATTGGATTAGTAATTGCTCCGATTTTAGGAAACGGAAATCCTACTAATGAATTCAATAAATTCGGTAAAATGGAGATGATAATACAATCAAGACGTCCAATGATAAACGTAAAAGATGCAATGCCTATTGGTAAATGTGACCTGTCAAAATGTGCCACAATGAGCAAAGATGAATGTGCTAAAATGTGTGATTCCATAGGATGTACTCCAGCGCAAAAAGAAATGTGTATGTCACATTACGATGCAAATGGAAAGTTCATTGCTACTGAAGGTGAAAAAGCATGTTGTGCTAAAAAAAGGATGAATGATAAAAATATTAAAGTTGAAATCATCAATACTAACGGAAAAGCAAAAGCTACGGTAACCAATTCTGAAAAAGGAAATGCAAACGTTCAGGTTTTTGAAGGTTCATTGGAAGAAGTAAAAGCGAAAGTTGAAGCTTTGAAATAGTAATTTCTGTTCTATAATTACATAAAAATGCCTCGCAATTATTGCGAGGCATTTTTTTTATTTTAGTTATTTATTAAAATTTGTGTCTTAAAACAACCCGTTCAATTCTGCGTCAATTTTATTGATAATCATTCCTAAATCTTCTGGATTATCCACAAAATTAATGTTGTCCACGTCAATAATTAGTAATTTTCCTTTGGTATAAGTCTGGATCCAAGCCTCATAACGCTCATTTAATCGGTTGAGGTAATCGATAGAAATGGTATTTTCATATTCACGACCGCGTTTGTGAATTTGGCTTACTAAATTGGGGATGGAACTTCTTAAATAGATAAGCATATCGGGAGCTTCAACCTTGGATTCCATTAATTCAAATAATGAAGAATAGTTTTGAAAATCACGGTTAGTCATCAAGCCCATAGCGTGAAGATTGGGAGCAAAAATATTAGCATCTTCATAAATGGTTCTGTCTTGAATGATTTTTTTTCCGCTTTCACGAATTTGAAGCACTTGACGAAAACGACTATTCAAGAAATAAATCTGTAAATTAAATGACCAACGTTCCATTTGGTGATAAAAATCGTCCAAATAAGGATTGTCAACCACGTCTTCAAAATGCGGTTCCCATTTAAAATGTTTTGCTAATAAACGTGTCAAAGTTGTTTTTCCTGCGCCTATATTTCCTGCTACTGCTATGTGCATTATGGTATCGTGATTTTATAATTTATAATTTCCTGATTGGTAAAAATAGACAAAATTTGGTCTTTGTAGTAGAAATTTTTAAATGATTTTTCCACATTTTCAATCGTATAAATACTGTTCTTGCTTAAATCCTGAAGATGTAATTTTCCGTCTTTCGAAAAAACCAAAACTTGGTTTGCGATAACCTGAATTTGGTCAAAATCAGTAACTTTTCCCAAAGTAGAAACTTTTCCAAAGACATCACAAGAATACCAATTCAATTTGTCATCAATCCATTGAAAAGTATTGAAATCAGAAGAATAATATTTTAAATTTCCTTGAAAAGAAGGTGTTATTGATTGGTATGTATTTTTTAAATAGTCAAAAAGTCCAATTTGTTGTGATAGACTATTGTAAATCCAAAGTCTGTTTTGAGATGCAATTCCCGTTGCCACTGCAAGTATTGGAGTGTTATTTTCAGAAAAATTGATTTTTTGAGTTTCACTCAATTGATTGTCCAATGTCACAATGGTGTTGAAATTTTCATAAAACAAAACAATTTTCATTGGATTTTGTATTTCAACTTTTGTGATTTTACCTAAAGAAAGGTTTTTATATTGCCACAATTCCTCCTTATGCTTCTTAAAGAAAATATTGTTTTTAATGTAATACAAGTTTTCCATACCATCAAAACCAACAAATGTATCGGCTTCGATTTTCTGGGTCGAAATAAGTTGTGCTTTCAGACTTTGCTCTTGCGAAAAAGCAGAAACTAAAGGCAATATTAAAAGCAGAAGAATTAGTTTTTTACTCATACTGTTTACTCAAACTTTGTAAATCGTGATATCCGATTTTCCGGAAAGCTAAATTACAAAAAATTAATGAAAGAGTTTGTCCTTACAGATAATCCAAAAACTAAAAAGCCTGACTAATAAATTTTAGTTAGGCTTTTATATTTCTTTGCGAATTTTGCACTTAAACTCTATAATCCAAAAGCAACTTTCACTTGATCAACAAAATCTAATTTTTCCCAAGTAAACAATTCAACTGTAACAGTTTTTTCGATTCCTCCCGGAGCAGAAAACGTTTTTGTCACTGTTTCTGGAGTACGCCCCATATGGCCGTAAGCAGCAGTTTCGCTATAAATCGGGTTTCTTAACTTTAAACGTTGCTCAATAAAATAAGGACGCATATCAAAAAGAGATTCCACTTTTTTGGCGATTTCTCCATTGGTCAAATTTACTTTTGAAGTGCCATAAGTTTCAATAAAAATTCCCATCGGTTTTGCAACACCAATAGCATATGAAACCTGAACTAAAATCTCATCGGCAACACCAGCTGCAACTAGGTTTTTAGCAATGTGACGTGTTGCATAAGCGGCACTTCTGTCTACTTTACTTGGATCTTTTCCTGAGAAAGCTCCTCCGCCGTGAGCACCTTTTCCGCCGTAAGTGTCAACAATAATTTTTCTTCCAGTCAATCCTGTATCTCCGTGAGGTCCGCCAATAACGAATTTCCCGGTTGGATTAATATGATAGGTAATTTTATCGTTGAATAAATGAGCATATTGTGGATTGTTTTTGATGATTCTTGGAATCAAAACACCAACTAAATCACTTTTGATTTTTGCCAACATCGCAGCTTCTTCATCAAAATCATCGTGTTGAGTCGAAATAACAATGGCATCAATGCGAGATGGTTTGTTGTCATCGTCATATTCTAAAGTTACCTGTGATTTTGCATCTGGACGCAAATAAGTAATTTCATTGTTTTCACGACGTATAACCGCCAATTCCTGCAATAATTTATGGGATAAATCCAAAGCCAAAGGCATAAGATTTTCAGTTTCATTGGTTGCATAACCAAACATCATTCCTTGGTCACCAGCACCTTGCTCTTCTTTACTTGCTCTGTCAACACCTTGATTGATATCGGCAGATTGTTCGTGAATTGCCGAAAGAACGCCACAAGAATTAGCTTCAAACATATATTCGCTCTTAGTGTAACCAATTTTCTTGATGACATCTCTCGCTATAGTTTGAACATCTAAATAAGTTTCAGATTTCACTTCGCCCGCCAAGACTACTAAGCCAGTTGTTACCAATGTTTCACAAGCTACTTTTGACTCAGGGTCAAATGCCAAAAAATTATCAATTAATGCGTCTGAGATTTGATCAGCTACTTTGTCTGGATGTCCTTCACTCACTGATTCTGACGTAAATAAATAAGCCATAATAATATAGTTTTTTAAATTAAACGAGAAAAAAAAGGATTGCTGGGAAATACTAAAGAAGGGTTCCTGCTTTAGCATTTTTTAACGAGGTTGCAATCAGTTCAAATTTTTCCTCTAATATTCGAGTGCAAATGTATGAAACCATTTTGAATTGCAAATTATTCTTAACTTTTTTTTGACCTAAAAAATTAAATACAGTATTTTATATTATTATCGATTGTTTAAGGTTTTGTTAACTTGTGTATATTTTTTTTAAATTTATTTGGATTTCTAAATAAAAGTTTAGACATTTGTAAAACAAAAGAAAGAAAATGAAATTTAATGTTTGCAATATTTATAAATCGATGCAGGAAAAATCCTGTGGGTCGTTTGTTGCTTAAATTTTAAATCAAAATTATATAGCTAAGCCTCCCACAAAACGGGAGGTTTTTTTTTGAATTATATTAAAAACTAATTACACCTATAAAATGAACAACTTAAAACAGAAACAAATGAATTCGTGCAATGTCAAATCAATGATTTGTGCCAATGTAATGATGTGCATTTATGTCTGTTGATTCCGAAAGTATAAGTTTATAACACAACTTAAAACCCTTTTGGATATTTCTAAAAGGGTTTTTTGTTTTTTATGTCCCCAATTCGAGTCATTTATAAATTAAATAAAAACAAAACTGAAATGAAATCAGTTTAAAGTCTAAAATCAAATCTAAAAATTAAAGAAATTATGAGTACTCCAAAATTCGCAACAAACGCATTACACGCAGGTCACGACGTTACTAAAACAGCAGGAACCAGAGCGGTGCCTATTTACCAAACCAGTTCTTATGTGTTCAATAATTCGGATCACGCAGCCAATTTATTTGGTCTTGCCGAAGCAGGATTTATATACACCCGATTAAATAACCCAACAAATGATATTCTGGAACAACGATTGGCAGTGCTCGAAGGTGGAATCGCCGCAGTGGTTACCGCATCTGGAACGGCAGCAATTGCAACTTCATTATTAGTTTTACTGAAGACGGGAGATCATATTGTTGCTTCAAACAGTTTGTATGGCGGAACTTATAATTTATTGAAAGCAACTTTGCCAAGATTGGGAATTACCACCACGTTCGTAGATCCATCGGATGCAAGCAATTTCACCAAAGCAGCCAATGAAAACACCAAAGTATTCTTTGCAGAAAGTTTAGGAAACCCAAAATTAGACGTTTTGGATTTGAAAGCCATTTCGGCAGAAGCCAAAGCGTTTAAAGTTCCTTTCATTGTTGATAATACCGTTCCTTCTCCTTATTTGCTTAACCCAATTGAATACGGTGCCAATATTGTGATTCATTCCTTGACCAAATATATTGCAGGAAACGGAACTTCTCTTGGTGGAGCCATAATCGATGCGGGAACATTCGATTGGAGCAGCGGAAGATTCCCTGAATTTACGGAACCATCGGAAAGTTATCACGGGTTAGTGTATCACGAAGCGCTGGGAAATGCCGCTTTTATTGCTAAAGTTCGTATCGAAGGTTTACGGGATTTTGGAGCAGCTTTGAGTCCATTTAATGCCTTCCAGATTATTCAGGGACTCGAAACATTACCAATTCGCGTCCAGAAGCACAGCGAAAACGGATTGGCTTTGGCCAGATGGTTAGAAAGTCAAGACCAAGTCGCCTGGGTCAATTATCCGGGATTGAAATCCAGTAAATATTACGATTTGGCAACACAGTATTTACCTAAAGGACAAAACGGATTGCTAACTTTCGGCCTTAAAGGAGGCTTTGAAGCTGCTAAGAAAGTGGCCGATGAAACGAAGTTATTTTCGCTTTTGGCCAATATTGGAGACACAAAATCATTGATTATCCATCCGGCGAGCACTACGCACCAGCAGTTGTCAGATGCAGAACAAGTCGCAACAGGAGTAACCAAAGATTTAATCAGACTCTCGGTTGGATTAGAAGACATTGAAGATTTGAAAGCCGATTTAAAGGCTGCTTTCGAAAATTTGAAAGTATAAAAAGTAACATATTTGAACTTGGGAAAACTGAATTCAATGTGTTTTAAAATAAAAAAGTAAAACATCTAAAAATATAACATTATGAAAACACTAAAATATATTTCAAAAGTAATTCCGTTTTTCAAAAGTTTGAATATAAAAACTAATACTAGGGATAAAGATCAGATTGAATTCACACATACCAAATTTGGGGTTAATTTAAAACAAACTTCAGCATCAGGTAAAGTTCCAAATTCTTTGTTTCATCAAATGTATGCTGAGGAAAACGAAACGCTGTTTATCTGAAAAGAGTAGGATAAAAATGTTTTGAATTTTAAAACGAGCAACGGTGAGAGTCTGTTTAGAAACTCTTTCCGATGCTGGTTTTAATTTTAAATGTAGAAACCAAACTGTGTTAAATTTGGTTGTTAAAAAAAAATGTAGTTAATTTGTGCCTTTAAGTTCACAACTGTATTGAAATGTTATAAAGAAAGGCAGAGGGATTAGACCCGATGAAGCCTTAGCAACCCTTCGGTAAACGAAGAAGGTGCTGCATTCTACCGCGCTTGGCGTGGAAAGATAACTTACGAGAATTCTTCTAGTTTACTTCTAGCTTTCTTTCTAATATTTCCAGACACAAATCAAAAAATCATAAAAGATTTGAAAATTGGAAAATAAACCAACATCTATTACTTTACAAAATTTCACCACCGAAAGTGGCGCATTTTATGCAACCTTAAACTTAAGTTTTCAGGCTTTTGGTCAACCATTGAATACCGCTCCTATTGTTTTGGTAAATCACGCCTTGACGGGAAACTCCCAAGTTATTGGTTCAACCGGTTGGTGGAATAGTCTCATTGGCGAAAACAAAACAATCGATACTAATAAATACACCATATTATCTTTTAACGTCCCGGGAAATGGTTACGACAAGACTTACATTGATAAATACCTGGATTTTAATGCACGAGATATAGCCAGACTTTTTATTGAAGGAATTCGATTTCTGAAAATCAGAGAAATATTCGCTATTATTGGTGGTTCTGTAGGCGGCGGAATTGCCTGGGAAATGGTCGCTTTAGAACCTAAATTAACGCATAATTTTATTCCGATTGCTTCCGATTGGAAATCTACAGATTGGTTGATTGCCAATTGTTATCTGCAAGAAAAAATCTTGAACAATTCTTCGAAACCTATTGAAGATGCTCGCATTCACGCAATGTTGTGCTATCGAACACCGGAATCTTTCAAAGAAAAATTCCAAAGAACGTCAACTGATTCTTTTGAGTCGTTTCAAGTGGAAAGCTGGCTTAATCATCATGGAGAAAAACTGCAAAAGAGGTTTCAGCTTTCGGCGTATAAAATGATGAATCAATTGCTTAAAACCATTGATATTACTAGAGGCAGAACTTCTTTTGAAAAAATAATTACAGAAGTCGATGCCAATATTTATATCATCGGAATCAATTCGGATTTGTTTTTTACGGCAAATGAAAACAAGGAAACCTACCAAGAAATTAAAAAATTCAAACAAAATGTTTTCTATAGCGAAATTGATTCACAGCACGGACACGATGCTTTTTTAATGGAATACGATCAATTAAACAATTTACTGGATGTTGTTTTTAAAAATAAAAAAAATAAAATGAAGATATTAAAATTTGGCGGAAAATCATTGGCTAACGGAGAAGGAATAAATAAAGTTTTGGATATTATTATCGATAAAAAAAGTAAAAACGAAAATATAGCTGTTGTCGTTTCGGCAAGAGGAAATGCTACGGATGAATTAGAAGATATTTTGACCATTGCTGCTAAAAACGGCAATTATAAGCCCTTATTAGAAAGTTTCAAAACCTATCAGCAGGACATTTATACCAACGTCGATTTATCGGAAGAGTTCGCAATTTTGGACAAACTTTTTGAAGGGGTAAGTCTGATTGGCGATTATAGCGAAAAAATTAAAGACCAAGTATTGGCTCAAGGCGAATTGCTCGCGGCAAAATTAATAACCGCAGTTTTGCAAGAAAAGGGAATTGCCGCTCATTTTACTGATTCAAGAGAGTTGATAAAAACGGATTCTCATTTTGGCGATGCCCAGCCATTGGAACAAATTTCCAGAAAAAATGTTGTTCAATATTTCAAAAAAAATAGCGATGCCATTAATATAATTACCGGTTTTATTGGCTCTAACAACAATAACGACACCACGACTTTAGGCAGGAATGGCAGTAATTATACCGCTTCCCTGATTGCAAATTATCTCGACGCCGAAGAGCTTCAAAACTATTCACACGTTGACGGAATTTACACAGCAAACCCTGATTTAGTTCCTGATGCCAAGAAAATTGATCGTTTGTCGTTTAATGAAGCAAATGAAATAGCGAATTTTGGAGCAACCATTTTGCATGCCAAAACGATTATTCCACTTTTGGAAAAAAATATTCCGTTGCGAATTTTAAACACATTCAACCATGAAAATCAAGGAACATTAATCACTTCAAAATCAAATAAAGAAGGAATTAAAACACTTTCGGTTCTTGAAAATGTGGCCTTGGTCAACTTAGAAGGAAGAGGATTGTTAGGAAAAACTGGTGTTGATGCTCGAATTTTTAGAGTGATGGGTGACAATGATATTAGCGTGAGCATCATTTCTCAAGGTTCTTCTGAACGAGGAATTGGTCTAGTTGTAAATTCAAATCAAGCCACAAAAGCGATGATTGAATTGGAGAAAGAATTCGAAAATGATTTCTATTCTAAAGACGTCAACAAAATCTCGATTACGGATGATGTTTCGGTGATTTCGATTATTGGTCAGGATTTGAGCACTTTTCATAAACCGTACACGGCTTTGATTAAAAACAAAGTCATTCCGATTCTTTTCAACAATACGGTAACGGGAAAAAACGTGAGTTTGGTGGTCAAAAAATCACAATTGAACAAGGCGTTAAATGTTATTCACGGTGAGATTTTTGGAGTTTCGAAGAAAATAAATATTGCCGTTTTCGGTCACGGATTAGTTGGTGGAACTTTGATTAACCAAATTTTGGAATCGGCTTCAGCAATTGAAAAGAGAAAAGATATAAAGTTGAATGTTTTTGCGATTGCCAATTCCAAGAACTTGCTTTTGAATAAAAACGGAGTTTCACAAAATTGGAAAAACGAGATTCAAAACAATGGGTTTTCGTACACAATTGATGATGTTATCGATTATGCCACTGCGAATAATTTAGAGAACTTAATTGCCATTGACAATACGGCAAGTGCTACGTTTGTGGAGAATTATGTTACATTGGCCGAAAGTAGTTTTGACTTGATTTCTTCCAATAAGGTGGCGAATACCTTGAGTTATAAATTTTACAAAGACTTGCGAAAAGTTTTGGCGGAAAACCAAAAGTCTTATTTATATGAAACCAATGTGGGCGCAGGTTTGCCATTAATTGACACCATAAAATTATTACATCTTTCAGGCGAAAATATCACCAAAATCAAAGGAGTTTTTTCCGGAACATTGAGTTATTTATTTAATAATTTCTCGGCAAAAGATGTTCCTTTTAGCGAAGTTTTGAAAGAAGCTATCGATAATGGTTATACGGAACCAGATCCAAGAGAAGATTTATGCGGAAACGATGTGGGCAGAAAATTATTGATTTTGGCGAGAGAATTAGACTTGCAAAATGAATTTGAAGAAATCAGCATTCAAAACCTGATTCCGGAACATTTGCGAGAAGGAAATGTTTCCGATTTCTTGCATAAATTAAAGGAATTCGACCTAATTTATGACAAAATAAAATCCGAACAAGAACCAAATCATGTTTTGAGATACATTGGAGAGTTGTCCGGAGATTTACAAAATGACAAAGGAAACCTTGAAGTTAAATTAGTTTCCGTACCTTCGGATACGGCGCTGGGCGGATTGAAAGGTTCTGATTCTTTCTTTGAAGTTTACACAGAATCGTATGGCGACAGACCCATCGTAATTCAAGGAGCCGGCGCAGGTTCCGCAGTGACAGCGAGAGGAGTTTTTGGGGATATTTTGAGATTGTCAGAGAAAGGGTAGCCCCCTAACCCCCAAAGAGGGGAAAGAAGAATTAGGATTGTAGATTAACGTTTTTTGATTTCAAATTTTAACAAAAACACATGTAATAGTTATGACAGTAGTCTTTAATGGCCCGTATTTCGAGGCTATGAATGTTAGAAATTTATTGGAAGAAAAAGAAATTTCAGTATTTATCCAAAATGAATATATGTCAAGTATTGAGCCTTGGGTTGTCACTTCGGGAGGTTTAAATCCTGTAAAGTTACAAGTTGATGAATCAGATTTTGAACAAGCTGAAAGTATAATTAAGAATTATTTAAACGGGAATATTAATATAGAAACGGGAGATAAATAAAACAATGAAAATAACATTAAACAGAGTAAACGAAAACTTCCACTTCGAATTGAAAAACGAACGTGGTCATATTGTAAATGTAGATGCCAGACCTGATTTTGGAGGTAATGATATGGGACCAAGTCCAATGGAATTGCTATTAATGGGCGTTGCGGGCTGTAGCGGAATCGATATGATTTCGATTTTAAAAAAACAGAGACAAGAAATTACTTCTTTTAAAGCTGAGGTTGAAGGCGAGCGCGTTCAAGTTGGCGAAGCAAAACCATTCAAAGATATTTATGTGGTTTTCTTTTTGGAAGGAAATATTAAAGAAGATAAAGCCGCAAAAGCAGCCCAACTTTCTTTCGAAAAATACTGTTCAGTTTCTAAAACATTGGAACCAACAGCAACTATACATTATAAAGTAGTTTTGAACGGAATGGAATTAGCGAAAATCTAAATTCATCATCCTTAAACTTTAAAAAAAATAGAATGAACGAACAAGAATTTGGTTTTGAAACCAATGCCATACGCAATCAATTAGAACGCACTCAATATCTCGAACACTCAGTACCTTTGTACTTGACTTCTAGTTTTGTATTTGAAGATGCCGAAGATATGCGTGCCTCATTTGCCGAAGAGAAAGAGCGCAATATTTATAGTCGATACAGCAATCCAAACACTAACGAATTTGTGGATAAAGTTTGCCAAATGGAAGGCGCATCTGCTGGCTTTGCATTCGCCTCAGGAATGGCGGCGGTATATTCAACCTTGGCGGCTTTGTTAAATTCGGGTGATCATATCGTTTCGGCAGGAAGCGTTTTTGGAGCGACACACTCTTTGTTTATCAATTATTTTCCAAAATGGGGAATTGAAACTTCGTATTTTGACATTGATAAACCGGAAACTATCGAGAGTTTTATCAAACCAAACACTAAAATTCTTTTTGCGGAATCGCCTACGAATCCAGCAATAGATATTATTGATTTGGAATTGTTAGGAGCAATTGCCAAAAAACACAATTTAATTTTAATAATCGACAACTGTTTTGCAACGCCTTATTTGCAGCAGCCTATAAAATGGGGAGCTGATTTAGTTATCCATTCGGCGACAAAATTAATGGACGGTCAAGGTAGAGTTTTGGGAGGAATAACCGTTGGTGATGCCGAATTGATTCAAAAAATCTATTTGTTTTCTCGATTGACGGGTCCTTCTTTATCGCCATTTAATGCGTGGGTTTTATCAAAAAGTTTGGAGACTTTGGCAATTCGTTTAGACAGACATTGCGAAAATGCCATGAAAGTAGCTGAGTTTTTAGAACAGCATCCCAACGTAAATCGGGTGAAATATCCGTTCTTAAAATCACATCCTCAATATGAAATTGCCAAAAAACAAATGAAGTTAGGCGGCAATATTGTGGCTTTCGAAATAAAAGGAGGTCTTGAAGCGGGCAGAAACTTTTTGGATAAAATAAAACTGTGTTCGCTATCTCCAAATTTGGGTGATACCAGAACCATTGTAACGCATCCAGCATCAACAACTCATAGCAAATTATCTGTCGAAGAACGTTTGGCAGTAAGTATTACCGATGGTTTGGTACGAGTTTCAGTAGGATTAGAAACCGTGAAAGATGTTATTGCTGATTTGGAACAGGCGTTGTCGTAAAGATTTTTATTCCGAAGTTCGGGAGCAGATTTAGTGTAAATCGAAAATCGTTAATCTTCATTCACTATTCTTAAATCAAAAAGTATATTTTTGTTGCAACAATAAAAGACATGTAGATTTCGGATTACTTTAAAATCTGAAATCAAAAATCGTTAATCTTCAATCTTATATCTTTTTTAAATGCTTTCAAAAAAAACAAAATACGGAATAAAAGCTTTGACTTTCTTGGCGCGCCAGAAAGATCAAACTCCTGTTGCTATTGCTGAAATTGCTAAAGCAGAACATATTTCGATTAAGTTTCTCGAAAGTATTTTATTGCTCTTGCGCCATTCGGGTTTTCTTGGAGCAAAAAAAGGAAAAGGCGGCGGTTATTATTTGATCAAAGAACCCAAAGATATTAATATGGCAAAAGTCTATCGCATTCTCGAAGGACCTATTGCCTTGTTGCCTTGCGCCAGTCACAATTTTTATGAAAAATGCGACGATTGCACAGATGAATCCTTGTGTGCCGTTCGCAAATTGATGATGGAAGTGCGTGATAATACCCTGATGATATTGGAAAATAACACTTTGGCCGATATTGCATTTTAAAATTTACCGAAAATTCGCAAATTTCAAATATTTTATTGAATTATAATTTGCGAATTTGAGGTTTGTACTTTTTAGATGTACTGAAATAGTTGGTGGCTAAAAAACCAATTTATATCCCACGAAAAATAGCATTATCGCAATAGCATTTCTAAGGAACAAGTCTGGTACTTTTCCGCTCAACATACTTCCAATGACAATTCCTGGAAGAGATCCCATTAATAACTGACCTAATAAACCAAAATCTAAATTTCCCATTGACGCATGTCCAAATCCGGCAACAAGAGTTAAAGGTATAGCATGGGCAATTTCGGTTCCAACTAATTTTGGGGTCGGCAAAAGAGGGTACAAGAAAAATAAAGTAACCGTTCCTAAAGCGCCCGCTCCAATTGAAGTTAGGGTTACAGTAGCTCCAAGCATTATGCCAATAGCGACAGTTAAGAAATTCTGGGTTTTACTCTCGCGATGAAATTTATCACCAGCATGTTTTTGCGAGAACACCAAGAGTTTCTTTTTGAATAAAACGGCCACCGAAGTAAAAAGTAAAGCCCAACCCAAACTGTATTTTATTATTGCATTCATTGCAGTTGTGTCGGTTTTCATGGTATGAAGAATCCACAAAGTCAATAAAGCAGCAGGAACACTTCCCAAAGAAAGCCAACCCGTGATAGTCCAATTAATATTCATTTTTTTATGATGCACATAAACACCGCCTAGTTTAGTAAAAGCTGCATATAGTAAATCAGTGCCAACAGCCGTAGTTGGGGGAATACCAAACCACAATAAAATGGGAGTCATTAAAGATCCGCCTCCTACACCTGTCAATCCAACTATAAAACCAACCGTTAATCCTGCAATTACTAAGCCTATTTGAAAATCCATATCAAATTTTTTTTGCAAAAGTACAATTATTTTACTATTATCCTATGGATTTGATAGACTTTAGTAAATAAATATTAATTGCAAAAAAGCCAAATATTGTTTTGTTATTTAGAAATAAGTAGTAATTTTGCGGACTAATCTACCAAACCGATAGGGTAATAGATTTGACATTTAAAATTAAAAGATAATGAGCGCGGCAATAGTAAATACATTATTAGAAAAAACAGCCAGTTTCTCGATTGAAGAAACCCTTGCTTTTTTGGCTAAGGAGTACGAAGGAAAAGCTATTTTTTCAACTTCTTTCGGACAGGAAGATCAAGTAATTACGGCTTTAATCGCCACAAATGATTTGCCGATTACCATTTTTACTTTGGATACAGGTCGATTGTTTCAGGAAACCTATGATGTTTTTCATAAGACGTTGAAAAAGTATAAAAAAGAAATTAAAGTCTATTTTCCGGAAGCTTCGGCAGTGGAGAAATTATTGGAAGAAAAAGGTCCAAACAGTTTTTACGATTCAGTTGAAAACCGAAAAGAGTGTTGTTTTATTCGAAAAGTAGCGCCATTGACCAAAGCTTTGAAAGGAAATGCAATTTGGATTACAGGTTTACGTGCCGAACAATCCGAAAATAGAAATGATTTAGCGCTTTTTGAATATGATGCTCATTTTGATATCATAAAATTCAATCCGTTGCTGAAATGGACTTTAGAAGACGTTCAAAAATATATTGACAATAATAATGTGCCACAAAACACGCTTCACAAAAAAGGATTTGTAAGTATAGGATGTGCGCCTTGTACAAGAGCTATCAATGCTGACGAAGATATAAGAGCCGGAAGATGGTGGTGGGAATCTAGCCATAAAGAATGTGGCTTGCACCAAAAATAATTATAAATTATAAATGATTGTTGGAATCTTTAATTTTTTCAATCATTTAAATCTTTAAATAAATACAATGAGTTCAATATTAAAAACAAATGCTTTAGAAAGCGAAGCGATTTACATTTTCAGAGAAGTAATTTCTCAGTTCGACAAACCAGTTTTGCTTTTCTCTGGTGGAAAAGATTCGATTACATTAGTACGTTTAGCGCAAAAAGCTTTCTTCCCTGCAAAGATTCCTTTTCCGTTGCTACACGTTGATACTGGTCACAATTTTCCTGAAACTATCGAATTTAGAGACAAATTGGTGGCCGAATTAGGATTGGAATTAATCGTTCGTAACGTTCAGGATTCAATCGACGAAGGAAAAGTAATTGAAGAAACAGGTCGTTATTCAAGCCGAAATATGTTACAAACGACAACGCTTTTGGATGCAATCGAAGAATTTAAATTTGATGCTTGTATTGGTGGCGCTCGTCGTGACGAAGAAAAAGCAAGAGCTAAAGAACGTATTTTCTCGGTTCGTGATGATTTTGGACAATGGGACGAAAAAAATCAACGACCGGAATTGTTTGATTTATTGAATGGTAAAATCGAAAATGGACAAAACGTTCGTGTTTTCCCAATTTCGAATTGGACAGAATTAGATGTTTGGAGTTATATCGAACAAGAAAAAATTGAAATTCCATCCATATACTTTTCACACAAAAGAAAAGTATTTATTCGTGATGGTATGATTTGGTCACATTCTCCTTTTGTTTACCAAGAAGAAGATGAAGCAATCGAAGAAAGAATCGTGCGTTTTAGAACCGTAGGTGATATGAGTTGTACGGCAGCTGTTGATTCTTATGCAGCAACAATTGCAGAAGTGGTTGGCGAAATCAGGACTTCAACAATCTCCGAAAGAGGTGCCAGAATAGATGATAAACGTTCTGAAGCCGCAATGGAAAAAAGAAAACAACAAGGATACTTTTAAAAAATAATTATGAGTTATGAATTATAAATTGTTCTAGACATTTAAAATTCAACATTAAAATAAAAAAATCAAATTTAGAAGTTTACTTAGGGTGTTTTTGGAAGACTTGAAACCTTAAACTTTTAAAATTTAAACAAAAACAAGAATGGAAGTTTTAAAAATAGCAACAGCAGGAAGTGTAGATGACGGAAAGAGCACATTAATCGGGAGATTATTATACGATACAAAATCGTTGACAACCGATAAAATTGAAGCAATAGAAAGAAGTAGCAAGCAAAAAGGATACGATTACCTTGATTTTTCTTTGGCTACCGATGGTTTGGTTGCTGAGCGTGAACAAGGAATTACGATTGACGTAGCCCATATTTATTTTTCGACAGCTAAGAAAAGTTACATCATTGCCGATACGCCAGGTCACGTTGAATATACTCGAAATATGGTTACCGGAGCTTCGACTTCTCAAGTTTCCATTATTTTGATTGATGCTCGAAAAGGAGTTATTGAGCAAACCTACCGTCACTTTTTTATCAATAATTTATTGCGTGTAAAAGAGGTGATTGTTGCCGTAAACAAAATGGATTTAGTTGATTATTCGGAAGAAGTGTATAACAAAATCAAGGCTGATTTTGAAGCATTGAATGCCAAAAGCACATTCAAAGAACAAGTGGTAAGTTACATTCCGTTAAGTGCCATCAATGGTGGAAATGTGGTGGACAAATCCGAAAATATGCCTTGGTACACAGGCCAAACTGTTTTGGAACATTTAGAAGATTTGGAGCCAAAAGATGTTTTCGAAAAAGGAGAAGTTCGTTTCCCGGTTCAAACAGTGATTAGACCAAAAACAGAAGAATATCACGATTTTAGAGGATATGCCGGAAAATTATACGGAAATAATATTAAAGTTGGAGATGCCGTAACAGTACTTCCTTCATTGACCGAATCGAAAGTTTCGAAAATTCACTTTTTCGACAAACAATTTGACGAAGCCACAGCTGGCTCTTCAATAGTTTTAGAATTGGAAAATGATATCAACGTAACTCGCGGAGATATGATTGTAAAATCAGGAGAACTTCCAAGAATAGAGAAAGACATCAACACTACAGTTTGTTGGATGGACAGCAAAAAGCTGGTTGCAGGAACAAAATACATCGTTCAGCATAACACGAATCGGGTTTTGGCTAAAATAGATAGTGTGAAAAACACGATTTCTACAGATTATTCAGGAACAAAAGAAGCAACTCAATTGAACATTAATGAAATAGGCGAAGTCAATATTAAGTTAAGCAAAGCTTTGTATTTTGACGCTTATAATCATAATAAATCAAACGGGGCTTTTATCTTGATAGATGTGGCAACAAACACAACAGCAGGAGTTGGGTTTATAAAATAGTTTTAGATTGCTAATATTTTCGACAAAAAGAATCAAGAACAACAAAACAACAAAAAATTATGCAGAGTTTTAGAACCGAAATAGAAGATCCGATTGTACAAAAAGACATTATCGATTTAGAAAGAAAAATTGCTTTGTTCCGCGATGGAAAAATTGATGACGAACGTTTCCGAAGCTTACGTTTAGCGCGTGGTGTTTATGGTCAGCGTCAGGAAGGCGTTCAAATGATTCGTATCAAATTGCCTTTTGGTAAAGTATCGAGTGAGCAATTAGTTCGAATTTCAGATGTTTCGGACGAATATTCTAGAGGTCGTTTACATATCACAACCCGTCAGGATATTCAGATTCATTACGTAAGTTTGGACAGAACTCCTGAACTTTGGGCCGAATTAGAAAAAAGTGACATCACACTTCGTGAAGCCTGCGGAAATACCGTCAGAAATATTACAGCCAGCGAAACAGCAGGAATTGATGTTGACGAACCTTTTGACGTTTCGCCTTATGCACACGCATTGTTCCAGTTTTTCTTGAGAAATCCAGTTTGTCAGGAAATGGGACGAAAATTCAAAATATCATTCTCCTCATCGGATAAAGATTCGGCTTTGAGTTATTTACACGATTTAGGATTTATTCCAAAAATTGTAAATGGCGAAAGAGGTTTTAAAGTAATGTTGGGTGGCGGATTAGGTTCGCAGCCGCATCATGCCGAATTATTATCGGAATTTATTCCGGTAAATCAAATTATTCCAACAACTGAAGGCGTTCTAAGAATATTCGACCGTTTTGGTGAAAGAAACAAACGTTTGAAAGCACGTATGAAATTCTTAATCAAAGATTTAGGAAGAGATGCGTTTTTGAAATTGGTTGAAGAAGAGAAAGAAGCATTGTCCTACCAAACGGTTGAAATCGACACAACGGCATTTGATGCTCCCATTGCAACACCTTTATTGGTAGCTCCAAAAGTGGTAATCGAAGATGTTGCCGCTTTCGAAGTTTGGAAAAATTCGAATGTTATTAAACAAAAGCAAGCCGGTTATGTAGCCATTGGAATCAAAGTTTCATTAGGCGATTTCTATACCGATAAAGCCAGATTATTAGCAGAATTAATCAAAAATTTTGGAGCTAATGAATTGCGTTTTTCCCTCAGACAAGATATTCTTATCCGTCATATAAAAGAAGAAGATTTAGCTTTTTTCTACCAAGAATTGGCCAAATTAGATTTCGTTTCTTTAGGATATAATTCTACTGCCGATATTACAGCTTGTCCAGGAACCGATACTTGTAATCTTGGTATTGCGAGCAGCACAGGAATTGCCACGGAATTGGAAAGAGTTTTGGCTACGGAATATCCACAATATTTTAATAACAAAGAAATCGCCATAAAAATTAGCGGCTGTATGAATGCTTGCGGACAACACAATATGGCGCACATTGGTTTTCAAGGAATGTCAATCAATTCAGGAAAACTGGTGGCTCCGGCACTTCAAGTATTGTTGGGCGGAGGGATTTTAGGGAATGGAGCGGGTAGATTTGCCGATAAAGTAATTAAAATCCCGAGTCGTCGTGGTCCGGATGCGTTGCGTTTTATTTTGAATGATTTCGAGGCGAATGCCAACGGACAATCCTTTTTGGAGTATTATGATGCCCAAGGGGAGAAATATTTTTTCGAATTATTAAAAGAATTATCGGACGTTACCAATCTAACGGAAGCCGATTTTGTCGATTGGGGGAATGCCGATAATTATGTAAAAGCGATTGGTGTGGGCGAATGCGCCGGCGTTGTAATTGATTTAGTAACGACATTGATACTAGAAGCCAAAGATAAAATGACTTTCGCTCAAGAAGCTTTCGAGGACAAAAAATGGTCCGATGCAATTTACCTTGCTTATGCTGGTTTTGTAAATGGTGCCAAAGCATTATTGCTTGCCGAAAACGAAAAAACAAATCATCACGCAGGAATCATCGATTTGTTCGACACTGTTTTTACAGCGACAGACAAAATCAAATTGAAATCTACTTTCAGAGAATTGGTTTACCAAATTAACCAAAATGAACCTTCGGAAGCCTTTGCTAAGACTTACATTCAAGATGCGACAGCCTTTTTTGAAGCGATAGAATTATACAGAGCCAAAGATTTAGCAAATGAATAAAATTATAAAACCAAGAGTAACTTTAGTAGGTGCTGGTCCGGGTGACCCGGATTTGCTTACCATCAAAGGGGCAAAAGCGCTTGCCGATGCAAATGTGGTTTTGTATGATGCTTTGGCAAACGAAGAAATATTGGCCTATGCGCCCAAAAAATCCATCAAGTTATTTGTTGGAAAAAGAAAAGGCTGTCACGAATATTCGCAAGATCAAATCAATCAATTGATTGTTGACAATGCGCTTACTTACGGAAACGTGGTGCGACTAAAAGGCGGGGATCCATTTATTTTTGGTCGCGGAAGCGAAGAAATCGAATACATTGAAAGTTTCGGGATTCCTACGGCGGTAATTCCGGGAATTTCCTCATCGATTGCCGTTCCTGCAAATCAAGGTATTTCGTTGACAAAAAGAGGGGTTTCCGAAAGTTTTTGGGTGATTACAGGTACAACTTCTAGCAGGGAATTATCTAAAGATGTCGCCCTCGCAGCTCAATCATCGGCAACGGTCGTGATTTTGATGGGAATGAGCAAACTCGAACAAATCGTGGCGTTATTCCAAAACGAATCTAAAGGCGAAATTCCGGTTGCGATTATTCAAAACGGAACGATGCCCACCGAAAAAATTGGTGTTGGAACCATAAATACAATTACGAAAGTGGTCGCAGATAATAGTTTGAGTTCCCCGGCAATTATTGTAATTGGCGAAGTTGTACGAGAAAGTAATAAGTTAAAAAATTTTAACGAAAAATTTGCCTCCAATAAAGTTTGGGCAAGAGAATAATGGATAGGAACGAATTATACCCCATTTTTTTAAAACTCCACCAACTCAATGTGCTCATTGTTGGTGGAGGAAACGTGGGTTTAGAAAAACTTTCGTTTATGTTAAAATCCAGTCCAAACGCCAATGTTGAAGTAGTTGCACCAAAGTTTTTACCTCAATTAGAAGAACTAGCGCAAAAACATCCTTCGGTAAAACTGACGTATAAAAAATTCAATCGCTGGATGCTTCGCAAACGCCACATGGTTATCGCTTGCACCGACGATTTAAAAGTCAATAAACGAGTTTATGATTTATCCCGAAAAAGATATTTGATTTGTAATATCGCTGATACACCACCCTTGTGCGACTATTATTTAGGCGGGATCGTGACCAAAGGAAATGTAAAAATTGCCATTTCAACCAACGGAAAATCGCCAACAACCGCTAAAAGATTACGCGAATTTTTCGAAGAAATTATTCCGGACGATATCAATTCAATGGTCGAAAACCTGAATGAATATCGCAAAACTTTAAAAGGAGATTTCGAAGAAAAGGTTCAGAAAATGAACAAAATTACTGAAACATTAAAAAAACAACAATAAAATACGCAGAAATAACAGGTTTTGTGACAGCGGATTAAATATAATTCGTTAAAAATTATATTGAATAAAGATATTCCAAAAACATATAACGCAACTCATTCTCTGCTCACCTTCCTTCAGAAAAGGTAGAATAGAGAAAAAAAATTAAACAAAATGATTAAGACAGATATACTTATAATAGGGGCTGGACCAACGGGA
The DNA here is from genome assembly GCF_015277675.1 of Flavobacterium soyangense. Lineage (GTDB taxonomy): Bacteria > Bacteroidota > Bacteroidia > Flavobacteriales > Flavobacteriaceae > Flavobacterium > Flavobacterium soyangense. The sequence goes on from NZ_JADHEC010000007.1 coordinate 79,834, forward strand.
TTATTTACCGTTTTTGAGGCAGGATTATTAAAATTGAATTGCCATATTTTAGACAGTTTACCGCAACCTGGAGGGCAATTATCTGAATTGTACCCCAAAAAGCCTATTTATGACATCCCTGGCTTTCCAGAAGTATTGGCAGGAGATTTGGTTAATAATTTAATGGAGCAAATTAAACAATTTGAGCCTGGATTTACACTTGGGGAACGAGCCGAAACATTAGAGAAACAGGAAGACGGGAGTTTTATTGTAACCTCTAATAAAGGAAAAAAATTCCATGCTTCGGTAGTGGCTATTGCCGGAGGATTAGGTAGTTTTGAACCTCGTAAACCATTGATTCAAGATGTTGAATTTTACGAAAACAAAGGCGTGAAATACTTTATCAAAAATCCAGAAAAATTTAGAAACAAAAGAGTAGTTATTGCCGGTGGTGGAGATTCAGCTTTAGATTGGAGTGTTTTCCTTTCTAATGTGGCTTCTGAAGTGACTTTAATTCACCGCAGAAACGAATTCAGAGGCGCTTTAGATTCGGTAGAAAAAGTGCAGGAACTCAAAACAGCAGGAAAAATAAAATTAATTACACCTGCCGAAGTCATTGGGTTAAATGGTGCTGAACATTTAGAATCGATTGTAATTGAAGAAAATGGCGCACACCGAACAATTCCAACTGATTATTTTATTCCGCTTTTTGGATTAACTCCAAAATTGGGGCCAATCGCAAACTGGGGATTAGAAATCGAGAAAAACGCTATCAAAGTAAATAATGCCTTAGATTATCAAACAAATATTCCCGGAGTTTTTGCCATAGGTGATGTCAATACTTATCCTGGGAAACTGAAATTGATTCTTTGCGGATTCCACGAAGCGACTTTAATGTGTCAAGCGGCTTACCAAATTATAAATCCCGGCAAAAAATATTTGATGAAATACACCACCGTTTCAGGTATTGATGGATTCGATGGCAGTCGTAAGGAAGCACCTAAAGCTGTTGTAAAGGCAATAGATTAATACTATTTTGATACAATTTTGGGTATCAATATTCATAAATAAATACTATATGACACAAGACGTAACTATAAAAATTACCGATAGAGAAGGAATAATACACGAAGTACTAGCACCCACAGACATGAACATGAATGTTATGGAACTCGTGAGTGCCTATGAATTGGCTCCAGAAGGGACCATTGGAATTTGTGGCGGGATGGCTATGTGCGCCTCTTGTCAGTGTTATGTATTAAACCAAGTAACTTTGCCGGAAAGAAACGATGATGAAGAAGCCATGCTCTCAGAAGCCTTTAATGTAAAAGACAACAGCCGATTGGGATGCCAGATTTATATAACCAATGCTTTAGAAGGATTAGAGATTGCACTAGCACCCGAATCATAATTATAAAAAGCAAGGATCCATTTGTCGTTTTAGAATAAAAAGGCGCTACTTTATTTCTTGTGGGCGGTTTATAAATGATATTTTTCCGCAGTATAAAATATCTTAAAACGGTACATAGTGTTGATTCTTAAAAGCAAGAATAGAAATTATTTCATATTTTAATTTTTAGTATTACATTTGCAGCGTTCATACATTTATTGATTGTTATCACGAAAGGCGGAGGGAAAGACCCGATGAAACCTTAGCAACCCTTTATCTGTAAAGAAGGTGCTACATTCTGTCCCAATTATCGGGAAAAGATAACCACGAGAAATCTTCTCACTTTTTACGATAACATTTACAATTTTTTAAACAGCAGCTTTTTTTGGAGCTATTTCCTGCTGTACGTTGCAATCTTTTTTATACCTGACAGGTTTTAAAACCTGTCAGGTATAAAAAAGGATTTCCGCTTCCATCAGGGCTAATCAGAAAATGCGATGAACATTTTAATTTAAAAGAACAAAATGCCAAAAATTCAAGAAGAAATCAAAAAACGGATTCTCGTACTCGACGGAGCAATGGGAACGATGTTGCAACGCTATAATTTTTCCGAAGAAGATTTTCGGGGAGAACGTTTCAAAGACTTTCCGTATTCCTTAAAAGGGAATAACGATTTGTTGTCCATAACGCAACCTCAAGCGATTGCAGCTATTCACGCGCAATATTTCGAAGCCGGAGCTGATATTGTCGAAACCAATACTTTTTCGAGCACCACAATCGGTATGGCCGATTATCATCTCGAAGATATTGTATACGAATTGAACTTCCAATCGGCAAAAATAGCTCGCGAAGTCGCCGATGAATTTACCGCACGAAATCCGGAAAAACCTCGTTTTGTTGCCGGTTCCATTGGGCCGACCAACAGAACGGCAAGTATGTCGCCAGACGTAAATGATCCGGGTTACAGAGCCGTATCTTTCGATGATTTGAGCTTGGCGTACAAACAGCAAATCGAAGCGTTACTTGATGGTGGCGTAGATTTACTTTTGGTCGAAACTATTTTCGATACGTTGAATGCAAAAGCAGCACTTTTCGCCATTGAAGAAGTCAAAGACGAACGCAAAATCGATATTCCAATCATGGTTTCAGGAACGATTACTGATGCTTCTGGAAGAACACTTTCAGGGCAAACCGTGGAAGCTTTCTTGATTTCGATTTCGCATATTCCGTTGTTGAGTGTAGGTTTCAATTGTGCTCTTGGAGCGCACCAACTGAAACCGTATTTAAAACAATTGTCACAAAACACGTCTTTCAATGTTTCGGCGCATCCCAATGCAGGATTGCCAAACGCTTTCGGGCAATACGACGAAACACCAAAAGAAATGCAAACGCAAATCAAGGAATATTTAGACGAAAATTTAATCAATATTATTGGCGGCTGTTGCGGCACAAATCCGGATCACATCCGATTAATTGCTGAAGTGGCGAAGGAGTATAAACCAAGGGTTTTGGAAGCGAAAATGTAAAAATCGCATATATTTATGAGTTGTGAGTCATACTACCAAAACAGAAACGAAAATGAACGAAAAAGAAAATCTCTACAAAGAAATCGATTTGCTAATTGAAAGAATTGATAATTATAAGAACGAGCCAAACTTTAGTATTGAGAAAAATAGAAGACAAAATAAAATCGTTTCTGATTTTAAAAATGACAACGAAATTTTAAAAACGTTTGCATATTTAATCGCTTATAGTCAAAATGCAAATTCTGAATTAGTTGAGCAAATATTGAAATCTGGAAATTATGACAAAGCATTTGAAAATTTTGAGATTGATAAAGTCGCAAAATTAAATCCTTGTGATATTGCAGATAATTCTTGGGAAAGCATAAAAGGAATTAGACAACAAGGAAAATTATTTCATATTGTAACACTAGCAAGAAAAATAAAAGCGATTGGCTCATTTTATAAATTACTGAATAACATAAATATTCCGAAAGAAATTAAAACTGAAGATGATATTGCAAACTTTTGGAACGGATTTGACATATTGCTAAAAACACTAAAAGAAAATAAAATTCCATTTTTTCAATCAACAACTTCGTTGTTGCATTTTTTATTAGATAGTGGTTATGATTGCGTGAAACCAGATTTAGTAGTAATGAAAGTTGCGAAAAAACTAAAATTTGTAGAAGAAGAAATTGGAGACAAAAATTTTAGAAAAGCTGTTCGAGTAATTCAAGAATATTCACTGAAACGAAATGTAAGACCAACAATTATAGATTTTTATTTTCTAATCGACGAAGCACAACGTGGTGCAAAAAAATATGTGAAAGAAGAATTTTATAAACGAAATAAATAAAAGTACGAAAGCCCTCGCTAGCGCAAGCGTCCCCAGCTCTTCGAAGTGTTCTTTTAAAAAATGAAAGTTATTAAAAGGGGAATGCTCTGCGAAGTCTCCCGACCCCAGCTATTCGAAGTGTTCTTTTAAAAAATGAAAGTTCTTAAAAGGCGGAATGCTCTGCGAAGTCTCCCGACCCCAGCTATTCGAAGTGTTCTTTTAAAAAATGAAAGTTCTTAAAAGGCGGAATGCTCTGCGGAATGCTCTGCGAAGTCTCCCGACTTCGTAGCCATTCCAATGAGCAACAAACACTAGTTAGTAAGTTGCTAAAGTTGGAACTGTATATAGGATTGGGTACGAAGTCGGCAGACTTCGCACAGCATATATGAAAAGGAATTTTGAGCGTATGGAATAAAAAAATAAGTTGGCTACAAATTGTAATCCAGCTCTTCGAAGTGTTCTTTTAAAAAATGAAAGTTCCTAAAAGGCGGAATGCTCTGCGAAGTCTCCCGACTTCGTAGCCATTCCAATGAGCAACAAACACTAGTTAGTAAGTTGCTAAAGTTGGAACTGTATATAGGATTGGGTACGAAGTCGGGAGACTTCGCACAGCATATATGAAAAGGAATTTTGGGCGTATGGAATAAAAAAATAAGTTGGCTACAAATTGTAACCAACTGAAATAAAAAGTTAAACGGAAACCGTGACCAATTGTCACGCTTTGAAAAGCATACCTACAAGGTTTAAAAAAAACCTTGCAGGATTTAAAAATAAAATATGTCAAAAACAAAAAAATATTTAAAGTTATCAGGTCTTGAACCGTTAATCATTACGCCGGAAACCAACTTTGTAAACGTTGGTGAAAGAACGAATGTAACCGGTTCGCGAAAATTTTTGCGTCTTATAAAAGAGGAAAAATACGCCGAAGCACTTGCCGTGGCTCGTGACCAAGTAGAAGGCGGCGCACAAATCATCGATATCAATATGGATGAAGGAATGCTCGACGGCGTTTATGCCATGACCACTTTCCTGAATTTGATCGCTTCGGAACCGGATATTTCCCGTGTTCCCTTGATGATTGACAGTTCGAAATGGGAAATTATCGAAGCCGGTTTGAAAGTGGCCCAAGGTAAAAGTGTAGTGAATTCGATTTCTTTGAAAGAAGGAGAAGAACGATTTATTCATCACGCCAAATTGGTAAAACGATACGGAGCTGCCGTTATTGTTATGGCTTTCGACGAAAAAGGGCAAGCCGACAACTACGAAAGACGTATCGAAATTTGCAAACGTTCGTATGATATTTTGGTGAACGAAGTAGGTTTTCCGGCTGAAGACATCATATTTGACCCTAATATTTTTCCTGTTGCCACAGGAATGGACGAACATAAATTGAACGCTTTGGATTTCTTCAGAGCCACAAAATGGATTAAAGAAAATTTGCCGCATGCGCACGTAAGTGGCGGTGTGAGTAACGTTTCGTTTTCTTTTAGGGGAAATGACACGGTGCGCGAAGCGATGCACTCGGCATTTTTGTACCATGCGATTCAAAACGGGATGACAATGGGAATTGTAAATCCTGAAATGTTGTCTATTTATGATGAAATTCCAAAAGATCTTTTGGAACACGTTGAGGATGTTTTGTTAAACCGAAGAGAAGATGCCACGGAACGATTATTGGACTTTGCCGAGAATGTAAAAGGCGGTGCGAAAGTCAATGAAAAAGCCGTTCAAGAATGGCGTTCAGGAACAATCCAAGAAAGATTAACGCATTCTTTGGTACGAGGAATTGATGAATTTATAGAATTGGATATCGAAGAAGCTCGATTGGCAGCTTCAAAACCCATCGAAGTTATCGAAATCAACTTGATGGCGGGAATGAATGTGGTGGGAGATTTATTCGGAAGCGGAAAAATGTTTTTGCCGCAAGTGGTAAAATCGGCAAGGGTTATGAAAAAAGCCGTGGCATATTTACTTCCATTTATTGAAGAAAGTAAAGATGCTTCCTCGCGAGGGGCGGGTCGTGTTTTAATGGCAACCGTAAAAGGCGATGTTCACGACATTGGAAAAAATATTGTTTCGGTGGTTTTGGCTTGCAATAACTATGAAATCGTCGATTTAGGAGTGATGGTTGCGCCAGAGAAAATTATTGCGGCAGCGATTGAACACAATGTTGACATCATTGGATTAAGCGGATTGATAACGCCATCCTTGGACGAAATGGTTTATTTGGCCAAAGAATTAGACAAACAAAATATCAAAATTCCAATAATGATTGGCGGAGCAACTACTTCTAGAGCACACACAGCCGTGAAAATTGCGCCTCAATATAGGGAAACCGTGGTTCACGTAAATGATGCTTCGAGAGCCGTGACGGTGGCGGGAAATTTACTGAATAGCGATAAAGAAACGTATACAAATTCAATTAGGGCCGACTATGACGCTTTCAGAGAAACGTTTTTGAACCGTTCAAGAGATAAAAATTTCTTGACTATCGAACAAGCGCGTAAAAACAAGTTGCAATTGGATTGGGAAAATTACAATCCGATGACACCTAATTTTATAGGAACGAAAACTATCGAAGTTGATTTGGACTTGTTGGTTCCCTATATCGACTGGACTCCGTTTTTTAGAACCTGGGAATTATTCGGGAAATATCCTGCGATTTTAACTGATGAAGTTGTTGGAGAACAAGCGACTTCTGTTTTTTACGATGCCCAGGAAATGTTGAAAGTGATTTTGAAAGAAAAGAAATTGACTGCCAAAGGAATTTACGGCATTTTTCCGGCGAATCAAGTCAATGATGATGATATAGAATTGAGAGACGAAAGCGGAAAAATCTTGGATAAATTCTTGACTTTGCGCCAGCAAGCACAAAAATCAAAAGGCAAACCAAACATCGCTTTGGCTGATTTTATTGCTCCGAAAGATAGTGGTAAAATAGATTATATGGGTACATTTTGTGTAACCACTGGGTTTGGTGTTGATGAATGGGCGGCCGAGTTCGAAAAGGATTTGGACGATTACAATTCGATTATGGTCAAGGCTTTGGCAGATCGTTTTGCGGAAGCTTTTGCCGAATATCTACACGAAAAAATAAGAAAGGAAATTTGGGGTTATTCCAAAAACGAAGTTTTGAGTGCCGAAGAAATGATAGCCGAAACGTATAAGGGGATTCGTCCGGCACCGGGTTATCCGGCTTGTCCCGACCATTTAGAAAAACCAACAATTTGGAAATTGCTAAATGTGGAAAAGGAGATTGGAGTGACTTTGACAGAAAGTATGGCAATGTGGCCGGTTTCTTCGGTTTCCGGATATTATTTTGGTAATCCGGAAAGCAAGTATTTTGGAATTGGAAAAATAAAGGAAGACCAAGTCGTGGATTATGCCAAACGAAGAAATATACCAACAGAAACAGCGACAAAATGGTTGAATCCTAATATTGCAGATTAATTGATTTATGATTTTTGACCCGAGCGATAGCGAACTGGCGAAGCATTTCAGATTTCTCAACTCATAACTCATAATTTATAACTCATAACTTTAATATGAAAGTAACACAACATATAGAAAACGCACAAGGGAAAACGTTGTTTTCTTTCGAGATTATTCCGCCACAAAAAGGGAAAAGCATTCAGGATTTATACGACAATATTGATCCGTTAATGGAGTTCAAGCCGCCTTTTATAGACGTGACAACTTCGCGTGAAGAGTATATTTATGTGGATAAAGGCAATGGATTATTGGACAAAAAACTCACCAGAATGCGTCCCGGAACCTTGGGAATTTGTGCTTCCATAAAACATAAATATTCTGTTGACACAGTTCCACACGTGCTTTGCGGTGGATTCACGAAAGAGGAAACTGAGTATTTATTAGTCGATTGTCATTATTTAGAAATCAATAACGTAATGGCTTTGCGTGGCGATGCAATGAAAGAGGAACAATCTTTTGTGGCAAAAGAAGGCGGAAATAATTATGCGGTAGATTTAGTTAAACAAATTCACCAATTGAATCAAGGGAAGTATTTACACGATGTAATGCACATTGACAACAAAGCTGATTTTTGTGTTGGAGTTGCCGGTTATCCGGAGAAACATTTAGAATCACCTTCCTTAATTTCGGATTTAAAAAGGCTAAAAGAAAAAGTGGATGCCGGAGCGGATTATGTGGTGACCCAAATGTTTTTTGACAATGCCAAATACTTCGAATTTGTTGCCAAAGCCAGAGAAATGGGAATCACGGTTCCAATTATTCCGGGAATAAAACCAATTGCGGTGCAAAGACATTTGCAAATTCTGCCACAAATTTTCCGAATCGACTTGCCGGAAGATTTAATTCACGCAATCGAAAAATGCAAATCCCCTGCCGATATCAAACAAGTGGGAATTGAATGGGCAATCCAACAATCGTTAGAACTCAAAGCTGCCGGCGTTCCTGTTCTGCATTATTATTCTATGGGAAAATCAGAAAACATTCGGCAAATAGCGAGCAAGGTTTTTTAGGATTCAAAATAGTTCTGTTTTAATCAGACCTCACAAGTTATAGAAACCTGTGAGGACTTTTTTTTCCTATTCTCCATAAAAAAGCTATTTACATTTATAAAAGATATATTTCCCCACTTAATTAATACGCTTTATTCTCTTTTTTGCGTATCTTTATGTCACTCAAATCATTAATGTTTTATTAGGGAAGCCAATCTTAAAATCAAAATAAATGGTAGAGAAAGCAAAATGGACACGCATCATTTACATTATTGGGGTTGTCGCCTTACTAATTGGTGCCATCGATCCTTTGGAAGGGTCAGTTGTAATAATTGCCGGAAGCGCACTTCTTGCCTTGTCAGCGTATGTAACAAGTGACAGACATTCTAAAATTTTCACTGTATCATTGATAATGATTGTGATTGGAGTGTCTTTTATGTTTTATTTTTCCTCACTTGGCGGTTTTGGAGGAACATCAGCACTGTCGTGGTGGTGGGGTTTATTGATTCTGCCATTTCCGATTGGATGGCTAATAATTATTGCCGTTTTGATTAGGAGAGCTATTGAAAATAAAAAACTCAAATCAATTTCTAAAAAGCTCGATTAATTTCCCACAAATAGTTAGGGTTATACGAGTTTTTTATCTGCAAAAAGAATTCTATTGTTTAGTTATTTCCCTAAAAACCGCCTCCAGATTTTTATTTTTCTGATTGAGTTGTAATGTTTTCAAACCATTGGCATTCGCAAAATCAAAAACTGCGGGACGCATATCTTTATCGGCGTTGAAAGTCAATTCCCAAATCATATCGTGGGTGTTCTTAAAGGAAGTCAGATTTTCGATTTTGGCAATCAATTGTTCTTCGACTTTATAGTCAAATTCGACTTCGATAACTTGTTCTTTTTCTGCTGAAATTAAGTTGTCCAGTTTTTTGTCGGCGACAATTTTACCGTTATTGATGATAATCACCCGGTCGCAAATGGCTTCTACTTCCTGCATAATGTGTGTGGAAAGGAAAACGGTTTTGTCTTTACCTACGTTTTTAATCACGTTTCTAATTTCTGCCAATTGATTCGGGTCTAAACCTGTGGTGGGTTCATCCAGAATCAAAACATCGGGATTGTGTAATAAAGCGTTGGCAAGTCCTACGCGCTGACGAAAACCTTTAGATAATTGCCCTATTTTTTTGTGGCTTTCGGTGGATAAGCCCGTAAGCTGAATCACTTCTTCGACTCTGGATTTAGCAACTTTATAAACATCGGCATTAAAAGCCAGATATTCCCGAACATATAAATCCAAGTATAACGGATTATGTTCCGGTAAATAACCAATGGATTGTTGCACGGATTTGGCTTGTGAGTTAACATCAAATCCATTTACTGAAGCTGAACCTTCGTCGGCGGAAATATAGGTAGTCAATATTTTCATTAAAGTTGATTTTCCGGCGCCATTTGGACCCAAAAAGCCCACGATTTCTCCTTTTTTGACAGAAAATGAAATGTTGTCCAATGCTTTTTGCGCACCGTAACTTTTCGATATGTTATTTACTTCTATTGACATTGTATTTTATTTGTAGCAAAAGTAAACAGAAAAAGTGTTGGATTATTGTTTTTTTGGTACAACGATGGTTGTAAAATTTTGTGCTATGGCAAACTTTAATAAAATATGAATTACGGTTATTGGAAATAATGATTTTTGGGCTTGACATTGCTCAAAAGCAGTTGCTTAAAAGTTAATTTCGAACTTCATTTTTGAATATTATATAATTAAAAACAGGTTTTATCGAGAATTCTTTTTTTGTTTAATAAAATCAGCTAATTTTTTTGGTTAGCAAAAAATAATTTATACATTCGCAGAGAATTTTTAACAAAAATCTGAAACAAGATGTCCAATAACCAATTTTATTTTAGCAATACTTACTATTTCTTCTTTAGGAAGTAAGGATTGTCTATGGTTATTTGAAATACAACAAACAAATAAAACTAATATACAATCCTGATGAAAATCAGGATTTTTTTTTGAATATTTATGAACACAATAATAGCAATTCAAGGTATAAAAGGCTCTTTCCATCACCAGGTGGCGCAGGAGTATTTTGGCAATGATGTAGAAGTTGACGAATGTTTATCCTTCGATAAATTGGTTGACAGCTTGTTGTCCGGAAAATCGAATCAGGCAGTTATGGCGATAGAAAATTCTATTGCGGGTCCAATTATTCCAAATTATGCTTTGATTGACAAGAACAATTTACACATTATCGGCGAACATTATTTAGATATTCATCAAAATTTAATGGCACTGAAAGGACAGAATATTAAAGATATTTTAGAAGTTCATTCGCATCCAATGGCGTTGTTGCAATGTATGGAATTCTTGAAAAAATACCCAAAAATTAAATTGGTCGAAGATAAAGATACTGCCGAAACAGCTCGTAGAATTCAAAAAAAACAACTTTCTGGAATTGCCGCAATTGCTAGTAAAACAGCTGCCGAAATGTATGATTTAGATATTTTGGCACCGGAAATCCAAACCATTAATAACAATATGACACGTTTTGTTATTATTAAAAAAAAGAATTCTTTTGTGGCGGAAAACGAAATCAATCGCGCTTCCATCAAATTCGAATTGGATCATAAACGTGGAAGTTTGGCCGCAGTTCTCAATGTAATGAGCGATTGCAAATTGAATTTAACCAAAATACAATCCTTGCCAAAAATAGAAACGCCCTGGAAATATTCGTTTTTCGTGGATGTTACCTTCGATAAATACGAGGATTACGCCAAAGCAAAATCATTAATCGAAATTATGGCCGAATACTTCAAAGTATTGGGTGAATATAAAAACACAAGACCGTGATACAAACTGCAAAACGTTTAGATATTATTGAAGAATATTATTTCTCCTCAAAATTGAGAGAAGTAAGACAACTCGCCTCCGAGGGGAAACCAATCATCAATATGGGAATTGGCAGCCCGGATTTGCGTCCGTCACAGGAAGTTATTGATGCCGTTGTTTTGGCGATGCAGGAAGAAAATGCGCATCAATATCAAAGTTACCAAGGTTTGCCGGAATTGAGAAAAGGAATGGCTGATTTCTATCAAAATAATTATGGTGTTGCCTTGAATTCGAATACCGAAATTTTGCCTTTAATGGGTTCCAAAGAAGGAATTATGCATATTTCACTGGCTTTTTTGAATGAGGGAGATCAGGTTTTGATTCCAAATCCAGGGTATCCTACTTATACTTCGGTGACGAATTTGGTTGGGGCAGTTCCTGTTTATTATGATTTGGCAGCAGCGAATAATTGGGAACCTGATTTTGAAGCTTTGGAAAAATTGGATTTATCCAAAGTAAAAATCATGTGGTTGGGTTATCCGCATATGCCAACAGGAGCAAGGGGAAGTCTAGAATTGTTCGAAAAGTTGGTGGCTTTCGCCAAAAATCACAACATATTATTAATCAATGACAATCCGTATAGTTTTGTTTTGAATGATAATCCAATGAGTTTGTTACAAGTCGAAGGCGCAAAAGAGGTGGCGTTGGAACTGAATTCTTTATCAAAAACCTTCAATATGGCAGGTTGGAGAGTGGGAATGGTTTTAGGGAACGCCGCTTGTATCGATGCAATTTTGAAAGTAAAGAGCAATATGGACAGCGGAATGTTCTTTGGGATCCAAAAAGGAGCAATTGAAGCATTGAAAAGCGACAACTCTTGGTTCGATTCTATGAATGCCGTTTACAAGAAAAGACGAATTTTAACGGAACAATTGGCCGAAAAACTAGGTTGCAAAGTATATAAAGAAGGCGTTGGATTATTTGTTTGGGCAAAATTACCGGAAGGAATCACATCGGCGGAGAAGTTTATAGACGAAATATTATACGAAAAATCAATTTTCATAACGCCGGGAACAATTTTTGGTTCTAATGGAGAAGGGTATATTCGGTTTGCATTGTGTGTAAAAGAAGAAATAGTGCAAGAAGCAATTGATAGATTTTAACAGATGAAAATATACGTAATTGGCATTGGTTTAATAGGCGGTTCGATGGCGTTGGACATCAAATCACTGCATCCGGAAGCGACCATTTATGGGATTGACACTAACGAAATCCATTTGGCGGAAGCCTTGGCTTTAGGAGTTATTGATGCTGCCGCCACATTCGATGATTTGGCTGCTGCCGATTTTGTAATCGTTTCGGTTCCTGTGGATGTTGCACTGGCGGTTTTGCCAAAAGTTTTGGACCATATTGGTGAAAATACAATTGTATTTGAAGTAGGTTCTACGAAAACGCCAATTTGCGAAGCGGTGGTAAATCATCCAAGAAGAAGGAATTTTATTGCTACGCATCCCATTGCGGGAACGGAATTTTCGGGGCCTTCGGCGGCGATAAGAGGATTGTTCGAAGGGAAAACCAATATTATTTGTGAGGTGGAAAAAACGACTTTCAAATTACAGGAAAAAGCCTTGGAATTATTTAAAAGCATGGGAATGAGAATCCGATATATGGATCCAAAATCACACGATAAACACATTGCTTATGTGTCGCATTTGTCCCATATTAGTGCTTTTATGCTTGGAAAAACGGTGATTGACAAAGAAAAAGACGAGCAGGATATTTTTGATATGGCGGGTTCTGGATTTGAAAGTACGGTTCGTTTGGCCAAAAGTTCCCCGGCAATGTGGACACCAATTTTTAAACAGAATAAAAAACAAGTGGTGAAAGGATTAGAAGAATATATTTCTAATTTATCTAATTTCAAAGAATTATTAGAGAATGACAATTACGATGCAATTTTCAACGAAATGCAAGGCGTAAATAGAATTAGGGAAATATTAAACGGCATGAACAGTAAAAAGTAAGCTGAGTATTGACGCAATTTACACTGAGAAAAAAACAACACAGAATAAAATAATAAAATAAATATTTAGAAAAGATGGAAAACAAGAAAGAAATGAGAAACTGGTTGAACGAATTCAATTTGACTCATCCATTTGTGATAGCAGGACCTTGTAGTGCTGAAACCGAAGAACAAGTTTTAAAAATTGCTCACGCCTTGAAAGATTCAGATGTGAGTGTTTTTAGAGCAGGAATCTGGAAACCAAGAACACGTCCGGGAGGATTTGAAGGTGTTGGAGAAATTGGATTGAAATGGTTAAAAAAAGCAAAAGCGGAAACAGGAATGTTAATGGGAACTGAAGTTGCCACTGCTGCCCACTGTAAATTGGCTTTGGAAAATGATATTGATGTTTTATGGGTTGGCGCTCGTACAACGGCAAATCCGTTTGCGGTTCAGGAAATTGCTGACACATTGAAAGGGACGGATAAAATTGTATTGATAAAAAACCCAGTAAATCCAGATATGGCTTTGTGGCTTGGTGGTGTGGAGCGTTTGTATGCTGCCGGAATCAAAAATTTAGGAGTGATTCACAGAGGTTTTTCTACTTACGAAAAAACAAAATACAGAAACATTCCAGAATGGCAAATTGCTATCGAATTGCAAAATAAATTCCCTGATTTGCCTTTGATTATTGATCCATCACACATCACAGGAAATCGCGATATGATTCTTGAAGTGACGCAAGAAGCTTTGGATTTGAATTATGACGGCATGATTATCGAAACACACAATGATCCAGACAATGCTTGGAGTGATGCCGCACAGCAAGTGACACCAGAAGCTTTACTGCAAATTTTTAAAGATTTGAAAGTAAGAAAAGTGAGTGGTGATACTGATGAGTTTGCCAATAAAATGACAAAATTGAGAGCAAACATTGATGTTTTGGATGCCAACTTATTGGAATTGCTAGGAAAACGTATGAAAGTGGCGGATGAAATTGGCCAAGTGAAAAAAGATGCCAATGTTGCTGTACTGCAAAGCAATCGTTGGAACGAAATTCAGGCAAAAATGATTGCCGAAGGTGGAAAAAAAGGATTAACCGAAGAGTTTATCGTTAAATTATTCAAAGATATTCACCAGGAAAGTATTGGTCATCAAGAAAAAATCTTGAACAAATTGTAAATGGTAAATTATAAATGGTGAATTAGAATGTGTAATTTTGGCATTCACAATTCACCATTTATCATTTGTAATTAAAAATGACAGGAACCGTTTATAAATCTACAGGAAGTTGGTACACAGTAAAATCCGAGCACGGTAATTTTATTGAATGCCGTATGAAAGGGAAATTCCGAATTAAAGGAATAAAAAGCACGAACCCAATTGCCGTGGGCGATATTGTAGATTATGAACTCGAAGAAACCTCGGATACAGTTACAGGAACCATTCATAATATTCACGAAAGAAAGAATTATATCGTTCGAAAATCAGTGAATTTATCGCATCAAATGCACATTATTGCGTCGAATATTGACCGTGTTTTCCTTTTGGTCACCATCAATAATCCGCCAACAACGCCTAATTTTATTGATCGTTTTTTGGTTACTGCTGAAGCTTACGGAATAGAAACGGTTTTAGTTTTCAATAAAATTGACACTTTTGACGATCCAACATTGGACGAACAATTGTATTTGCAGCATATTTACGAAAACATTGGATACAAATGCCTTCGGGCTTCTGCCAAAGAAAGTAAGGGAATCGACAAATTAAAGGAAATGATGATTGGCAAAGTGAGCATGTTTTCTGGGCATTCTGGTGTTGGAAAATCAACTTTAGTCAACGCTTTGGAACCTTCTTTACATCTAAAAACGAAAACTATTTCCGAAGCCAGCAAGCAAGGACAACATACCACGACTTTTGCCGAAATGTATGATTTGTCTTTTGGCGCCCGAATAATCGACACGCCGGGGATTAAGGGTTTTGGGATTGTCGATATGGAAAAAGAAGAAATTAGTGGATATTTTCCGGAGTTTTTCAAGTTGAAAGACCAATGCAAATTCAATAATTGTTTGCATAAAGAAGAGCCACATTGCGCCATAAAAAAGGCTTTGGAAAAAGATGAAATCGCCTGGTCACGCTACAATTCATATCTTAAAATTCTGGAAGGTGACGACGAAAATTACCGCACGGATTCTTATGATGAAGATCGAAAAGCAAGTGATGAAACGAGAAAATAATTTAGGCAAAAGCCAACAGTAAATTAGCCAACAGTGAAATCAGTAATTCAAAGAGTTTCTTCCGCATCAGTAACCATCGATTCTAAAATTGTAGCCAAAATTCAAGACGGTTTGCTTGTTCTGCTTGGAATTGAAGATGCCGATAATCAAGAAGACATTGATTGGCTGACTTCAAAAATTGTCAATCTTCGCATTTTTGGTGATGAAAATGAGGTGATGAATCTCTCGGTAAAAGATATTGATGGAGAAATAATTGTTGTTTCGCAATTTACGCTTCACGCCTTGACCAAAAAAGGCAATCGTCCTTCCTATATCAAAGCGGCAAAACCCGAAATCGCCATTCCGCTTTATGAGAATTTCACGAGACAATTAGAAATGGAAATGGGCAAAAAAGTGCAAACCGGAGTTTTTGGCGCCGATATGAAAGTGGCTTTGCTCAATGATGGACCGGTGACAATTTTAATTGATTCTAAAAATAAAGAATAATTTAGGATTATTCTTAAAAAAAATTTCATAAATTTGAGGAAACTTCCCTGATATGAAATTTATTTCTGCTTTGTTCCTATTTTTTTTATTTTCCACTTCACTTTACTCCCAAAAAACAGAATACTCCACATTACTTATTTCAGACAGTTTAAAGCAAAATGCCAATGCTGTGGTACGTTTGAACCAAATTGACATTGTAATTTCGTCTCAACGGAATATGAATATCAAAGAGAAAAGAGTGGTTACTGTCTTGAACGAAAAGGGACTTGGAGGAATTGACGCCTTCGAACATTATGATAAGCAAACCTCGGTTAAAAGTATCAATGCGACCGTTTTTGACGGTTTTGGAAACGAAATTAAAAAAGTCAAGAGAAAAGATTTTCGAGATCAATGTGCGCTAGATGGTGTAACTCTTTTTTCGGACAACAGATTAATTTATTTGAATTATACGCCAACCCAATACCCGTTTACCATAGTTTATGAAAGCGAAGTTGAAACTTCGAACACCGCATTTATTCCGCAATGGTTCCCGTTGGACAATTATGTTTTAAGCATAGAAAAAAGCGTTTTGAACGTGAATTACCCTGCCGATCTTGGTTTCAAAAAAACGGAATTCAATTTTTCCGATTTCCAAATCAAAAAAACTGTTGATTCTTCAACACAACTTTCTTATGTAGCAACGAATATCCCAGCTCAAAAAGAGGAAGATTATAGTCCGTCGTTTTCTAATATTTTTCCAAAAGTAATGATGGGCTTGGAGTTTTTTAATCTAGAAGGAGTCGATGGTAATGCAAAAAACTGGAAGGAATATGGGCAATGGTTTTCGGACAAAATTCTGACAGGAACAATGGAATTATCGGATGAGACGAAAGCAAAAATGAAAACTATGGTTGGAAATGAAACAGATCCAATCAAGAAGGCAAAGTTGATTTACAATTATATGCAGGAAAAATCAAGATACGTCAGTATTCAAGTTGGTATTGGGGGTTTTAAACCCATGTATGCCAATGACGTGGATCGTTTGGGTTATGGCGATTGCAAAGCTTTGTCTAATTATACAAGAGCTCTTTTAAATGCCGTTGACGTACCTTCCTATTATACGGAGTTATTTGGGGGTAACGATAAAATAGATATTAGATCTGATTTTTGTTCCATACAGGGAAATCACGTGATTTTGGCAATTCCAAACAAGGATAATTATGTGTTTTTGGAATGCACCAGTCAGGACGATCCTTTTGGATACCAAGCCAATTTTACAGATGACAGGAATGTTGTAATAATGAAACCCGAGGGAGGCGAAATAGTGAGAACCAAAATATATCCCGACAAAGGCAACACACAAATCAAGAAAGGCAATTATTCATTAGATGAAAACGGCAATTTTACGGCAATAATTTCAATGGTTTCCGAAGGTTCTCAATATAGCCGAAAAGCCCAAATTGAAAAGCTGCAACCTACGGATAAAGAAGTGCATTATAAAGAGTTTTGGGGCAATATCAGTAATTTAAAAATAAACAAAACAGCATTTTCTAATGACAAAGAAAAAATAAGTTTTACCGAAAATTTAGAAATTACTGCGGAGAATTATGGCAAAAATTCAGGAAATAAAATGATTTTTGTCGTCAATGCTTTTAGTCAATACACCGGAAGTATAAAGCGAATCAGAAACCGTAAAACGCCTTTCGAAATTCAAAGGGGCACTAATGATTCGGATGAAATAGCAATCAGTTTGCCCGCTGGTTTTGCAATTGAATTTTTACCTCAAAATTTTGAATTGAACAGTAAATTCGGGGAATGCAAAACAGAAATCACTAAAAAAGACGATAATAACTTAGTTTACAAACGTACTTTATTTATAAAAAAAGGGCTTTATGAGAAGAATGAATATGACAAATTCCGACTTTTTATGGAGCAAGTCTCAAGAAACGACAATGCCAAAATTATTTTAACCAAGAAAATATAATCCAAATGAAAATCAAATCACTTATCATTTTATTATTTATCATTTCTTTTTCAAAAACAAATGCCCAAAAATTTGAATTAGGAAAGGTAACCATTGCAGAACTGGAGGAAAAAGAATGTCCAAAAGACCCATCGGCAGATGCCGCAATATTATTTAGTGTTGGGGAAGTTAGATTTGTGTTTAATAAGAATGAGGGTTTTGTAATGGTTAATACTGTAAAATCTAAAATTAAAATTTACAAAAAAGGGGGCTATGAATGGGCTAACAAAGCCGTTCGGTATTATTTAGGGACCAATATTAATGAGTCGGTATCATTTGATGATGCCATAACCTATAATCTTGTGGATGGAAAAATTGAAAAGACAAAACTAAAAAGTGATGGTGTTTTTGATGAAAAAGGGAATAGATATTGGGGGCGAAAAAAAATTGCTATGCCTAATGTTAAAGAAGGATCTATTATAGAATTTGAATATGTTTTGCGTTCCAATTCGATAGGAAATATTAGAGATTGGGATTTTCAAACTTCTATTCCAGTAAATCACTCTGAATACACAACCTATGTGCCTGAATATTATGTTTATAATACAAATACAAAAGGATATATTTTTCCAAAAGTGACAGTTGTGAAATCTCAAAAATCTCAAAAATTCTCGGATATTCAGAGAAACGATGGTAATTTTGTGGCAAGACAAACAAGCTCTTATGTTCAAAGTGAACTAAATTACGAAGAAACAAAAACAAATTATGTTGCTGACAATCTTCCTGCATTGAAGGAAGAAGCCTATGTGAATAATGTGAATAATTATACCGCAAGTGTAGTTCAAGAATTATCAATAATTAAATATCCCAATCAACCTTTAAAAACGTATTCAACGGATTGGAAGTCTGTAGTGAAAACCATTTATGATTATGATGATTTTGGCTTAGAACTCAAAAAAAGCGGTTATTTTGAAGAAGATATAAATCCATTAATTAAAGAATTAGTTACCAATGAAGAGAAAATCTCGGTAATTTTTAATTACGTTAAATCATCCGTAAAATGGAATGAATTGTACAACTATTCATGTGATGATGGTGTAAAAAAAGCGTATAAAGACAAAACAGGGAATGTTGCTGAAATTAACCTAATGCTTATTGCGATGTTACGTTTTGCGGGATTAAATGCCAACCCCGTTTTGGTTAGTACTCGTGATAATGGGATTGCCTTATTTCCGAGCAGAACGGCTTTTAATTATGTGATTGCAGCAATAGAAACACCAGAGGGAAATATATTGCTCGATGCAACTGAAAAATATTCATTGCCAAATGTTTTGCCGTTACGTGATTTAAACTGGATAGGGCGATTGATACGAAAGGACGGAACTTCAACTGAAGTGGATTTGATGCCAAAAGAACTTTCGAAAGTAGTGTCAAATGTAAATATTGTTTTGAATAGTGATGGATCAGCTGATGGAAAAATAAGAAGACAATTTACCAATCACAAAGCATTGGAATTTAGGCAGGAAAATATATTAACTGCAAAAGATACTTATCGCGAAGAACTCGAAAACCAAAATAATAATATTGAAATAAATGATTATGCAAGAGAAAACGACTTGGATTTGTCTAAACCTATCATTGAGAATTTTTCTTTTAAGGATAACAAGGATATAGAAATTATTAATGATAAAATTTATATTTCTCCGATGTTATTTTTGGCAACAAAAGAAAACCCATTAAAACAAGAGGTAAGGGAATCCCCAATTGATTTTGGTTTTCCTGTTCAAAATAAATATAATATTAACATCGAGATTCCAAAAGGATATGCTGTAGAATCATTACCAGCCGCCATAAATATTGCTACGGGAGAAAATATGGGGAGTTTTAAATTTTTAGCTGCAAATGCTGACAATAAAATACAGATTGTAATTACAAAAGAAACAAATGCGCCTATAGTTTCGGCAGATTTTTATGCTGATTTAAAAGTTTTCTATCAACAAATGATTGATAAGCAAAATGAGAAAATTGTTTTAAAAAAAATATAAGGAATCAAATTTTAGAATAAATATCTTTGGGTTTTAAAAAGACAAAAACAAATGAACCTAAAAAATTCCCAACTCGAAGTCGACAATTGGATCAAAGAACACGGTGTTCGCTACTTTAATGAACTCACAAATATGGCACAACTTACTGAGGAAGTAGGAGAGGTAGCCAGAATTATAGCCCGTCGTTACGGTGAACAATCCGAAAAAGAAAGCGACAAAAACAAAGACCTTGGCGAAGAACTGGCCGATGTGGTTTTTGTGGTTTTATGTTTGGCAAATCAAACCGGAATCGATTTGCAAGCCGCTTTTGACAAGAAAATGGATTTAAAATCAATTCGGGATAAAGACCGACACAAAAACAATGAAAAGTTGAAATAATTGTGAATTGTAAATTATGAATTGTGAAGGAGTAATAGTAAATTGCGCCCCTAAATTATTTGAAACAAAAAACCAAAACTCATAATTAAAACCATGAATTTAAAATTAATCACAAATTCACAATTCATAATTGACAATTCACACTTAAAGATTACGGGTTCAAAAAGCGAGTCAAATCGGTTATTGTTACTTCGGGCTTTGTTTCCAAATATTAGCATAGAAAACATCTCTAATTCGGACGACAGCGAAGTGATGCAAATGGCTTTGAGAGGCAACGAGGAAATCATCGATATTCATCACACTGGAACGGCGATGCGATTTTTGACTGCTTTTTTTGCCGTTCAAGAAAACAGAACCGTGACGCTTACAGGTTCTCCGCGTATGAAAGAAAGACCTATTAAGATTCTTGTTGAAGCTTTACGACAATTAGGTGCCAAAATAGAATATTTAGAAAATGAAGGTTTTCCGCCAATAAAAATCACAGGACAAAAATTGTCGCAAAGCAAAGTTTCTTTGCCGGCAAGCATAAGTAGCCAATATATTTCGGCACTTTTGTTAATTGCTGGAAAGCTTGAAAACGGTATCGAATTGACATTAGAAGGTGAAATTACTTCTGTTCCTTACATAAAAATGACATTGGCCTTACTTAATGATTTAAAGATACATACTAGTTTTGAAGAGAATGTAATCAAAGTTTTTCCAAAACCAGAAATAGAAACAAAAGTAATGACGGTCGAATCCGATTGGAGTTCCGCTTCTTATTTTTTCAGTATTGTGGCTTTGGCCAAAGATGGAACAACAATTACATTGTCCAGTTATAAAGAAAATAGCTTGCAAGGCGATTCCGCTTTAGTAGAAATCTACAAGAAAATGGGTGTTGAAACTCATTTCGATGGAAATAAAATGACATTGGTTAAGCAATCTAACTTTAAACTTGAAACTTTAAACCTTGATCTAAACAGCACGCCAGATATTGCTCAAACCATTGTGGTTACTTGTCTTGGATTGGGAATTGGATGCCATCTTACGGGTCTTCATACTTTAAAAATTAAGGAAACCGACAGATTGGAAGCTTTACGAATCGAATTGACAAAACTCGGAGCCAATATTTCGGTTACGAATGACAGTTTGACTTTGGTGCCTTCAAATCGCATTAATCCCGATGTAAAAATCGCAACCTATAATGACCATCGAATGGCAATGGCATTTGCGCCTTTGGCATTAAAAGAGCCAATTATTATAGAAAACGCCGAAGTCGTTTCAAAATCCTTTCCTGATTTCTGGAATGATTTAAAAAGTTTGGGTTTCGGAATATCAGAAATTGATTAAATTAAATTTCTATTTGCTGCTTAAAGCCTTTGTGGCATTGGACTTATTAAAATAAACGTCGAAACACTTGACAACGCCTATCTCACAATCGTATATTTGCACACGATTTAAAATTATGACATCAAAACTTGTAATTTATAATCCATAACTCATAACTTTTTCAAATGAAATTATCACATTTTCAATTCAATTTGCCAAAAGAACTTCTTGCAGAATACCCAGCCGAAAATAGAGACGAATCGCGTCTTATGGTTATCGACCGAAAAAAACAAACTATTGAGCATAAAACGTTCAAAGATGTTATCGATTATTTTGATGAAGGTGATGTTCTTATTTTGAATAACACAAAAGTTTTTCCAGCACGTTTATACGGAAACAAAGAAAAAACCGGAGCCAGAATCGAAGTTTTTTTGCTTAGAGAACTAAATGCTGAACAACGTCTTTGGGATGTATTGGTAGATCCAGCCCGTAAAATTCGTATTGGAAATAAATTGTATTTTGGCAATGATGATTCATTAGTTGCCGAAGTTATTGACAATACAACTTCACGCGGAAGAACTTTGCGTTTTCTATATGACGGTTCTTACGAAGAATTCAGAAATAAATTGACCGAACTTGGCGAAACGCCAATTCCAAAATACATCAGCAGAGACGTAACTCCGGAAGATGCGGATCGTTACCAAACCATTTATGCTAAAGAAGAAGGTGCTGTTGCAGCGCCAACTGCTGGTTTGCACTTTTCGAAACATTTGTTGAAAAAACTGGAAATCAAAGGTGTAAAATTTGCCGAAGTAACGCTTCACGTAGGATTGGGAACTTTCAATCCTGTTGAGGTTGAAGATTTATCAAAACACAAAATGGATTCCGAAGAATTAAAAATTACTCAGGAAGTCTGTGATATTGTTAATAATGCAAAAGCAAACAGAAAACGCATTTGTGCCGTTGGAACAACTTCTATGCGTGCCATTGAAAGTTCGGTTTCATCACAAAGAACACTGAATCCTTTCGAAGGATGGACCAATAAATTTGTTTTTCCTCCTCACGATTTTAGCTTGGCAACGTGTATGATTACTAATTTTCACACACCAAAATCGACTTTATTAATGATGATTTCTGCTTTTTGCGGACACGATTTAATGAAAAGAGCATACGATGAAGCGATTAAAGAACAGTATAAGTTCTATTCTTATGGTGATGCGATGTTAATCATCTAAAACTATTAAAATATTAATTCACTAAATCTCGTCAGCAATGGCGAGATTTTTTATTTAAAAAATGATTTTGAAGGCTTGTCTTTTCTGGCATATTGAAAACGATCCACTAATTTTGGCAAACAATAGCCATCGAGTCCATTCAAAGCGATAACATTGCCTTTGTCAATTTGTAACCAGCCATCCTCGTGTCGCAGGGTTTCATCAAAAAACAAGTTTTCAACAGAAGCTATAATATGAATAGTGTCATTTTCTTTGATGTAATATTCATTCACATATTTGCAGTGCAACTGAACGGGACTTCCTTTTACAAAAGGGATTTCAATGGCATTCTTGTATTCTTCTTTCAGGTTTGTTTTGTCAAATTCTGAAATGCCCAATTCGTAATTTACCGATGTATGATGCGCATCAGCAATCATATCTACCGTAATGTGGTTTACCGTAAAAAACCCGGTTTCCTTAATGTTTTTATGAGTATCTCTTGGAACTGTCGTTGGACGCATAATAAATCCAATTAATGCCGGTTCGCTTCCCAAATGCGTAACACTGCTAAAAATAGCCACGTTTGGTTTACCATCTAAAGATTTTGTGGCTATAAGATTTGCCGATTTATATCCAGTACAAGAATTGATTAAATTCAGCCTTTCTATTTTCTCCATTTGAGAAATTTTATCTCTTGAAATGTGTTTCATCTTTTTTATTTTAATGCAAAGATACTTTTGTTTAACGATATACAGTATAAATTAAACAAAATATTTTAATTTTCGAATCTTGAATTATAAACACATTGGAAATAAATAGTTTAAAATAACTTTTAAATCCTATATATTTGTTTCTCCAATTTATTGAAATATGAAAAACCTAAAGAAATTTCTTCTTGTCATTTTGTCCTTGATTGTTATTCTTGCACTTGTATTAGTAGGTTATGCTTTTTATTTGAAGCCAACTTATGAAGGAAGACTACAACTTAAAAACATTCAAAAGGAAACCACGGTCTATTTTGATGATTTTGGGGTTCCGCATATTTATGCCAATTCTCAGAAAGATGCAATGACTGCTTTGGGTTATGTTCACGCACAAGATCGTTTGTGGCAAATGGAATTAATGCGACGAATTGCTCCGGGAAGATTGTCAGAAATGTTTGGGTCGAAAGTTTTAAAGACCGATAAGTTTTTTGCGGGTTTGGGCATCAATGAAAATTCCGAAAAGGCAATTGCTAAATTGGATAAAAACTCCCAAGCATATCAACTCACTTTGGCTTATATTGATGGTGTAAATCAATATATAAAAGAAGGAAAAACACCAGTCGAGTTCCAAATATTGGGAAT
The DNA here is from genome assembly GCF_015277675.1 of Flavobacterium soyangense. GTDB lineage: Bacteria > Bacteroidota > Bacteroidia > Flavobacteriales > Flavobacteriaceae > Flavobacterium > Flavobacterium soyangense. The sequence continues at coordinate 103,815 of NZ_JADHEC010000007.1, forward strand.
AAAAAAAGAAAAATTCACGATAAAGGATGTCTATAATATCTTTGGATATATGTCGTTCAGTTTTGCGATGGCTCAAAAAAATGACCCGTTAATGACTGATATTCGGAATAAATTAGGTGCAAATTATTTAAAAGAGTTTGGCCTGGATGGCTCTTTAGGAACGACTCAAATTAAAAACTTCGATGGGAAAGCCATTGAATATGCTAAAATCTCAAAATCTGTTACTGATTTGCTGGAGAGTTCACAAGTGCCGGCTTTTATTGGTAGCAACAGTTGGGTAATTGCACCTAATAAAACCAAAAACGGAAAAGTTATTTTTGCCAATGATCCTCACATTGCTTTTTCGCAGCCTTGTACTTGGTACGAAGCACATATTGTGGTGCCTGATTATGAAATTTACGGGTATTATTTGGCTGGAACACCATTTCCACTTTTGGCACACAATCACAATTATGCTTATGGATTAACAATGTTCGAAAACGATGATGTCGATTTGTTTCAGGAAGAAGAAAATCCAAACAATAAAAACCAATACAAAACGACAAACGGATTTCAGGATTATAAAATCCGGAAAGAAGCCATTAAGGTAAAAGACAGTTCTGATGTGGTTTTAGAAGTTCGGGAAACCCAGCATGGCCCTGTTATGAACGATTTATTGGCAGGGCTCAAGGACAAGAAGCCGGTTGCAATGTATTGGGTTTATACACAGCTTAACAATCAGATGCTGGAAGCTGTTTATTCGCTTTCACATTCCAAGAATTTGGAGGATTTTAGAAAAGGGGTTTCCTTAATTGCTGCGCCGGGATTAAATATAATGTATGGAGATGCCAAAGGAAATATCGCCTGGAATACTTCTGGAAAATTATATAAATTAGACAAATCAGTCAATCCAAATTTCATATTAAATGGAACAAATGGAGTCGATGACAAAAAAGAATATTTGAATTTCTCGAAAAACCCTCACGCCATAAACCCAAGTTGGAATTATATCTATTCTGCCAATAATCAGCCTGAAGCTGTCAATGGTTATTTGTATCCGGGATATTATTTACCGCAAGATAGAGCCAAAAGAATTTCTGGTTTATTAGAGCCAAAAAACAATTGGACAAAAGAAGATGTGGGTAATATGATAAATGATAATACATCATCAGTTACACCAAGTGTGGTTAAAAATTTGATTTCGGTTTTGGATTTAAAATCCCTTTCAAACAATGAAAAATGCGCCATGGAAATCCTTAAAAAATGGAGCGGTTCGAATAATTTAAAGGATATTGCACCGACTATTTATCAGAAATGGATTTATGAGTATTTAAAAAATACGTTTCAGGACGAGTTGGGAGAAGATAATTTTAAAATGCTTTTGACCACACATATTGTCAAACAAATTATTGCCCCACAAAGTAAAAACGAAAACTCGGTTTGGTGGGATGATGTTACTACAAAAAAGGAAAAAGAAACAAGAGCAGAAATTCTAAACAAATCTTTTCACGAAGGAATTGCAGCACTCGAAAAGCAATTGGGAAAAGAGGTGGATTCTTGGACCTGGAACCGAGTTCATACCTTGGAACATCAGCATCCTCTAGGGAAAGTTGCTGCATTGAGAGGCATTTTTAATGTTGGTCCTTTTAACGTACCGGGTTCAACCGAAGTGATTAATAATCTGTTTTTTGATTTTACCGATAGCGGTGAATATATCGTGAAAGGCGGACCATCAACCCGAAGAGTTATTGATTTTTCGGATATAGAAAACAGTATGAGCATTTTGCCAACTGGCCAATCCGGAAATCCGTTTAGCAAGCACTACAACGATCAGGCGGAAATGTACAATACTGGCAAGTTCAGAAAAATGAAATTGAACAAGGAAGAAATCATTAAGACTTCGACAAAACTGGTTTTTAGTCCAATGAAATAATTTTCGCAAATCCTGTCAGGGTTTTAGCTCCTGACAGGGTTGAATTTATTCCTCCCGATGTACTTTCGTAAAATCAAATGCCGGAATACAAATTGCCATATATTCACAAGGTTCATCGAACGGATTTGAATATTGTATGCGCGTATTTTTATCGATTTTTATCGATTGCCCCGTTTCAAGAATTATGGTTTCGCCTTCAATAATAAATTGTTTTTTTCCCGAAATAATATAAGTGTATTCCTCAAATTCAGGAGTTTGAAAAGGTTCTTTCCAATGTGGTGGTGCAATCATGTGGGCAATTGAAATCGCTGCATTATTTGTGGTTGCCATTCCGTGATGTTCTTCGATTAGTTTTCCATCAGTTGTTGGAACTGCGAAAGGCGATTTTTGAATAAAGTATTTTTTCATTTTTGTCATTGCGAGGCACGAAGCAATCTCATTTAAGTTATCAATATTTTTTTAATCCCAGACATATTTCTAGGAGCCAACTTTTTGTTTCTTCTAAACGGTGTGAATTATACCTTTGAAATCTTTCTTATTTCCCAAAGAATCTATAACCGTCCAAATATATTTCCCATAAGTAAAAGCCATTTCTCCATCTTTCGAAACTTCAACAAAATTAGATTTCCAGGTTATAGAGGCTTTTTTGAATTTAGGATTACTGTAATAGTTTTTGATATTTTATTTGCCGCGGATTAGTGTGTCGTTTTCTCTTTTTATCACAGCGTTTTCATCGGCAAAAGTATAAAAAGCTTCTGAAATTCCTTTGAAAAGTGAAAGATTTTTAAAGTCATCTTCAGCCTTGAATACTTCTTCTTTTAATGTGTATTTTGATTGAATTGCCTTTTTTGGAATACAACTAAAACATTATAATAAGAATAAAAACCAATAGAAGAGCTTTTTTCATTTTTTATCGTTTAATTATAAAGTAAACTGCCAAAACCAAAAAATAGAAACCCAACAAAATGATTCCATCTAAAGGTTTCGTTTTTGAAAAATAATAAAGAAAAACCCACGAAGATTACCAAGGTTATTATTTCCTGAATCACTTTGAGTTGAACCAAAGAAAATGGCCCACCATTGCCTTCATAACCTATTCGATTTGCTGGGACTTGACCCGAGAGCTTTGCTCGAACTGGCAAAGCAAAACAGCATTTGAAGGGTGCTAATCACCAGCTTATGAGAGTAATAACTATCAAGCCTGCATTTTCAAACCATTTGAGTTCTTTGAATTTTAAATGTCCATACCAAGCTAAGGTCATAAAAATATTCGATAATATAAGTAATCAAAATGTTGCGTGTCCTTATCATTTAAAAAAAAATATTTGCTGTTTAAATTGACTTTTTCCATTGAAATTATTTCACAAACGTATTTAATTTCAATTAGATGTGGTTTTTTTTGATTTTAATTCAAATGTTGATAACATCTTCCGCTGGAGTCGGTAGTCATCCTTTTGCATCTATTACCAGACTTAGTAGTTCCAGAACATTGAACTGATTTAGTAGCTTTATTTTCATTATTTTTACTTGTTGTGTTAATATTTTTCCAAGACCAACATTTAATACAAAGTTTTTTTTCAATAATATCTTCTTGCTCGTCTTGTAACAAAGGGAAAAAATCAATTCCTGTCAATTTCTCAACACTGTCAATTGATACGGCATAATATTGAAGGGATTCTTTTGAGCCGGTATTTGGAAGAATAAAGCCAATACCTTTTATGCCGTGTTCACTGTAATCTAAAATCACTTTATAATAATATTTTGGAACAGAAACTTTATTTGCTCCAATTGTTTGAAGTCCATTTGTTAAAACGGGTCCTGTTGTAATGTAAATACTGTTGTTTTCAATTGCCCAAGTGCGAACTAATCCCTCTAGATTTTTCCATATACCTCTATTAAAACTAGGTGTTTGTGGACTCATATTACTGTAGTAAAAAGATTCTGCCATTGCGTTAGAGGACCAGCCCATATCAGAAGCAGGAGCTAGGTGTCCTCTGTCATAACCGGAGCCTTCATAATCTTTGTTTGATGCAGTACCTGTTTTAATTTTTGGGTCAGGGATGAATTTATTGGTTCTTTTAAAAAGTCTATTTGTTTCTTCTTTAGTTAGCCTGTAGGCGACCCAATTTGCCTGTTCGTGTGTTTCGTTGTATGAAAGCGAATATCCTGTGTGTGTAATAATTTCTTCTTTGGAATTAGTTTTGGGAAGTTCTAATTTAGTTATACCTGTTACCTTAATATTATTTGATGGAATACTGTCAGTGTAAAGCCAAGTACCATTTTCATATAATAAAAGATTTTTTCCATCATTTGTTTCTGCTTTTAACTGTCCAAAAATCAATGTTTGGATGGCAAAAAGTGTAAAGAACGTTAGTATGATTTTTTTCATTCCTTGTCGTCTATAGTGATTTTTTTATGCGCGTTGGTTAAAGCTTCTATGTCAAGTATAAAACTGCAATGAATAATATTTTTTTCTTCTGAAAGACAGCTATCATTAATTTGTTTTATGAAATCTTTTTTTTTACACATACTCTGTTTTTAGATTAAATTTATTTATCAAAAGATTATTTTTTGCATGTGTAAATATAACATTTTGATAACATTTACGTTTAATTATAACGTTTTCGATTTAGATAAAACAAAATATTTATTTTTCAATTATTTTTAAAAAGCATTAAAAATTTGTTCTAAAAAGTCATAAAACACTGTGTTATTTTTTTAAAAAGCTAAATTTTTGGGAAGTTTTTGATTTTAACGTAAATGAAAAAAAGTAACTTTTTTTGAGTAAAGTTAAAATAATTAGAATAAAAGTAAAAAAAGTTTTTTTATTTAAACTAAAAATATAAATTTGCTCCTCAACAAAAGTTTATTGTAACAAAAAATAAATTATTAAAACTATTAAAACTATTAAAATTAAAGAAAATGGCAAACGTTAAAAAAGAAAAAGGTGCAGGTTTAGGAGGAAGTATTTCATTAATCATAATTGTATTATGTATTTTTTCAGGATGGCTAATCTGGTCATTCATAATGGGTGATGGAGCAAATTTTGAAGGAGGAGTTAATACAGGTCATCCACTTCCGGGAAATTATTTAGCAATGGTTTACAAAGGAGGTTCTATTGTGCCAGTTTTAATGGGATTACTTTTAATGGTAATAGTATTTTCATTTGAACGTTTTTCTGTTATTTCCAAAGCAGCTGGTAAAGGAAATCTTGATAAATTTATGGACGATGTTCAGAAAAGTATCAAATCAGGAGATATTGAAGGTGCAATCGTATCATGTGATAAACAAAAAGGTTCTGTTGCAAATGCAATAAGATCAGCTTTGATTAAATATCAAGATGTTAAAAAAGAAGGTTTAGACAGCGAAACTGCTGCTGAAACAATCCACAAAGAAATTGAAGAGGCTACTTCACTTGAAATGCCAATGTTAGAAAAACACATGACTATTCTTTCTACCTTAGTTTCTTTAGGAACTCTTGCAGGATTATTAGGAACTGTAACTGGTATGATTAAAGCGTTTGGTGCATTGGCTAGCTCAGGAACACCAGATCAAGCATTGTTAGCAAATGGTATTTCTGAAGCACTTATTAATACTGCTACAGGAATTTCTACTTCAGCTTTGGCAATTATAGTTTACAACTTGTTTACTTCAAAAATTGATACTTTAACTTATTCAATTGATGAGGCTGGTTCTACAATCGTGAATACTTACAGACACTTCAGAGGTACTCAAAAATAATTAATAATAATTTTTAAGGATTTAGGTTAATTAGTTTATGCTATTTCCTTAACAATTTAAATATATACTTAATGGCTGTAAAAACGCAAAAAAAAGCGACGTCTATTGATATGACGGCGATGTGTGATGTAGCATTTCTTCTCCTTACTTTTTTTATTTTGACCGCTACGGCCAAAGTACCGGAAGCATTGCCTGTAGACATGCCAGCATCAACGGTACAATCTAAGTTGCCAGAAAATAATTTAGCTACCTTAACAATTGGAAAAGGAAAAGTGTTTTTTGATTTGAAAGGCCGAGAAGTACGTGTTAAAGCTCTAGAAATGATGGCTCAAAAATATGGGGTTGAATTCACAGAGGATGATAAAAAAGAATTTTCAATAATGGAAGGTTTTGGAGTGCCTATTGGGAATCTGAAACAGATTATCGAAATGAAGAGTGCTGAAAGATCTAAAGCTGGTCAAACGGGTGTTCCAAAAGACTCTCTTGATAATCAATTAGCAGAATGGATTCAATTTGCACGCCGTGCAAATATTGATATTAATGACAAGGAATTGGAAATTGCCATAAAAGGAGATGCTAAAGAGGAATATCCTTCTATTAAAAAAGTGATGGATATTTTACAAGACCAGGGAATCAATAGCTTTAGTTTAGTTACTGGTTTAAGAGGAAAGAATTTTTAATTAAAAAATACACACTAAAATGGCTGAATTAAATACAGGCGACGGTGGTGGCGGAAAAGATAAAAAAGTAAGAAGTAAAAAACAGAACTCAAAAGTAGATTTAACTGCTATGGTCGATTTGGCTTTTTTATTGATTACATTCTTTATGCTTACCACAACCTTGTCTAAACCAAAAGCAATGGAATTGGGATTGCCAGATAAAGAAGATCCTAAACAAAAGAATGTTGATATAAAAGTTGATGAAAATCGTACTATGACTATTTTGTTAGGAAAAGATAACAAGTTAGTTCGATATGTAGGTTTGTTAGCGACTCCTGTTGCAGGAGGGGCCCCAAAAGAGTTTGCTTATGGTAAAGAAGGAATCCGTAAAGAATTGTTGTCAAGAAAAGCATCAGTTTTAGCTTATTCAACTGCAAAAGGGAAACCTAAAAACGGGATGATTGTAATTATCAAACCAAGTAAAAAATCAAATTACCGTAATTTGGTTGACATCTTAGATGAAATGGGAATTGTTGAAGTGCCAACTTATGCCATTGTGAATGAGTTTACACCAGAAGAAACAAAATTGTTAGAAGGAAAATAAGAACTATCCTTATTCCCCAATAACCTAATAATTAAGAAATATGAAATTAGATTTATTAAATAATAACTGGCTAGAAATTGTTTTCGAAGGTCGTAACAAAAGTTATGGTGCTTACGATTTAAGAAAGTCAATTACCAAGAACACAGTTAGGGCTTTTATCATTGGAACAGTAATTTTTGTTATCCTTGTAAGCATACCTACAATTTTGCGTATGATTCCGGATAGATCAGAGGACACAACCTTAGATCAAAAAATAACAGCGATAAAGTTACCGCCAAAAGACAAGCCAAAAGAGAATCTTCCGCCGCCACCGCCACCACCACCAAAAGTGGATCAAGTGAAATTTGTTAAACCGGTAGTTGCTAAGGCAGAAGATGTTGTTGAAGAAATTGCCGTAGTTAAAGATCTTAAAGATAAAAACATTGGTAAAGAAACAATAAAAGGTGATCCAGATGCTGAGCTAACTGTTGAACCTGTTGGAACAGGTGTTGCAGCTGTCGTGGAAGAAGATAATACGGTTTACAATACTGCAGGAATAGAGGTTAAACCAGATTTCCCTGGAGGAATGGATAAGTTTAACGCTTTTGTGGCAAAAAATTACCAAGCTCCAGAAGAAGAAGGCCTTAAAGGAAAAGTTTATGTTACATTTGTAGTAGAAAAAGATGGATCATTAACTGATATCAAAGTACTTAGAGATATTGGTTACGGTACTGGAAAAGAAGCTATCCGTGTTTTAAATAAATGCCCAAAATGGACTCCCGGTGAACAAAATGGTAAAAAGGTAAGGTGTACTTTTAGTTTACCAATTAGTATCCAATCAGCGGAATAATGTTAAAAAAATCACTTTATAAAAGTAAAAAGAAATCGCCTAAAGAGCGATTTCTTTTCATTATAGGAATTTTGTTTTTTTTCTTATATTTGTGTATGGGTCTAGTTGTGTTTTTTTGGGATTTTATTTTTCCCAAAAAATTTCCAATTAGTATGTCATCAAATTACAGAATGTTACTTGGTGTTGTTCTAATTGTTTATTCTTTCTTTAGGTTTAAGAGGTTTATGAATTCAAATAATGATTAGTCATGGGTAAAATTAACAAAGTCTTTGTCCTTTTTTTTATTGTTTTTTTATTTGTAATGTGTAATCAAAAAGAAAAAATAAATACAAATAAAGAATCCATATTGAAAGGTTCTGCGAATATTTTGGTTGACGAAACAATTACGCCAATAATTGAGGATCAGGTTGCTGTTTTTGAAAGCAATTATGATGCTAAAATCAATATTGTTTCAAAATCGGAATCCGAAATAATCATTTCATTGTTTAAAGATAAATCTGGTATAGCTGTTTTAACCAGAAATTTAACTTCTGAAGAAAATAAAATCTTTGAACAAAAAAAAATTACTCCAAAAATCACTAAATTTGCAACGGATGCTATAGCTTTTATTTCAAATAAGAGTAATAAAGATACTTTAGTAGAGTTAAAGAGTGTTTTAGAATTTTTGCAAGGAAAACCTAATTCAAGTATTAAAGGTTTGGTTTTTGACAATCCTAATTCGAGTACAGTACGATTTATGAATAAACTTGCCGGGGTAAAGGCAATTCCTGAAAAAGGAGTCTATTCTTTTAAATCAAATCAAGACGTAATTAAATTTGTTGCTAAAAATAATGGAATGATTGGTGTTGTAGGAGTTAATTGGTTGTCGCAACCAATGCCTGTAATGCAAGAATACGTTGATAAGGTAAATATATTAAGTGTAAAAAGCCTCACTGGCGTAAATTTTTATGCTCCAAGTCAAAACAATATTGCAGAAGGAAAATATCCTTTGGCACGTGATTTGTATATCATCAACGGACAAGGATATTCTGGTTTAGGAATGGGGTTTGCCTCATTTGTTGCTGGGGATATTGGTCAAAGAATAATTTTAAAATCTGGATTGTTACCCGTAAGAATTCCAGGCAGAAAATTAAACATTAGGAATGAGATTAGTAATGAAAAGAAATAAATTAATATAATATCGATGAATAAATTTAAAATTTTTAGTATTGTTTTTTTAACTTCAGTTACAATTGGTTTTGGCCAAGATATTAACCAAGCAAAAAAGGCAATAGATGCAGAACAATATGAAAAGGCAAAATCGATATTAAAGTCGATTATACAGACTAGTCCAATTAACGGTAGAGCAAATTTTATATTAGGAAATATCTATCTTATTCAATTCGTAACGGATTCGGCAAAAATTGCGTATCAAAGAGGATTGGCAGGTACTGATGGTGCTAGACTAAATTTTATTGGTTTAGGGACATTAGATTTGGATAATGGTAATGCCGTTTCTGCTGAAGCAAATTTTGCTTTAGCGTTAAAAGATGCCAAAAAGAAAGATGTTGAAGAATTAATTGCCATAGGGAGAGCTTATACTTATTCTACTAAACCTAATTATAAGAAAGCAATTGAATATTTAAACAAAGCTAAACTTATAAATCCTAATGATGCTTTAGTACAATTGGCGCTTGGGGATGCTTTTTACGGAGATAAAAACCAAAATGAAGCTTATGCTGCTTATAGAAATGCCTTTCAATTTGATCCTACATTATTAAGAGCAAAAATGCAATTAGGCGTTTTGTTAAAAGGAGCAAAATCTTATGACGAGGCTATAAAATCTTTTAATGAGGTAATCGCTATCAATCCAAATTACGGACCTGTTTACAGAGAATTAGCTGAGACTTATTACAAATGGGGAAGAAACAAGCCTTCAAAATCTCCCGAATATATGCAGACTGCTATTGGATTTTATGAAAAATATCTTAGTCTTACAGATTATTCTTTGAACTCAAGAATGCGTCACGCAGACTTTCTTGTTCTTGTAAAAGATTATAAAGCACTTGAAGCTGAGGCTAATAAAATGATTGAAATGGATAAAGTTAATCCTAGAATCTTTCGCTATTTAGGTTATTCAGCATATGAAAATGGAAACACTGAAGTTGCTATTAAATCATTAGAAAGTTTTATTGCGAATCCAGACAATAAAGTTATTGCAAAAGACTATTTATATTTGGGTACAGCCAAATTTAAAAAAGGATTGAGTGCAGATGGATTGTCAATGGATGCAAATTTATATAATTCAGGCTTGTCCGATATTAAAAAGGCGATAGAAATAGAGCCTTTAATTATCGAAGATTTAAATGAAGTTGGTAAAAAATTATTTACCCAAAAATTATATAAAGAAGCTATTCCTATATTTGAATTTGGGACAACAAATACAGAATATAAAAATTATGTAGATGATAATATTTATTACGGATTGTCAATTTATTATGCCAATAACAAAAAAGATGTAAAGCCTGATTTAATTGCTTTACAAAAGGCTGATACTGCTTTTGGAAATGTCATAACAGCTTCGCCAACGTATCAGGACGCATATCTTTACAGAGGTAGAACGAATAGTTTAATGGGGAATGATGCAATGACGATTAAGTATTATGATGAATATGTTGCTAAAGTAACTGAAAAAGGCCCAGAGGAATTAGCAAAACCAACAACAACTAAAAAAGTCATAGAGTCTTATAATACAATAGCTGCAAGTTATGCAAATACTGATAAAGTTAAAGCTAAAGAATATTTCGCAAAAACACTAGCGCTTGATCCAACTAATGATTATGCAACCAAGTCTTTGCAATTGTTGAAATAATCAAGAAATTTATCATTCAAAACCGATAGTTTCAATAAAGCTATCGGTTTTTTTATGGCATAAAATTACCTTTTTAAATTCACTATCTTTGCACTTTAAATCAAAAAAATGTTATCAAAAGAAATACAATTAGAAGTTAATAAGGGTGCAATGCTCCCGTTGATGGAAGAATTCTACACCATTCAAGGCGAAGGATTTCATACAGGAACAGCAGCTTATTTCATAAGAATTGGTGGTTGCGATGTGGGTTGTCATTGGTGCGATGTGAAGGAAAGTTGGAATGCAGAATTGCATCCCCCAACAAATATTGATTTGATCGTGGCCAATGCCAATAAATATGCCAACACGGTTGTGGTTACTGGAGGCGAACCCTTAACTTGGGATATGACTTTATTGACGCAAAAACTAAAAGACCAAAACCTGAAAGTACATATCGAAACTTCAGGAGCGTATGAACTTTCTGGTAAATGGGATTGGATTTGTCTTTCGCCAAAGAAAAACAAATTGCCAACACAAACCGTTTATGACAAAGCCCATGAGCTGAAGGTAATTATTTTTAATAAACACGACTTTATTTTTGCCGAAGAACAAGCTGAAAAAGTAAACAAAAAAGCCATATTATTTCTCCAACCCGAATGGAGTAAAAAAGAAGAAATGACACCACTTATTGTCGATTATGTAATGAACAATCCAAAATGGCGCGTTTCTTTACAAACACATAAATACTTGAATATTCCTTAAGATACTTTTAATTTTCTGTTTTAACAAGTGAAATCACAATTCCTTCTCGATCCAGCAATTATTTTTTTAAATCACGGTTCATTTGGCACTTGCGCAAAACCAATTTTTGAGGAATTCTAACGATTCCAATTAGAACTCAAAACCGAACCAGTTTTTTTTTATCCAAAAAAATCAGCGGGATATTTGAAAACAGCTAAAAAAAATTGTCCAAATATGTGGGTTCTTATTCAGTAGATTTTTTTTACAAATCGTACCAAAATATAATTGCGACTACAGATTTGATAGAAGCTTAATGATTGATAGAATTTCCTCTTTTCTCTAAATCGAAAGCTTCGCTAAATAATCATAATGATCACCTTCCATAATCAATTCGCACTGTAAACCATTGGAGAAAGCCGCATTTTGCAATGTGTTGTAATCAATAAACATCCAGTCGAAAGGTTTTTCTTTTTCGCCTTTATAGGAAATATTAAAAACAATTTCCCCATAATAGTCATCGTTTGACGGAATCCATTTTCCGCCATCTTCGTCATCGTCAAACATATAAATAATATCGGAACTGTCCAGTAGAATTTGACCTCCGGAACTCAACAAAGATTTTAGTTTTAGAAGAAAATTGGGAATATTTTTCAGTCTTCCGCACATTCCGGCCCCATTCATCAAAAGCAAAATAGTATCAAATTTTTCGTTTTCCAAAGTCATTACATCTTGAACTTTGGCTTTTTTCAAGCCTCGAAGCGTACAAGCTTGAATGGCATTCGCTGAAATATCTATTGAAGTAACGTCAAGATTTCTGTCGTTTTGCAAACTTAGACTGTGACTTCCAGCGCCACATCCTACATCTAGGATTTTTCCTTTGGAAAGTTGTAATGCTTTTTGTTCTAAATTTGGCATTTCATCATATGAACGAAAAAGATAAGCAACACTCATTTCATCTTCTTCTGAAATGGTGGTTTCGGTAATTAAATCCTCGGGTGAATTATTGGTTTGAAAATCAAGTATGGCTTTTCCAAAAAGGTCTTTCATAGTCATTGCGAGGGACGAAGCAATCTCTCCTCGGGTTTTTAGTTATTAATGTGAAAGTTGTTTACTTTTGCTGACCCAACTTTAAATTTTAAACTTGAAACAAATTTTAAACAATCTTCCTAAAGATGCCAAAGATAAGCATATCGAAAACAAAAAGTATTTTGATAAGCTGAAAAAAAAGCAGCCTAAAAATTTGGACTATGTGATGCAGGAATTACACGACACCGAATTCAAGAAAACCGATTGTTTAAAATGTGCTAATTGTTGCAAAACAACCGGTCCGTTATTCACTTCAGCCGATATTGAGCGAATTTCAAAGCATTTGCGACAAAAACCACAACAATTTATTGACCAATATTTGCGCATTGACGAAGATAAAGATTATGTATTGCAAAGTGTCCCTTGTACTTTCTTAGACAGTGATAATACCTGTTTTATTTATGAAGTTCGTCCAAAAGCCTGTCGTGAATTTCCACATACGGATAGAAAAAAGTTTCAGCAAATCTCAGATTTGACTTTGAAAAACGTTGCGATTTGTCCGGCAGCTTTCAATATTGTAGAGGAAATGAAGAAAAAAATGCCATTGTAACCCCCTGTTTTTTAACAGGGCTGATTTTTATAAATTTCCATGGATTAATATTACTAATTAGTGTTTAAACTGTACTTTTGACATAAGCAAAGCAAATCCATATTAAATTGAATTTAGAATATTTCATAGCCAAAAGACTCATCACTGCTAAAGATTATAAAAGTAGCATATCGGCACCAATTATAAAAATTGCAATTTCCGCTATTGCTATCGGTATGATTATGATGATTGTTTCTGTAGCCACAGGGATTGGGTTGCAGCAGAAAATCCGCGATAAAGTTTCCGCCTTCAACAGTCATATCATTATTTCGAATTACGATAACAATCAATCCGAAGTTACACTGGTTCCGATTTCAAAAAATCAAGATTTTTATCCAAAATTCACTTCCGTCCCTGGAGTAAGTCATATTCAGGCTATTGCCAGTAAAGCCGGGATTATCAGAACCGAAACCGCTTTTGAAGGAATAATTCTCAAAGGAGTTGGTGCAGATTATCAATGGGATAACATTAAGGAATACATAATTTCAGGTAAGTTACCTGATTTTTCGAAAAGCCTTAATCAAGGAGTATTAATATCGCAATTGCTTGCCAATAGGCTGAATCTTAAAGTTGGAGATTCCTTCAATACATTTTTCATCAAGGGAGACCAGAATAAATTGCCTAACATTCGAAGATTTAAGATTACTGGGATTTTTAACTCCGGATTTCAAGATTTTGACGCCACTTATATTATAGGAGATATTCGGCATATTCAGCGTATCAATAAGTGGAAGCCAGATCAGGTTGGCGCTTTCGAAGTTTTTGCAAATGATTTTGCCAATATAAAATCCATTGGTGAGCAAGTGTATGAGCAAACCTCCTCTACACTAGATACCAAAACAATAATAGAAAAATACAGCTATATATTCGAATGGTTAAAACTATTCGATTTTAACATCATCATTATATTAGTAGTAATGATTCTGGTGGCCACCATAAATATGGTTGTGGCGTTATTGGTGCTCATTCTCGAACGTACCCAAATGATCGGAATACTCAAAGCATTAGGGTCGAATAACTGGTCAGTCAGAAAAATATTCCTTTACAATGCCTTTTACCTTATTGTAAGGGGTTTGTTTTGGGGAAATCTAATCGGGATTTCTTTGTTGTTGATTCAGCAATATTTCGGAATCATCAAACTCAATCCTGAAAATTATTATGTCAATCAAGCTCCGGTTTATCTTAATTTTGGATATATAACACTTCTGAATCTTCTCACAGTGACAGTTTGTTTTCTGGTTCTACTAATTCCGTCCTATATAATAACCAAAATTTCTCCAGTAAAAGCCATTCGTTTCGATTAAACTTTAATTGTTATTACAAGGATGTAGCAATCGGGAGCTTATTCCCGCTATCCGTTTCAATCTTATAAGCCAAACCCTGGCTCATAAGGATTTCCACTTCTATCGGGGCTAGGCAGTTGTGATATTTAGATATTTTTCAAAACATAAAAGCCTCACCTAAATATATGGTTTAGAGAACTATGATTTTCGCATTTCCATTCAAAGATTCACAACTTGAATCCAAAAAAAACCCATAAATTTCAGCGTCACAACCCATTAACACACTTCTTTTTTCTCAATAATAGGTTCGTGGAGAGTGTTTTATGTTCTTTTCGAGAATGAATTTGTTTTCATCGGCGTTTTCGCAAAGCGAATGGTCGACAATCTGCATCCCAAACAAAGACCTGAACCATCATAACACCTCAAAACCTATGTAATCGTCAAAAACGGTAGCTACAAATTCAGAAATCTTCAAAAAATGTTACTTGTAAATACCGAAAAACCAACCTATTAAAAAATACTTCGAAAAAAGATTGAAAAAGTCATTGTTTAACTGAATAAACCAGCTACTTTTGCACCCGCAAACAAGTTCACCGAACTCAAATTAAAATATAATTATAGTGAGGTAATAGCGCACAAGTTCTTATAAACACTGGCAAATGAAATGAAAACGAGAAAAAATTTATTTTCAAAAAAGTTTCAAAAAGTTTGCGAGAAATAAAAATGAGTGTTACATTTGCACCCCGCAAAATAAGCAAAGTTCCTTGAAAGACTGATAAGAAATATGATAAGAAAAAGGAAAAAATTATTTTTCAAAAAACTTTTCAAAACGCTTGCCAGAACAAAAAGAAATGTTACTTTTGCACCCGCTAACCGAGAGGATGGCTAGACAAACAAAAAGAACACGTTCCTAGACATATTGAATTGACAGCCGTCTCGTCCACAAGACGAGACAAATATAAAGAGAGTAAGAGAATCGA
>NZ_JADHEC010000080.1 GCF_015277675.1 Flavobacterium soyangense
CGTGATTTCTGCAATAAGCGGAAACAATAAAACTATCACCAGAACCTGGACTGCTACTGATGCTAATGCCAATGTCAGCTCATATGTTCAAATCATCACCGTAACCGATACTCAAGCACCAACCTTCACTTTGTCGCCAGCAAGTTTAACCATTGCCTGTTCTGCAAGCAGTTTGCCTGCCACAACCAATGGCCCCGCTACCGCAACCGACAACTGTGCTACTCCAGCAATCGCTTATTCTGATGTTTTGGTTAATGGAATTGGAAACAATAAAACTATCACCAGAACCTGGACTGCCACTGATGCTAATGCCAATGTCAGCTCATATGTACAAACCATCACCGTAAGCGATACTCAAGCTCCAACCTTCACTTTGTCTCCAGCAAGTTTAACCATTGCCTGTTCTGCAAGCAGTTTGCCTGCCGCAACCAATGGCCCCGCTACCGCAACCGACAATTGTGCTACTCCAACTATTGGGTATTCTGACGTGATTTCTGCTGTAAGCGGAAACAATAAAACTATCACCAGAACCTGGACTGCCACTGATGCTAATGCCAATGTCAGCTCATATGTTCAAACCATCACCGTAACCGATACTCAAGTTCCAACCTTCACTTTGTCGCCAGCGAGTTTAACCATTGCCTGTTCTGCAAGCAGTTTGCCTGCCACAACCAATGGTCCTGCTACTGCAACCGATAATTGTGATACTCCAACTATTGGGTATTCTGACGTGATTTCTGCAATAAGCGGAAACAATAAAACTATCACCAGAACCTGGACTGCTACTGATGCTAATGCCAATGTCAGCTCATATGTACAAACCATCACCGTAACCGATACTCAAGCTCCAACCTTCACTTTGTCGCCAGCAAGTTTAACCATTGCCTGTTCTGCAAGCAGTTTGCCTGCCGCAACCAATGGCCCCGCTACCGCAACCGATAATTGTGCTACTCCAACTATTGGTTATTCTGACGTGATTTCTGCAATAAGCGGAAACAATAAAACTATCACCAGAACCTGGACTGCTACTGATGCTAATGCCAATGTCAGCTCATATGTTCAAACCATCACCGTAACCGATACTCAAGCTCCGACCTTTACTTTGTCGCCAGCGAGTTTAACCATTGCCTGCTCTGCAAGCAGTTTGCCTGCCGCAACCAATGGTCCCGCTACTGCAACCGACAATTGTGCTACTCCAACCATTGGTTATTCTGATGTTGTCGTTATAGGAACTGGAAATAATTCAGTAATCACCAGAACTTGGACTGCTACTGATGCTGATGCTAATGTGAGTTCTTATGTTCAGACTATTACGGTAAATGCTACTACAGCTATTACTTCTCAACCAACAAGTACTTCAGTTTGTGTTGGCAGCAGTGCTTCTTTTACTGTGGCAGCAAACGGAGCAAACTTAACTTACCAGTGGCAGATAAATACTAATGGAAATAATTATGCAAACATTCCTGGAGAAACCAATCCCACACTAAGCTTTGCATCAGCATTAATAAGTAATGACAATAATTATAAAATTATAATTACAGGAATATGTGGTACAATTACATCTAATATTGTACATTTAACTGTAAATGCTCTACCAATTTTAACTGCACCAACACAAGTATGCATTGGAAGTACTGCAACTTTATCTCCAACAACCAACGGAACTTGGACAAGTAGCAATACCGCCATTGCCACGGTAACCAATGCCGGAGTAATAACTGGTATATCTGCTGGAACAGCAACTTTTACCTATAGTGAGACTGCAACAGGATGTAGTAAAACCACCTTGTCTGTCACTGTAAATGCTCTACCAATTGTAACTGCACCAACACAAGTATGTATTGGAAGCACTGCAACTTTATCTCCAACAACCAACGGAACTTGGACAAGTAGCAATACCACAATAGCCACGGTAACCAATGCTGGAGTAATAACTGGTATATCTGCTGGAACAGCAACTTTTACTTATATTGAGACTGCAACAGGCTGTAGTAAAACCACTTTGTCTGTCACTGTAAATGCTCTACCAATTGTAACTGCACCAACACAAGTATGTATTGGAAGTACTGCAACTTTATCTCCAACAACCAACGGAACTTGGACAAG
>NZ_JADHEC010000081.1 GCF_015277675.1 Flavobacterium soyangense
TCCCCACAAATGATATGTCACGACATGTCAATGATATTGTAGAAACAATCCCTAAAACTGAATTCGATGAATTCAGACATCATCGTGGTGCAACCTCATACCATCCAAAAATGATGTTAAAAGTCATTCTATATGCCTACACACAATCTGTGTTTTCAGGACGTAAGATAGAAAAATTACTTAATGATAGCATCCGGATGATGTGGCTATCACAAAATCAAAAGCCTTCTTATAAAACGATTAATCGATTTAGAGTCAATCCAAAAGTAGATGCTTTATTAGAATCATTATTTATTCAATTTCATAGTCAGTGTTTGAAACAACATCTTATAGATGATCAGGCCATTTTTATTGATGGTACGAAAGTTGAGGCGAATGCCAATCGATATACATTTGTATGGAAAAAGAGTATTCAAAACCATGAGACAAAGATGAATGAAGATTCTAAAGCACTCTATCATGAATTGGTAACAAATAAAATCATACCTGAGATTAAAAAAGATCACGATAATGACTTAACAAAGGAAGAAATAGATTTGATTGGTAGTCATTTGGATAAAGAAATCGAAGATTTAAATCAACATATCGATAATGAAAAATGTACTAAAATAAGAAAACAAATACGGCTCAAAAGAACTAAAATTAAACAATACAAAAAGCAAATTAATGATTACTCTGGGCGAAAGCATAAATACGACGTCCAAAAATCTATTTTAAAGGATAGAAATAGTTATTCTAAAACAGATCATGATGCCACATTTATGAGAATGAAAGAAGATCATATGAAAAATGGACAACTCAAGCCAGGTTATAATTTACAAATAGCGACAAATTCTCAATTCGTTTTATCTTATAATGTGTATCAAAATCCGACTGATACAAGAACGATGATACCATTTTTAAATTCAATTCAAGAGACCTACGGTCATTTACCTGAATATATTGTAGCTGATGCAGGTTATGGTAGCGAACCCAATTATATGGCAATTATAGATGATTTTAATCGAATACCACTTATAACCTACGGTATGTTTATAAAAGATAAAACTAAAAAATATAAAAGCGACATCTTTAACACTCAAAATTGGGATTATGACGAAATTAACGATGAATATATTTGTCCAAACAATAAGCGATTGGGTTTTAAAAGATATGCCTATCGTCATGATAAATATGGATTTAAGAGAGACTTCAAATTATATGAATGTTATGATTGTTCAGAATGTCTTCTGAAACACCAATGCATGAAATTCAATTCAAAAACGAATAAAAAAATAATGAAAAATTATAATTGGGAATATTTTAAAGCCCAAATTAATAAAAAGCTTTCAGAACCAAAAACAAAAACCATCTACAGTCAAAGAAAAATTGATGTGGAGCCTGTTTTTGGATTTATGAAGGCTATTTTGGGTTTCACTCGAATGTCGGTTCGAGGGATAAATAAAGCCAAAAGAGAACTAGGATTTGTGCTAATGGCACTTAATATAAGAAAAGTAACAGCTCAACGAGCTGAAAATAATCAAAAAAATTATAAAAAAGACAATTTCTATATTATTTCAATAGAAATTGTCTTTTTTCACTTATCCAGATACTTTATGTCCCGGACTCATCTATGATAAGAAAAGAGTTGAATGAATATAATAAATATAAACTCATCCAACTCTTCTATTTCTACTGATTGATATAGCGTTTCAAGTGTTTAGATGTCAATGTTTCTGAACTATCAATAAAGTTTTTAGGTGTTCCACTAAATTGGACCTTTCCGCCATCCAACCCAGGACCTGGGCCGACATCGATGATCCAATCTGCTTCACACATAATCGATAAATTATGTTCAATCAAAATAACTGTATTGTTTTGATCAATTAAATCATCAAAACACTCCATCAATATAGGGATATCCGATTCATGTAGGCCTGTGGTTGGTTCGTCAAAAATAAAAATACTATTTTTTATCTCTTCATCTAAATGTTGTGCTAGTTTCACGCGTTGAATCTCTCCACCAGACAAAGTGGATAAAGGT
>NZ_JADHEC010000083.1 GCF_015277675.1 Flavobacterium soyangense
TAAATTTATAAAGAATGCCAACCTAAATTTTATTCCTTTTCCAATCTCAAATTAAGACCTCTGGGACAAAGCCCAGAGGTAATTAATTATTTTATTTTAAAGCTTCAATTGAGTTTTGGATCAAAGCCATGGTATAAAGTGGGTTGTGAACACCTTTACCTTCATCTCCTGACACTAGTTTGAAATTCCAATACGCTTGAACATATTTAAGTGGAAAATCAGTTCTTGACTGATACCAAGTTGTTGCAGTTGTTGTTCCTGATGCTGGACTTGTAGGGAATGGTGTATTAGCATTAGCACTATCATAAGCTATTATACTCACACTAGATCCAGAAACTTTAAAATAAGTTGGTTTTGCCGCGAATGCTGCAACCAATTTAGCAAGTTCTGTATCGAATTTTGCATGGAAAGTAGTTAATAAAGTTTCAGGGGCAGCATGACAAGTTATACAAACATTATAAGCAAGCATCATTGTATGTGAACCTGTATCAATGGTTCCTGTTTTTGGTTTATCCATGTGACATTGTACACAAGAAGCCGATGTATAGTGTTTAGCAGTTTTAGTTGCTGGCAAATGCGTAGTAGTTCCTTCAATATCAATACCATTGATTCCCATCCACAAATCTCCTTGTTCAGATACATGTACACCACTACCAGTATTAGAGTAATTTTTGTAATAAGTAGTTCCTGCTGGATAAGGTGCAATTGCATCTGCTAACTTTCTTTGAGACCAAAATCTGTATAAAGGACCACCAGCACTATTAGTTATAACAACATTTCCTGAAGCATCTTTTTCATTCATTTCTATAACTGGTCTTTTGTAATATCCATTAGAATCGGGTCTTGCTTGGTGGCATCCAATACAAGTATTAGCTGAACTTACACCGCCTGTAGGTGAGGCGTTTAAAGTGAATGCAGGGTTAATTTTCTGAGGGACTGCAGCTATGTTTCTTAAACCAAAATCATTTCCGTCAACTGCAAAATTAAGAGATCTGTGCGTAATACCATGGCAACCCTCACAAGAAATTGATCCGTAATTATCATATCCTCTAGGATTTGGTTGTCCATATTTTTTAGTGTCAATATAACCTTCTTGAGAGTGGCATTGGGAACAAAACGCTCTATTGCTATTTAAAGAGCCATCAGCAAAAGTGGTATTTGTACCATAAGTATGTTTTGCAAAAGATCCATCTGCTTGTTGAACTCCTTTGGCATGAACTGATAAACCATAAGCATCAATAATAGGTTGTCTGTGAGCAATGGAGTGACATGCTTCACAAGAGGCAGTACCTGCAACTCCATCTGTCCCGTTTGTGCCTGGTGCACCTGGAACAGGAATGTAGTCGTCATGGGAACATCCTTGTAAAGAGAAGAATAAAATCCCCAAAATAAGTAACATGGTTTGTTTAACTGTTTTCATAATTTTGATTGTTTAATTTATTTATGTTTTTTATGTTTTTATTAACTTAATATTAACTAATTCTTGTGATGTAAATTTATTGGATATTTAAAATTAATAATATGATATTTATCATACTTTAAATATATTTTTAATAATATATTTAGTTTTTTACACATACGTTCATCCCAGTAATACCAAGGGTTTTAACAAATTTAAAAACAGGACTTTTTTATCCTATTTATCCAAAAATAGAAAAAGAGGATTAACACATCCTATTTTATGGAGTGAGAATCCTCTTAATCTTATTTAAACCTTAAAATTTAAAGTTTTTAATACAACCGATTTATTTAAAATCTTACCAGGTTCTTGAAATGTTAAATCCAATGGCAAAATCGCCTTCGAAGAAATCATTTTGATTGAACATATTGCTTTGTTGGTTAACAATTCCTC
>NZ_JADHEC010000084.1 GCF_015277675.1 Flavobacterium soyangense
CAGTAGCAGTTAAAGTAGCGGCTGCTGGAACAGCAGAACATTCAACAGTTACATCAGCAGGAAGTACTTCTTCAACGAAAGTTGGTTTAGTTGTATCCTGAACCGTTACAGTTTGAACGTGAGTGATAGCATTGTTACAAGAATCAGTTGCAGTCCAAGTTCTAGTCAAGGTGTAAGCACCAGCACAAGCACCCTCGGCAGCAGTTTCAGTAAATGTTACTGTTGCATTTCCACAATTATCGGTAGCAGTTAAAGTAGCGGCTGTAGGAACAGCAGAACATTCAACAGTTACATCAGCAGGAAGAGTTCCAACAAAAGTTGGTTTAGTTGTATCCTGAACCGCTACTTTTTGAACGTGAGTTGTAACATTGCTACAAGCATCAGTTGCAGTCCAAGTTCTAGTCAAGGTGTAAGCACCAGCACAAGCACCCTCGGCAGAAGTTTCTGAATAAGTTACAGAAGCCGTTCCACAATTATCAGTAGCAGTTAGAGTAGCGGCTGTTGGAACAGCAGAACATTCAACAGTTACATCAGCAGGAAGAGTTCCAACAAAAGCTGGTTTAGTTGTATCTTGAACCGTTACTTTTTGAACGTGTGTTGTAGCATTGTTGCAAGAATCAGTTGCAGTCCAAGTTCTAGTCAAGGTGTAAGCACCAGCACAAGCACCCTCGGCAGAAGTTTCAGTAAATGTTACTGTTGCATTTCCACAATTATCAGTTGCCGTTAAAGTAGCGGCTGTAGGAACAGCAGAACATTCAACAGTTACATCAGCAGGAAGAGTTCCAACAAAAGCTGGTTTAGTTGTATCCTGAACCGTTACAGTTTGAACGTGAGTGATAGCATTGTTACAAGAATCAGTTGCAGTCCAAGTTCTAGTCAAGGTGTAAGCACCAGCACAAGCACCCTCGACAGCAGTTTCGGTAAATGTTACTGTTGCATTTCCACAATTATCAGCAGCAGTTAAAGTAGCGGCTGTTGGAACAGCTGAACATTCAACAGTAATGTCAGCAGGTAAATCTTGTTGAACAAAAGTTGGTTTAGTTGTATCTTTTACACTAAAGGTTGCAGATGTAGAAGAAATGTTTCCACATATGTCTGTAGCAGTAAAAATCACATTAACGGCAGCAGAGCAATCATTGGATAAAGCATCAAAATTATTTGTCCATGTTACTTCAGAACAATTATCAGTTGCAGTAGCTCCACCATGATTAGCTAACCAATCGGCTATAGCATTTTGATTACCACTACCATCACATTCAACAGAGATATCTGTTGCTTGAGTAATAGTTGGATCAGTGGTATCTTGAACGGTGATTACTTGAGATTTAGAAGAAGCGTTACCACAAACATCAGTAGCGGTCCAAGTTCTGGTTAAAGTATAGTTACTGGCGCAGTTTCCGTCAGTTCTTACTTCATTGTAAGTCACTACCGGAGCAGCGTCACAATTATCGGTAGCAGTTAAATCTGCGGCTGAGGCTGTTGGTACGGCAGAACATTCAGCAGTTACATTTGCAGGCGCAGCGCTCAATACCGGTTTAGTGGTATCTTGAACGGTGATTACTTGAGATTTAGAAGAAGCGTTACCACAAACATCAGTAGCGGTCCAAGTTCTGGTTAAAGTATAGTTACTGGCACAGTTTCCGTCAGTTCTTACTTCATTGTAAGTCACTACTGGAGCAGCGTCACAATTATCGGTAGCAGTTAAATCTGCGGCCGAGGCTATTGG
>NZ_JADHEC010000085.1 GCF_015277675.1 Flavobacterium soyangense
AATGTGCCATTTGAAGAATTAAAAGAATTAAGTAATTACTATAGTCATGATAAAAAGCTTTTTATTCAAGATTTAGAAAAATTCTATGATAAAATCTTCTCTTTAACATATAGAGAAGAAACTGAGAATGTTATTAGAAAATTTATTCTTTTTACTAAAGTAGAAATTTATAAAGATAAAGAGTATGTGGCTATTGGTGTTAATCCAGATTTAAAACATATTATTAATTCATTAACTAGTAACTTCACTAAATTTGAACTTCGAGAAATGACACACCTTAAATCTACATATTCTAAGCATATGTTCAGAATACTTAAGCAGTATAAACATACTGGCTATGTAAAAATTAAAATTGATGATTTTAGAGAACGGCTAGATATTCCTAATAGCTACCGTATGACAAATATTAATCAAAAAGTATTAGCCCCTATCATTAAAGAATTAGGATTCATTTTTAATAACCTTAATATCAATAAAATAAAAGCGAAAAGAGGACGTAAAATCGAGTGGTTAGAGTTTACTTTTGACGCTGAGAAACGCATTCACAACAAACGACAACCCAAAATGGCGAATGTAGCCCAACCCAAACAATATATCAGTCGTGAGAAAACGCCCAAATGGCTACATGAACGAAATCAAAGTGATACAACTAGAGAAATGACTGAAGAAGAAAAAGCACTATTAAAAGAACAACAACAAGCATTTAGACAACAATTAGAACTAGATTGGGAAGATTAGAAAGTTTACAAAAGATACTATGAAAGATATACTGAAATTAACAAACAGACAGATACATCATTAGATGTGAAAACCCCAGCATGCCGACCAAAGCATATGCTGGGGTTTCTTTTTTATCGTTTATGTTCTTGATTTAATAAATAAAGAACACGTCCAACAATAATTGGACATACGATATACTTCATAACAAACAGAACGACAATCATTAGATGTGGCACCTCCTTTCTGCACGGAAGTGCTCTCCAATTATAACAAAATCCCTATGACCTGTATGCGTGCATACAATATGCAAGCATACTGTGTGCACGCATATTGTATGTAACATCTAAATACGATATATCAATTACAGGTAAACAAGTAAACTTGTTTACTTGTTTACTTATTTACTAGTCAACTAGTATCCGCATGAATAATGATTTGTGTAGTTTACACTTGTGTAATTTACACAAGTGTAAACTGAATAAAGATACAAACCGATCATCAATGAAAATGACTGAAAACGCATCAGATCAATGATGTATAAAACCTGCATAAACGATAATGATAAGCAAAAGGCTTAAACGTTGTTAAATCAACGTTTAAGCCTTTTGAGTTAGTTAACATAATTAACTCTTATGGGTAGTTGAATTGTATATGTTATGCAATACGCTAACTTAATAAATATTACCCATCAATTATTC
>NZ_JADHEC010000086.1 GCF_015277675.1 Flavobacterium soyangense
AATACTGTAGCAATAATGGTCGTATGGCAGAAAGTCCTGTTCGTATGTTCAAGTATTTACTTCTGAAAACAATTTACACCGTTTCCGATGTTGATGTAGTGGAACGTTCCCGTTATGATATGTCCTTTAAATATTTTTTGGATATGAATCCAGAAGACGATGTTATCAATTCTAGTTCATTAACAAAATTTAGAAAACTACGATTGAAAGACACCGACCTATTAAACTTATTGATAAACAAAACGGTAACCATAGCTATTGAGAAAGGTATTATCCGTTCCAAGTCAATTATTGTTGATGCCACACATACTTTATCAAGATCCAATCCATTTTCAGCCATAGAAGTATTGAGAGAGCGTTCAAAGCTACTTCGAAAAACGGTATATATCTTTGATGACCAATTCAAAGAACGTATGCCTGAAAAGAATACCGATAATGATTTAGAGAAAGAATTGAAGTATTGTAAGGAGTTGGAAGAACGTATAGAAAACGAGCCGTCTATAAGTTCAATCCCCGCGGTGAAAGAAAAATTAAATCTACTAAAAGAAACCGTAGAAGATACTCAAGAAAATTTGACTTTATCAAAAGACACCGATGCTAAAATAGGTCATAAGTCCGCTGAGAGTTCCTTTTTTGGATACAAGACCCATTTAGCGATGACCGAAGAGCGCATCATTACTGCGGCTGTAGTTACATCAGGAGAAAAAGGCGATGGACCAGAATTGCCCAAACTTTTAGAAATTAGTCAAGAAAACGGAATTGATGTGGATGCCATTATTGGCGATGCGGCTTATTCTGGGAAAGAGAATCTTAAAATCACAAGTGAACAAAATATTAAAGTAGTAGCAAGACTCAATCCATCCATAACACAAGGGTTTAGAAAAGACGAAGATAAATTTGATTACAATAAAGATGCCGATAGGTTTGTTTGTCCAGCAGGTCATATGGCAATACGAAAAGCTCGTCAAGGAACCAAAGATGTTGGGAAAAACCAAGTAGATACTTATTATTTTGATGTCGAAAAATGTAAATCCTGTCCTTTAAAAAATGGCTGTTACAAAGATGGTGCTAAAACAAAAACGTATTCTGTATCCATAAAATCAGAATTACATCAAGATCAAATGGCTTTTCAAGAAACTGAATATTACAAAGAAAAAGCAAAACACCCATACAAGATAGAAGCCAAAAATAGTGAGTTGAAAAATGTACACGGATATGATAGAGCCATATCTTATGGGATTAACAATATGCAAATGCAAGGAGCAATAGCCATTTTTACAGTCAACTTAAAAAGAATACTGAAATTAATATAGGAAATGCAATTTACAAGCGCATTATACAAAATGAACCTATACAAGTCAAAAATCGACTGATACAACCTACAATAAAAAAAGTTATATAAAGAAAAA
>NZ_JADHEC010000087.1 GCF_015277675.1 Flavobacterium soyangense
CGTCAAACTGTCTAAAAACCTTCCTTTCCAATGTTTATTCTTTTGTATTAAAAATCGTTCAAAATATTTGGATAACTCCTTAGTTTTCTTTATCTTTAAGCAAGTATTTATCGCTTAAAAATAGCTTATGAGTAAATTCATCAACGGAACCAACAGAAACCAACTCCCGCTTTTTGCCTCATCCATTGATGATGCCATTGCGCGAGACAACGAAATCAGGCTCATTGACCTTTTTGTAGACAGTCTTAAACTCCCTGATTTTGGATTCACTTTCGATTTTGTCGAAAACGGAAGACCAGCCTACCATCCTGCGGATTTACTCAAACTCTATATTTACGGCTACCTCAATCGCATGCGTTCCTCCAGAACGCTCGAGAAAGAATGCAATCGTAACATTGAGCTCATGTGGCTCTTGAAGGGTTTAGTTCCGGATCACAATACCATTGCTAATTTCCGCAAAGACAATCCTAAAGCCATTGCCCGCGTGTTTCGTGCAACGGTAAAAATGGCAGCACACTTTGAACTCATTGGCGGTGCTTTAGTTGCTGGTGACAGTACTAAGCTTAGAGCCCAAAACTCCAAGAAAAACAATTTCAATCCCAATAAAATAGAACGTCATATTGCTTATATCGATGCCAAACTCGAAGAATACAACTCGGCTTTAGCCAAAGAAGATGGTGATGGTTTAGAGAGAGAAGCTATCGAAAAAAGAATTCAAAAACACAATATTCAAAAGCAAAAATACATAGGGTATCAAAACACAATTGACACTACCGGCGTTACCCAAATCTCGACCTCAGATCCCGATAGCCGCCAAATCATGACTCGAAACAACATCTCCGAAGTAGCCTACACGGTACAAACCACCGTAGATGCGCTACACAATATTCCCATTGATTTCAAGGTGACCAATGAAAACGATTCCAAAGCCATGGGCGGCATGCTTCGCCGAGCCAAAACCATTTTAGGGCATCCTAATTTTAAAGCTATTTACGACAAAGGCTATCACACCGGCAGCGAATTTGACTACGCTAACCGAATTGGTGTTGATGTCCTGGTTGCTATTCCCGGCGTGTCTGCACACGCACCTGATCTTGCTTTTGACGTAGAACATTTTAAATACAACAAAGCTACCGATTCCTATACCTGTCCTGCCAATGAAACCCTGACCACCAACGCAAATTGGTACGCCAAAAAAAATGGTAAATCAATAACCCAAATGAAGCATTATAAAACCAGCGCCTGTTTGACTTGCAAACTCTTTACTAAATGCACCAAAAATAAAAAAGGAAGACTCATAGAACGTTCTCAGTAT
>NZ_JADHEC010000088.1 GCF_015277675.1 Flavobacterium soyangense
AAAAAAAGTTATATAAAGAAAAAAGCTTATAACGGATGTTTAAAATCCTGTTACAAGCGTTTTTTATCGTCTAAAAAACGACGCTAATCAAAATAAGCGATGTTTTTCAGCGCCCTCCTCAAACGAGTGGGTTTTTTGTTTTTAAATTGTATTGTTTTTGTCATTTGACAACAGCCGAGTCATTCTCATTCCTAACGATAGTACAGATTTACTTCGTCAGTTCGCTATCGTTTAGGAGATTATTTTGTTATATCAGAGTGATTGAGTTATTTATTTTCTATCTGTTGCAAACCAAGAAGCAACAAATGCTGTAAATGTTCCAAAAAGCCCAACTCCAGCAGTCATTAAGATTGCTGCAATTATCCGCCCTTCAGTTGTTACAGGGAATTTATCCCCGTAACCAACCGTAGTAATTGTTACGTATGCCCACCAAATTGCATCTTCTGCTGTTTTTATATTACTATTAGGATCAGTTTCAACTTGTAAAATTCCAATTGCTGAAAAAATTACAAGTAATATTGAGATTACGGCCATAGATGTAAAAGTCCCTTGTGCTTTATTCGCAAAAATATGATTTACAAGTGTTTTTGTTGAGCGAAATGCTCTTATAATACGAAGTAATCTTATAAGCCTTAAAAGTCTTCCTGCACGCAAAAAACCAACCATTGGAAGACTTGAAAGCAAGTCAATCCAGCCCCATTTCATAAATTCTAATTTGTTTTCTGAATTAAAAAATCTTACACAAAATTCAAAGAAAAAAAATGCACAAATTGTATCATCAATATAATTTAACAAGACAGAGGTTTCTTTCGGGAGTATAAAAACGGTGTCAATAATTAATGCCCCTAATACATAAATTGAAAGAACAATCACGATGATGTTTAAAAGCCCAAGTTTGTTTTGAGTATTATTTATTTCAGTCATATTTTTTATTATCTATTTTAGAAACATTTTTAAAATACTTGCTCCTATTTTCCGTTGCATTCCGTTTTTTGTAGTGGGTATTCCTGTTGTTCTCGCAAACTTTTGTTTTGCCTGAGCTATTCCTAACAATCTACTCAAAGAAAATAAAAATCCAAACTTGCCCATATCTTGTATTTTTAATTAATTAGTTTTTAATTACTTATAAATCTATCGGATGAATTGTGAAAAGATTTAAATTAATAACATTCAAATCTAACCTATTAATCTATATTAACCCGTTGGGTGTAATTATTTGAAGTAAAAAATATTAATTAGATATTGCTCAAGACACTGAAATTCAGTATCTTGAAGTCGCAAAACAAACAATATCCATGTCAAATATAA
>NZ_JADHEC010000089.1 GCF_015277675.1 Flavobacterium soyangense
GATTTTACTGGTTTTTCTTGTGTTTCTGTGTTCATTTTAATTGGTTATTAAATTAATATCTATTACTTTTTGAGTGATGAAGCGGATTTTGCTCTCTAGCTTTGGCGGGCATTTGTAATGCCTTTTGTCGCCTTCCTGATTGTCTTGATTGATTTGGCTCAACAACGAGCCTCGTTCTTGATTGATGCAAATGCGCTCTAATGGCGTGAAACACGCTGTTTTACCAAATGCTTGTTGATTTGAACAGTAGTCCAAAACATCGTGTAAATCTGCCAATCTATTGCCTATATTACTCATACGTTGTAAAAATTATGGTTTCGCAAATCGAAAGTGTCTCGTTCTACTGGCCAATGCTCATCCGGTTCTTTGAGTTTGCGCAAATCGGTTTCGATAACGGTTCGGTTCTCGTGGCTGGGGTTGTCTCGCAACCATTGCTCGAGTTCGGCAATTTTGTTTTTTTGTTGTTGTGGGGTCATTTTAATTAGCATAATACAATGGCGTATGGGTTACTATTAGGTTTGAAAAGTCTTTATTTCGCTTGATTTTTTCCATCAATGCTTTTGGATATATGGCCATTACTTGAGCCGTACAAGCTTTATAATGCGCTTGGAGTTGGTCGGGTTTAGGAGGCACCACATTCACTATTTTTAAGAATTGAAGCTCGCACTTAAGGTGTTCGCGCATAAACCATTGATTTACTTGGGTGTTTGCCAATAGTTGTTGCACTATGCTTGGATATTGGCCATAGTGTTGGCACCATTTCATAATGCTTAATAATAATCTGTCTTCGTATTCTTCAGACGACCACTGTAAATAATCTTGGATTTGATTTTGGGTTGTTGCTTTCATGATGCCTTTTTGTTTTTGATTTCGCTACCGTGAAATAGCATTGCTGTTTGTTCGTTGATTGTTATTGTTCCTCCTGGACATCTGCCTCCGACAAATGCCGTTAAACCTTCGATTCTGAAATAAACGTTACACAGTTTCTTTGCTAATTTTGCCATTGCTGTGGTAGGTTCGTTTTTTTCACTGTGTGCCATTATGATGAATAATACATCAGGATAATCTCTTTTCAGTCTTCGCAATACTGCCGTTTTCAAGTCATCTACATAAGCCGTGGCATTGTCCAGAACTATGATGCGAGCGTTTTGGCGTTTGGTTAGCATCTTATCGATTTCTTCAATTTCCAAATAGTCGTAAAACTTGATTTTGGTGTTTTTGAAATCAATCTTTGCCCTGGATAAATTCTGTTGAAACGTAAATCCGGTTCCCTCTTCCGCCGATACATAATTCAAG
>NZ_JADHEC010000008.1 GCF_015277675.1 Flavobacterium soyangense
AAAAAAAGTTATATAAAGAAAAAAGCTTATAACGGATGTTTAAAATCCTGTTACAAGCGTTTTTTATCGTCTAAAAAACGACGCTAATCAAAATAAGCGATGTTTTTCAGCGCCCTCTTATTTTCAAGCTGCTGTTTTTTTTAGTGCTGTGAAGTGTCTGTGGAATGGAAGGAGGCAC
This sequence comes from Flavobacterium soyangense, assembly GCF_015277675.1. Lineage (GTDB taxonomy): Bacteria > Bacteroidota > Bacteroidia > Flavobacteriales > Flavobacteriaceae > Flavobacterium > Flavobacterium soyangense. The sequence continues at coordinate 179 of NZ_JADHEC010000008.1, forward strand.
GACTGACTGGAACAGCCGAACGAAACAAAGGGAACGACCGAAGAGAGACCGCTTGATTACTCGTGTTGTTATTAACCAAAATGATTTTAATTAACGAGGCTAAAAGAGGCTTTATTGTTGATTAATAAGATAACTAATTAAATTTTGCTTGAAGTAATTCTTTATTGTAAGTCAAGATATTTATATCACTAACTAAAAAATCACCATCATTTGTAATACAAATTAATTCATTTTCCTTTGAGTATTCTTTACAAGTTAAATAAAAGTTTCTGATTTTAATTAGTTCTTTTTTGAGTGAAGCATACAAATCACCAGATAAAATAGATTTATTAATCTCAAAAAAAATAGATTTGAAATATAGCTTAGTCCTAAATAAGTATCTTTGACACATTATAAAAATTAAAATAATGTATCAAAATATTCTTGATCCCATAATAATAATTCTTATTTGTGGCTCTCTAATTTTACTGTCATTTCTCGAAATTACTAATCCATTAAAGGTAAATAGGAGAGCAAATTTATGGTTTGGTCTTTTTTTATTATTATGGTCCACATTTTGGATGGATGAACTTTTAGAAATAATTAATTTAAAATTTTTATCTGGTACTTTCTTTTTTATAGATTTCATTCAATTTTTAACTCCAATAGCATTCTATTTGAGTGTTATTAATTTTATATCTCCAAATTTTAAATTTCAAATTAAAGATTTTAAATTTTTAATTTTACCTTTTACCTTTATAACATTTTTAATACTTCAATATAACGCATCGTATGATAATATAAATAAGTACAAGCTCGTTTTAACAGGGCTTATGGTTTTTCAAGCTCTTTTATATACAATTATTTCTTATCGTAAAATTATAATACATCAAAAAAAAATATTACTATTTTCATCCGATACTACTGATATTAATTTGAATTGGCTAGAATACATTATCATATTAATTTTATTGATATGTATCATAATAACTTCTTACACTTTGTTTGTAAACCCATTAGAGCAAAATATTTATATAAATATAATTTTTCTACTAGCGATTTATGCTATTGCATATTATTCTCTAAAACAAAAAGAAATTTTTCCTTTAAATAAAAAACAAAGGAGCGAAATAACTTTTATCAGCGAAGAGGACGTCAATGATATAAAGAAAAAAATTGTCTCTGATGAGGATTTGGTTCAAATCAAAGCCAAACTTCATTTGTTAATGCTGGATCAAAAACCTTATTTAGATAGTGATTTAAATTTAATAAAATTAGCAGAATTAATAAATACTACTCCACACCAACTTTCTTATGTTATAAATAGTGGCTTTAATGAAAATTTCTTTCTATTTGTAAATAAATATAGAATCGAAAAAGCAAAAAAATTACTCTTAGAATATGATTTTAATAACTTGTCTATTTTAGGCATTGCTTTTGAATCTGGATTTAATTCTAAAACGACTTTTAATTCAACTTTTAAAAAAATCACCAATCAAACTCCTTCTGATTTTAAAAAAAGAAGTACTACTTTATAATTTAGTAATATTTTCTAAAATACAGGGCTTATTTTCAAGTATTTAAATCAATTATAAAACTAGTACGTATTTATAAAGTCGAGCATAACGGAATTGCTTTGCTTTTACTTTTGCTTCATAAATAATTGATTTATGGTAGTAGAAAAAAATAGTGCACATCAATTTGCAGTGATAACAGGAGCCAGCCAAGGTTTAGGAAAAGCATTTGCAGAAGAGTTGGCTCAAAGAAAAATAAATATTGTTTTGGTAAGTCTTCCGAATGAAAACATTTCAAATTTGTCTAATGAAATTGCATTCAAGTACGGTGTAAAAACGGTCTACTATGAAACTGATCTGGCAATCTCGAAAAATGTAGTAGCACTATCCGACTGGCTTAATAAAAACTTTAGTGTCTATATTCTAATTAATAATGCAGGAGTTGGAGGTACCAAAAAATTTATTGATGCAGATGTTAACTATATAAATACAATATTGCAAGTTAACGTAGTTGCAACGTCAATACTTACGCATCAACTCTTACCAAATCTGATGCTTCAAAAACAATCATACATTCTTAATGTTTCAAGTATGGCAGCATTTTCGCCCATAGGATATAAAACTGTTTATCCCGCTTCTAAAAGTTTTATTCATTCCTTTTCTAGAGGATTATCAGAAGAATTAAAGAAATCAAATGTATTTGTAAGTGTAGTTAACCCTGGAGCTATGAAAACGAATAATGAAGTAAAAGCTAGAATAAAAAAACAAGGTTTTTTGGGGAAATTAACGCTATTAGATCCAAAAAAAGTCTCAAAGTATTGCATTCAACAACTATTTAGAAAAGACACACTAATTATGGTAAACCCAATTAGTTATGCCATTTTAAAAATTTTACCAATATGGATAAGATTGCCTTTAATGACAAATGCAATTAAAAGAGAAATTTAATATGGAAAAAATATTCATAACAGGAATTAATGGTCTACTTGGAACGAACCTAACATTTGATTTGTTAGAAAAAGGATATTCAGTAAAAGGATTGATACGTAACAAATCAAAGTTCGAAGGAAAAAATCATCCGAATTTAGAATTGATAGAAGGAAATTTATTCGATGATTTAACCCAAATTTTAAAAGAGATAGATACGGTCATTCATATTGCAGCAGAAACAAGTCAAAATATAATTAACTATTACGATTATTGGAAAATTAATTGCAATGCTACAAATCAATTACTGAATTCGGCTATTTTATGCAAAGTAAAAAAATTTGTTTTTGTCAGTAGTGTAAACACTTTAGGCTATGGAACATTGAATAATTTAGGTACAGAAAAAGATGAAATAAAATCACCACTCAAATCTTCTTTTTATGCACTAAGCAAATTAGAAGCGGAAAATATTTTATTGAAGGATAAGGACAAAATAAAAGTGATAATTATCAATCCAAGCTTTATGATAGGCGCTTATGATACAAAACCAAGTTCAGGTAAAATTATATTAATGGGATTGAAAAAGAAAATAATATTTTATCCACCCGGGGGGAAAAATTTTGTTGACGTAAAAGATGTATCTAGAGGCATTATTTCAAGCTTAAACAAAGGGAAAAATGGTGAAAAATACATTATTGCCAACGAGAATATAAGTTATGTTGGCTTTTTTGAAAAATTAAATAAGCTTGAAAATCAATTTCCAATAATGATTCGGGTACCTAAAGCTATTTTAATTGCAATAGGTTATTTAGGTGACGGTTTGCGTTTTTTCCAATTAAAAACCAATTTAAGTTCTACAAATATGAGAATACTTTGTATCGATAATTTCTATAATAATCAAAAATCAATATCCGATTTAGAAATGGAATATTTGCCAATAGAAGCTGCAATTAAAGATTCTATAGAGTATTTCAAAAAGAAATTTAAATAACTTTTTTAACTGATGAAAATTTAATCTAATGAATAATGAAACACTTATTAAATTTCTTGTAATTCCATTTACTTTTTTTAAAATTTACCTTACAGTTTTTAGTACATTGATTATTGAAAAACCCTTGTTAAAAACAAATTTCCTAACCTATAACATAATAAAAGATGAGAAATCTATTGGCACTATTAATATTGAAATGATCACAAAAAATGAAATTACTAAATATTCCTTTGAATCTAATGCTAAAATAAAAATTTTATTTTACAATTTGCAAATCTATGATAAGATGGACGTTACTTTTAAACAAAACAATTTACAAGAAGCAAAATTATACCGCACAAGGAACGAGAGAGTAGAAGTTAATAATACTACAACTTGGCACGGAAATTATTATAGTTTAAGAAATAAAACTGGAGACAATGGCACTATTAAAGAAGTCATACCAATTACCACCGCTAGTTTATATTTCACTGAACCCATAAATGTAAAAACTGTATTTTCAGAAAAATTTCAAAAAATAATTCCTATAAGAAACATTGGGAACAAAAAGTACAAAATGTCATTGCCTAATGGAAATTCTGTTATTTATAATTATCAAAATGGAATATGCAATTTAATAGAAGCTGAGACAGAGTTTGCATCCATAAAATTTATTTTGAATACTAATAATTTAATAGTGAAGTAAATGGTTATTATACTCTTAATTAGAATTATCTACTCGATGACAAAAAGTCAAATCACAATTATAAAACAAAAAAATAATGAACAATCTAATAAAAAAAATTACAAGTACCTTTAAAATACTCTTAAAAGTAATAGTTAACGCTTAAAGAAAAGACGCTTTAGGTATTAGACCTGAAAATTTGGTTTTCAAGAACATAAAAACTGGTAATACTTTATATGTAGTCCATAACAAAAAAAACGAAAGAGAGCCCATCAGAGCCCATACCTTTTAATTAAAATTAATATTGAATCAATGTTAATAATAATACACGTTACATCAGCATAACTAATAAATAAAATAAAATTTGAAGATAAATTAAAACTATGAAAAATATAATCACAATTGAAGAATTGAATAATTCACATTCAGAAAGTATTCTTGGGCTTATTTTGCCAATTCAGCAAATCGAATTTAATGTAGCAGTCACTTTAGAAGGACAGCCGGATTTGCTCGACATTGAAAAATATTATATAAAAGAAGGAGGAGGTTTTTGGGGGGCTTTTTTAAATGGAAATCTGGTAGGCACAATTGCACTAATTAATACGGGTCATAAAGCAGGTGCTATTAGAAAAATGTTCGTTAAAAAAGAATTTCGAGGGAAGGATCTTTTAATATCCCAACAACTTCTAAAAGCACTAAAAAATTACTGTATTTATAAACAAATAGATGATTTATATTTAGGAACTATTGATGTCTTGAAGGCAGCACACCGGTTTTATGAGAAAAATGGTTTCGAGCGATTGACAAAAGCACAATTGCCAAATTATTTCCCTACCATGATGGCCGAAAATGTGTATTATCACTTTAAAATAAAATAATATGAGTATAATTGATAAAGCAGGAATTTTGGCTATAACTAGGAGATTACAACGACAAAGCGATAACATTTGAAAAGATGGTTTGGCAATTTACAAGGCTTTGAATTAAATTTTGAACCAAAATGGTTTCCTATTATATATACACTAAATGTAAGAAAATCGGTAAATGTTGTTGAACTTGCAAATGAAATTCGATATACTCATCCTTCTACTATACTTTTATTGAAAGAATTTGAAAAAAATAAGCTAATAAAGTCTCAAAAAGGCAAAGTTGACCAAAGAAAATGCATTATTACACTTTCAGCAAAAGGAAAAGATTTACTAGACTAACCCATTCAGCAGCAGATAATACTAGCTATGAATGAAGCAACTGATACTGAAAACAATTTAATGAAAGCTATTTCAGAAGTAGAACTGGAACTGGAAAAATCCAGTTTTATTCAACGAGTAACAAGACTAAAATCACAATATTAATATGAGCTGTCTCTGTTTTAAATGATTGATTTTGAAAATTTAATTCGAGATAAATTAAAAATTAGAAGTTAATAATACTGCAATTGGGAATGAAAATTATTATAGTTTAAGAAATAAAAATGCCGAGAATACCATTATTAAACAATTCATTCTCATTACTACTTCTAGTCTATGATTTCACTGAACCTAAAGTTTAAAAACTGTATTTTTAAAAAAAATTCAAAAAATAATCTATATAAAAAGCATTTGCAAAAAAAAGTCTAAAACACAATTTGTAAACAAAAAAAATAATGAACAATTTAATAAAAAAAATTACAAGTACCTTTATAATACTCTTAACAGTAATGGTTAACGCTCAAAGAAAAGACACTTTATGTATTAGACCTGAAAATTTGGTTTTCAAGAACATAAAAACTGGTAATACTTCATATGTAGTCTATAACAAAAAAACGAAAGAGAGCCCATCTGAACGAATAACTTTAATTAAAATAAATGTTGCTTCAATAACTCATAATAATACACCCGCCATAGCGATATTACAACAATGGGATCGTGATACAATACTTCACACTTCAAAAACAATTTTTAAGTTAAGTGATTTTTCTACACTTGATCAAAAATCTTATTGGAAAAGATTAGGATATGCTTCGGACTTTAATTTTGAAACTAAAAGCATAAACTACGAAGGAAAAATTCCTGATTCTGTAAAAGTTAAATCATTTGAAATTTTTGATAAATCATTCGAAAAATACAATCTAAATTGGCATTCAGACTTGGTGATTTTTACTCTTTTACCTTATAAAGAAAACAGGACTTTTAAAATAAATTTTTATGATCCAGGATTTGGCAAACCTGAGGAAGTTTTTTATGCAATTACAAATGTTGAATCTCTTTTAAATCCTTATGGGAAAAAAGTAAAATGCTGGGTAATGGAACACAAAATTGGTTTAAAAAATGACTATCAAAAATTTTGGATATCACAAGAATCAAATGAAATTGTAAAAGAAGAAGACTACTTTAACGGGAGCTATCGTTATAAATTGAAAGTAATGTTTTCAGAATTTGATTAATTTCTAAATAATAAACTTGCATATAATAAGTGAACGTACTATGTTTGCACTTATATTATTTATTTAACCATTTAATTCGAGAAAATATGTGGACAAAAAGTCATTCAATCCTAACAACAGAAGTTTCAAAAGAACAAATGTGGAAACTCTTTGCAGATGTAAACAATTGGCATACTTGGGATGAAGGTATTGAATTTGCAAAATTAGAAGGCAAATTCGAAAAAGGAAACTACTTTACATTAAGACCAAAAGGCGGACCAAATGTAAAAGTAGAATTGTTGGAAACAATAGAAAATAAATTGTTTCTTGATGTTACAAAATTCCCATTAGCCAAAATGTATGACGAGCATAATTTTGAAGAAACAGCACAAGGTTTAAAAATCACTAATACTATAACTGTAACAGGAATTTTAGGTTTTGTATGGCGTAAAATTGTAGCTCAAAAAATTGTTGATTCCTTGCCAGTAGATATGCTACAACAAATCCAAACTGCTAAAAATCTATGAAATCCAGCGACAATACTTTTAGTGTAGAGAAAGCAGAGGACAGTTCTGGTTTTTTATTATGGCAAGTAACAAATCTTTGGCAAAGAGAAATTAAAAAAGCATTAGAGCCTTATGATTTAACACATTCTCAGTTTGTTTTAATGGCAAGTATTCATTGGCTGACATTACATAAACAAGATGTAACACAAATTCTATTATCATCACACACAAAAATTGACCCAATGACAACTTCTACTGTTTTAAGAACTTTACAATCGAAAGGTCTATTACAACGGCAAGAGCATACTACCGACACGAGGGCTAAAACAGTTGGACTAACTGAAAATGGAAAGAAAATTATCAAGCAAGCAGTAAAGACTGTTGAAACATTTGACAAGACTTTCTTTGCTGTACTAGGAAATACAACTCAAAAATTTAATGAACAGCTAGTTATATTACTTAAAAAAAAATAACTATGGACGGATCTCTAAAAATCAAAATAAAAATACTCAATGCTTTTAGTGACAATGATAAAGGCGGAAACCCAGCAGGAGTAGTTTTAAATGCTGACAATTTAACAAATGATCAAAAATTAAAGATTGCTTCAAAAGTTGGCCTATCAGAAACTGCTTTTGTTTCAAAATCAAAATTAGCAGATTTCAAGCTGGATTTTTTTACACCAACCCGACAAATAGCACATTGTGGTCACGCTACAATTGCAACTTTTTCCTATTTATCACAGTTAGGCTTAATAAAACACAAGTTCTCTTCAAAAGAAACAATTGATGGGATAAGAGAAATTTCAATTCAAGGTGAATTGGCATTTATGGAGCAAAAACCACCTGTTTACACTGAAGTGAAAGAAAGCAATGAAGTAATTTTAAAATCATTAAATATAACAAATGAAGATCTTCTTATAAATGCATCCATATTAAAAGTAAACACCGGAAATTCTTTTATAATAATTCCTGTAAAAGATGTAGCCACTATAAAGAACATTGAACCAAATTTTGATTTAATTACTAATCTTAGTGAAAAATATGACTTAATAGGTTTCTATGTTTTTTGTACTCAAACAGTAGACCCAAATCGAGACGTAAATACCAGGATGTTTGCACCAAGTTATGGCATTGAGGAAGAAGCTGGTACAGGAATGGCGGCAGGCCCACTTGCTTGTTACCTGTTTGACATTCTTAATCTTAAAAAAGATAGATTTCTTATTCAACAAGGATGGTTTATGAATCCACCGTCGCAAAGTTTAATTATTGTTGATTTATCAATAGAAAACGAAAAGATTATAAAGCTTATGGCTGGTGGAAAAGGAATTCAAAAAAAATCAATTATAGTAGAAATTTAGAGAATTTTAAATACCTAAAATTCCTTTTAGAGTTCATAACAAAACGCGCATAATTACAAATAGAAACAATTATTATGAAAAAGTATATTTTATTAAACATCCTCATTTTTTTAACATCAATTTCTTTCGGGCAATCTAAAGATCAATCTAAAATTTTTATTGACAGCATAGCGAACCAACTTATAAAAAAATCAGAAATCAAATCGTTATCTATCGGTATCGTAAAAAACAACAAAACCCAAGTATATTATTATGGTGATACCGGTAATGGTAACAAACCAAATAATTCAAATTATTATGAAATAGCTTCATTAACCAAGACTTTTACAGGTCTACTTTTGGCTCAAGCGGTTAATGACAAAAAACTAACTATCGATGATGATGTAAGAAAATATTTGAAAGGAAACTACAAGAATCTTGAATACAATGGGAAACCAATTACATTCAGATCTATTTTAACACATAAAAGTGGCTTGCCATATACCTTTCCGAACAAACCAGAAATTTTTATTAATCCCGACTATGACAAGCTACCTTTTATACTTGATAGCCTGGAAAGAAATTTCACCAAGGATAAATTCTTTCAGGAATTGGCAAAAGTAAAACTTGACACCTTGCCTGGAACTAAGTTTCAATATTCGAACGTTGGACCAAACCTTACTGCTTATATTCTTGAAGACGTTTACAAAATGGATTACCAAAAACTATTAGAAAAATATATTTTCAAATCGGCAAAAATGAAATCAACGAAATTGACATTAGCAGAAAATGAAAATAAGTACTTGGTACAAGGATACAGTACTAAAAGAATTAAAATGCCTTTTAATGGCCCTAGTATCAGAGCAGCAGGAGCTTTAAAATCAACTTTGCCTGATATGTTGAACTATATTATCTTTCAACTAAACGAAAAAAATGAAGCTGTTAAATTATCACATAGTCCAATTTGGAAAGAACAGAATGGAACTTATATGAAAGGCTATTTTTGGCAAATGGATAGTGAAAACGGTAACGACAAGATTTTCCAGAATGGAGGTTCTTTTGGAACTTCAAGTTGGCTTGAATTTTATCCAAAAGAAAAAATTGGCCTCATAATAATTACAAATGTGAGCGGGCAAGATGTTCATGATAAGCTAAGTGCTTTAACTACAAATATTTACAATAAAATAAAAGATAATAATTAAGATTCTTAAAACATCTAATAAGCAAATGAATAACGAGATAATTTTGAGAGAATTTATGAATAGTGTCTGGAACGATAAAAACTTTGCTGATATCCAAAAATATTTGTGTCAGGAATATACTATACATTTAGATAATGCTGATCCTTGGGAAGGAAAGACAATAAATCACACCGAATTTGAAACACGATTAAATTATACATTTAATTCATTCCCCGACATACACTTTGACATTAAAACAGCTGTATCAGACGGAAATTTAGTATCTATTACTTGGATTATGACAGGAACAAACACAGGAAATATAGGTGAAATTCCAGCTACAAATAAGACAATAAAAGTTAATGGAGCTACTATTTATCATTTTCTAGATGGAAAAATAAATGGTCATACACAAGTATTCGATAGGGCTGCTATTATGAAGCAATTAGGGTTTATTAAATAACTGTAATATTTAAGAAATATAAGAAATCTACAGGCCTAAAGCTATAGTTTCGTAAATATTCTTTTTAAATATGCAGTCATTGATTAAGTAACATAGCAATGTAGCTTCTCAATTTTAGATCATACATAAACTTCATAATACTTTTTTAATCTGGATAATTAATTTAGAATATTCCCCAAAGTCGAAAATAAAAATTGACTAAATGACAAAAAAACAACTTTAAAAATTAACGACCAGTTTGAATTGATGCCAAATAGTAAAACTTAATTAAATAAATATTATTAACACTAAAAATTAAAATATGATGAATAAATCTAATAGTTCGTTGACACATACGCCCGAAAAACTTGTTTTGGAGTTTTTTAACAGAGTATGGCATAGTCCACACGAACTGGACGCAATTGATGAATTAATGACCACAGATTATAGTATTACAACAGCTGGAAAAGTAGTAAAAGGAAGAAATGAGTTTAAAAACTGGGTAGGTGAATTTCAAAAACTACTTCTCGATGCTAAAACCGAAAGTATAGATGTATTCTATAACAAAAAGGAAAATAAAGTAGTTTCGAGATGGGATTGCTCTGGAAGGAATAATGGCCTTTTCGGACTTAAAGCTGACAACCGGTTTATATCGTTTACTGGAATTGCAATCTGGGCTGTAAAAGACGGTAGACTTGCCGAATGTTGGGTCGAAAGAAGCGCATATGAATTGTATCAAAATTTAATTTCTGGCGAAAAAGAGACTGATTTTGTTTAATTAGAAAGGTATCATAATTATTGGAAAATCCATAAATAATTTGCTTGATTTCTAAAACTTACCAAAATATTTACAGTAATAAAATTCTAAAACAATCGATTACTATCACAAAGAAACTAAATATCTAGAAAACTATTTACTGAATAAATGCAACCTTTTAATAATGAAAGAAACAATTTAAAAAGAAATAAATGAAGAAATCTATTAAATTAAAAAGGGCAATAATAGTATCTTTTTTATTATTTAACTGTCTATCTTTTGGACAAAAAAATGATAATTATTCCTCTAAAATTGACAGCTTAATAAAAACAACTAATGTAAGACAATTCAATGGAGTGATATTAATTACTCAAAATGGAGTAACTAAATATGCCAAAGCTTATGGGTATTCAAATTTTGAAAAAAAACAATTTTAAACATTAATAATCAATTTGAAATAATGTCAAACAGTAAACAGATAGCTGCTGTTTTAATTCTGAAAGAAGTCGAAAAAGGAAAAATAGATTTGCAATCACCAATAAAAAAATATTTGCCATTTTTAAGGCAAATATGGGCTGATACTGTTACGGTACATCAACTTTTAAACCATACTCACGGCATTGATGCTATAGATAAACCGCTAATGTTTATACCTGGATCAAATTTTAATTATGGGAATTTATCGTACATACTTTTAGGAAAAATTGTTGAGTTTTCATCTCATAAAAAGTATTCTGAAATGGCCAATGAACTTTTTAAAAAATTGGATATGAAAAATACTTTTACTTACTCTTCAAGTAAAACACATAATCTTGTTTTAGGTCATATAAATAATCAAAATAAATTTAGTGTAATAAATTCCACCCAAATTAATGAAAAATCTATTTCTGCAGACGGGATAATAACTACTGCAAAAGATCTAACAATTTGGAACAATAAGCTCCATAAAGGAAAAATATTAACTCCAAAAACTTATAAATTGATGACAACATCAAAAGTCCTTGCACAACACAATCTTTTCGGAAAAGAAAAAATACCTTATGGATATGGTATCAGAATTTACGAAAATGATTTCATAAAATACATTGGGCATACTGGATTAGGTGATGGATTTCTTTCAATCAATTTATATTTCCCAAACAAGGATATTAGTATCATAGTATTAGAAAATCAAATGAATGAAAATAAGGACTTGTCTTATTTTTTTGAAATTGAAATAAAAAAAATAGTAACGAATAGCCGCCTTTTTAATTAAAAAAACTAAATGTACAAAAGTATTGGTAGAATCTTTTGATAACAAAATATTCCATTTATTCTACTTGAAGACAAACTATTAACTAATTAAAACAAATAGTAAATTCAATAACTAATATCATGAAAAATATACAAACAATTCATCAAACGGTTACGATAATGGAAGGAGCTGTAATTAGTGGTGCCGTAACAATTGGTGCTAACACTTATATTGGTTCAGGAGCAATTATTTCTTCAAACGGTGGTACAATTGAAATTGGTGACAATACAGTCATTATGGAAGGAGCAATTATAAGAAGCAGCAAAAAATTTGGATGTTCTATAGGTAATCATGTAATTATTGGACCAAAAGCAACAATTACTGGATCTATTATAGATGATTATTGTTTTATTGCAACCAATGGCACCATCTTTCATGGTTCTAAATTAAAATCAGGAACTATTTTGGCAATAAATGGCATCATTCATATTGATACTTTTTGCCCTGAAGATACTTTTATTCCAATCAACCATATAGCATTTGGAAATCCTGCTAAAATTTATGCTCCTTCAGAGATAGGTGATTTTCATCAGGCCTTAAAACAAATTGGATTTGTAAAGTATGTTTACGATATTGACACTAGTGGCCTTTCCAATTCAGAGATTTATAAAAAAATGACCGCAAAATTTTTAGCCAATCTAGATAAATAGCCATTTTATGAGGTAAAATGGAAAAAACGGTCAAATTGACCACCTGATTCCAGAGCAAATTGACCACCAGTTTCGGAGCAAACTGACCACCAAAAAACTCCTGCTTTTTTTCATGCTGTTAGACCATAAATTCGTTAAAAAAACCACGAATTATGGCAAACAAAATAACAGACATGAGTAAGATTAGAAAAGTAATAAAATTTCATTGTAATGGTAAGAGTAAGCTGTTTATTAGCAATTACTTATCCCTTTCCAGAAATACAGTAAAGAAGTATATTTCCTTATTTGAAGCATTAGGATTAACTTTTGAGATTATCAATCAAAAAACAGATGCTGAACTTGAATTATTGTTTTCGCATAATGTGGTGGAAACAATCCCTGTAAAATTGCAAAAGCTGTATGCTTTTTTTCCGCAGATGGAACGGGAACTGAAAAAAGTTGGGGTTACCGTACGGCACCAGTGGGAACTGTATATTGCGGTGAATCCCGATGGATTCAAGAGTTCACAATTCAGGCATTATTACAAGATATGGGGCAATAAGGTCAATCCGGTAATGCATATGAATCACAAAGCGGGTGATAAAATGTATGTGGACTATGCCGGAAAAACACTTTCTATTATTGACAAAGACACTGGAGAAATCAAAGAAGTACAGTTTTTTGTAGCCATATTAGGAGCCAGCCAATACACTTATGCAGAAGCTTCGATGAGCCAACAAAAAGAAGATTTTGTAGCCTCGGTAGAGAATGCAATGCGTTTTTTTGAAGGAACTCCCGCTGCAATTGTTCCGGATAATTTAAAGTCAGCCGTAATTAAAAGCAGTCGTTTTGAGCCTACAATCAACGAAACATTAGCGGATTTAGCAGAACATTACGAAACCACTATCTTGCCTGCCAGGGCATACAAACCAAGGGATAAATCATTGGTAAAAGGAGCTGTAAAGATATTGTATAGAAGGATTTATGTGAATCTAAAAGAAGAAAAATTCTTTGATATTGATCAGCTGAACCAACAGATTTTGGATTTACTCGACTCCCATAACAACCGAAAACTCACAGGACGACCATACTCTAGGTACGAACTGTTTTTAGAAGACGAGAAACAAAAACTACGTCCGCTACCGCAAGAACGCTTTGAAATTAAATATCAATCCTTTGCAACCGTGATGCAAAACGGACACGTTCAATTAAGTCAGGACAAGAATTATTACAGCGTTCCCTACCAATACGTAAAGAAAAAAGCGAAGCTATTATATACCAAATCAACGGTCGAAATATACCACAAATACAATCGTATAGCCACACATATAAGGAATTATAAGCCTTATGTCTATACCACAAACCCGGAACATTTGGCTAGTACACATCAATTTGTGGCCGAGTGGAGCGCTTCCCGTTTCATTGAATGGGGAAATAGTATCGATACGGCAGTGGGAGACTATATCGTAAAAATAATTGAAAGCAGAAATCATCCCGAACAAGCCTATAAAAGCTGTTTAGGAATACTCTCTTACGAAAAAAAGGTATCCAAAGAACGATTAATAAATGCCTGCAAACGGGCACTTGATTATAAAATTTACAACTTTAAAACCATACAGAACATTTTAGAAAACAACTTGGACACCATTGATTTTGAACACGAGCAAGAGCAAGACCTTCCCACCCACGGCAACATCAGGGGAAAACATTATTTTAACTAATTTTAAATCCAATAAATATGAATGAATCCACAGTAACCAAAATGAAACAAATGAAGCTTTATGGAATGCATAATGCTTTTAAAACCGCTATCGAAAGCGGTAAAACAGACCATTACACACTCGATCAGTTTGTGTCAATGATTATCGATGCCGAATGGGATGAAAGGCACAACAGGCGCATTGAGCGAAGCATCAAGAACGCCCGATTCCATTACAAGTCAAACATCGAAAACATAAGCTTTGATTCTTCTCGAAATCTGGAACGAACCTTAGTGTTACGCCTTGCCGAATGTGAGTTTGTAGAAAAAAATGAAAACATTTTAATTACAGGAAGCACAGGTGTAGGCAAGAGTTATTTAGGAACCGCATTAGGTTATCAAGCCTGCATACAGGGTTTTAAAGTGAGTTATTTTAACACTTCAAAATTATTTGCCAAATTAAAAATGGCTAAAGCCGATGGTTCCTATTTACGAGAACTTGCCAAAATAGAACGGCAAGATGTTATTATTCTTGATGATTTTGGTCTCCAAGCTCTTGATAGTCATAACCGAATTACACTTTTAGAAATCATCGAGGACAGGCATAATAACGGTTCAATTATCGTTACTTCTCAAATCCCGGTACAGGGTTGGTACGACATAATTGGCGAAAAAACCATAGCCGATGCCATTTTGGACAGACTCATACATCAATCGCATAGAATTGAACTTCTCGGAGAATCGATGCGGAAGAAAAAAAGTCTAAACAAGGTATAATTTTTGAGTATATTTGAATATTAATCGACAGATGAAAAAAAGTAGTTTTTAATGGAAAACAGGGGTGGTCAATTTACTCCGAAATTGGGTGCTCATTTTGAATTGGAATCAGGTGGTCAATATCACTGGAATTTGCAATTCGAGTTACAAATCCTGTTTCTTTGTCTGTAAAATGCTTGAAAGCCTTGTAATCATTATAACCCTTATCAAAAACATAAATGGTATTGTCATCGCATTTTAGCTTTTCTAAAAAATTATGGTCGTGAGTACTCGCTGGGCTAAACCACACTAAACTTGGCACTTTTTCATCTGCATTAATTACCGTATGAACTTTAATTCCGCCTTTTCTTTTACCCTCTTTTGACTTTCTTCCAACACTACTCAAAATATCTTTAAACAAACTAATTGTTGTGCTATCGACTATTTTAACCTGCTTTTTTAGAACATCTTGAATTCGGCTGTCCGACAAAACCGAACCATACTCGAACAACAACTTATTATAGATATCTTCAAAAAAATCAATCTTTCTATTCTTGTTTGCATCTGATAAAGTGCTTCGTTTTGGAATATGACTCAACTGAAAACTTTCTGTTTTACCAGACAATCCAAGCATTGCTCCAGATACTTCTCGAAGTGAATTACACTTGGCAAAAGAACAAAATAGCATACTTATCAGATGGTCTTTACTCTTAAAACGCTTTACATATCTATCTGAATCGCTCTTTTTGACCGCATCTTTTATAATTTTATCGTCAATTAAAGAAATCAGCTGTCCGAAAACAGATTTACTGGAAAAATAATTACTTTTACTCATCGTTTTTTGTCTTTTGCAAAACCAAATTACGATTTTAATTGAGAAGCCATTTTTATGGCTTCTTTTTTATTTACTTTTATCGGACAACAATGATTAAAAAATAATAAATGTTTCAAATTTCCTCAATCATCATCCTGTTGCAACACCTTTCGATTGAATTCCAGACAAAGATTACACTTAAACTAATCATTTAAAACAAGCTACTGTTCCGTATGTCTTACAATGGTATAAATGGCATTTATAAACATAAATGTCACTCTGTATCGGAAATAGAACTAAAGAATATCTATATGCTTTTACATATAAATGTATTTTATTTAAACAAATTATATGCTTTTACATATAATTTACTATATTTGCTTAAAATCAATGCAAAAGCATATAACGATGAAGACATTAGCCGATTTTGTAAAAGAGAAAAGAAACGAAGTAAAACTCACCCAGGAAGCCTTTGCAGAACGTGCCGGAGTAGCACTTACTGTCATTCGAAAAATAGAACAAGGCAAGGAAAACCTTAACCTTGAGAAGGTAAATCAGGTACTCAAAATGTTTGGGCATACCTTGGCTCCGATGAATGCGAGAGAATTATCCAAAAATGACGATTAAATAAAATGAGAAAAGCAGCTGTATATTATAAAGAATTTCTGGCGGGCATCCTCACGGAAACGGACGACGGGGAATACACCTTCGAATACGATAAAAAGTATGTGATGGAACATCCCAAAGAAAGCATCAGCTTGACGATGCCGGTACGATCAAATACCTATACCGAAAAACGATTATTTTCTTTTTTTGAAGGCTTGATTCCGGAAGGATGGCTATTGGATATTGCGTCCAAAAACTGGAAAATAAATCCTAGCGACCGAATGGGCTTGCTCCTGGCCTGCTGCCAAAATTGCATCGGAGCAGTTAGTGTACAACCAATACCAAACGAAAATGAGTAAGTGTCTATATTGCTATGAACCATTGGAGGACAATAGTGCTGGTGACTTCCACGAGCAGTGCAGCCTAGAGTTTTTTGGTACCAAACAACCACCGGTATTCGAACATTCACTAAAACAAATGGCGGAATTGGCCAAAAATGTGGTGGAACGAAGTGTGGCAGTTCCAGGCGTACAACCCAAACTATCCCTTTCCATCGTGAATGACTCTCTGCAGGACGGAAACAAAGGGCGTCTTACCGTTGTGGGAGCCTTGGGAGGAAATTATATTTTCAAACCACCATCCGACCAGTTTCCGGAAATGCCCGAAAACGAGCACTTAACTATGCGCATTGCCGAAGCTTTCGGAATCAATACCGTAAAGTCAAGCTTGATCCGATTGCAATCGGGCGAACTGTCCTACATCACCAAACGCATCGACCGAACAGATACCGGAGAGAAAATCCACATGCTCGATATGTTCCAGATTACGGAAGCCTTTGATAAATACAAAAGCTCAATGGAAAAGGTCGGCAAAGCCATAAATGAATATTCGGATAACACCCTGTTAGACAAATTGTATTTTCTGGAATTGGGTGTTTTCAGTTTCCTCACCGGAAA
This sequence comes from Flavobacterium soyangense, assembly GCF_015277675.1. GTDB lineage: Bacteria > Bacteroidota > Bacteroidia > Flavobacteriales > Flavobacteriaceae > Flavobacterium > Flavobacterium soyangense. Next base: position 17,631 of record NZ_JADHEC010000008.1, read on the forward strand.
CAATGATATGCACCTGAAAAACTTCTCAATGATCTATTCCGGCGATATCTGGACATTGGCTCCAGCCTATGATTTATTAAACGTAGCCATAGTAAACCCGGATGACACCGAGGAACTGGCCCTAACATTAGAAGGCAAAAAGAAAAAACTACAATGGGAAAATTTTGAAAAATTAGGCATCAACCTTGGACTTAACGAAAAACAAATAAAAGGAATTGCGAAGCGGTTCCAAAAAAGTAAACCCGTAGCCATCAAATGGATCAATAATTCATTCTTATCGGAAGAGTACAAAGAGAAATACAAAACCCTGATGGAAGAAAGATACCACACCTTGTTCCAGCGGGAATAAACGCATCCTTTTTTTGGTTAATTTTACTCCACGAAAGTTGGGGCAACAGTACTTTACAGTACCTCAAATCCTACCCAAAGCCATAGATAGTGTATGAAAATCGAAAACAAGAGGTTGTGTATCTACCCAAGTCCACACCCTAAAGTCTTAGAATAAGTTAAAAATTCAAGCCCGAAAAATTTAAAGGAATAAAAAAAGAAAAGTAAATTATGGAAGATAAATTTATACAAAAAACGTTAGTGTTTGACGCCGAAAACAGCACAGGGAAAATAAAAGTTGAAAAACTTTGTGAATTGATATCCGACCATCCTTATAGATCAGAAATCTATAAAGTTTTTGATTTTGAAAATGTCAAAGACGAAATAATTTCTATTGACAATATTGACACGTTATTCAACCGTGTAGCATACTTTAACAAAAACTATAAAAGGCATAATATCTTGGCACAGAGTAAAGATGTCAATGTTTTTCAGAGTGAAAAAGCAATTGAAGGTAAAAATGAAAAGTCAATAAATTTTCATTTTGATGAATATGTTGTAATTGATGAGCTGAAGAAAGGAATGAGTGCTATTGCCATTTATGACTCGAAAAACACCTTTCTAGATGAATATGTTATGACAAAATACGCAAACAACTTATTTAAAATTGGATTGGCTGATTTGGCAAGACAAAATGTTGAATATTTTAAAGAATTGGCAAACAGCTCAGATAATTACAACAAACATAGAAGTTACAGATTGGTTGAAAATGAAGGATTAAATTATCTGAGAGGTATAACATTAATAAATATTTTGAATACGGTGTAGATTTTACTTTTGTGGTATCAATGTTAATTTTTCATAACAATATGAAAAAAAATAAAGGTACTGAGTACAAAATTAAAAGTGCGTCACTTAATGAATCTAAATTAGAAATAATTGTTGCAGAAAAATTTTTAAAGGATGCAGGATCGTTTGGAAAAGTTTCGATTGCTGCGAAAGTCACCACTAATGATTTGGGACAAGGTTCTTTAAATTTTGTAAACATCATTAATGTGGGACAAATTGAGAAACAAGGTTTTTATTTATTTCCAAAATCATCAAAATTTGAAAACCCTAAACTTATAATCTCGCACACCACAAAGCCTGAAAATGTTTTTACAAGTTTATTAGGAGTTAATAATATTCTAAACACAAGTGATAATTTCATAAAAGAATTATATGATGTAAAGTCGATTAAAACGCCTGATGAATTGAGGATGAAAATAAAAGCTAAAATAGACCATCCCCGAAGTGCATTTACAGTAATCAAAAAACTATCAGACATTTTTAAACCAAAAATTGACAATGACATTAATCATTTTTCACAACTTTTGGAAATGTGTAATAAAGCCGAGGAATTGGATATCGACTATGACCTAAAAGATAAGTTGAGGTACTTGATTTCAGATATAATTCTTTACGGATCCCCACAATCTTAAAAATAATAGGGGATTTTTTGAAACGTGATAAATAACGATTTTAAAAAGGTAAATAATTATATTCTGTTAAACAAATGCAAGTAACTGGCTTAGATGACAATAAACTAAAATCTGCATAATAAAGCTATCAAGTTTATTATGCAGATTTTTGGTTTATCAAAAAAACCTGCTAATTTAACCATATACTTTTTGTAACAAATTTTTACTCTTTTTGTTACAATTAAAGCAATTCTTTTGTCGCAAATATCTCCTATTTTTGCGACAAAATAGCAGAAATTATTCAAGTCCACATATTGAAAACAAAGCGTTTACAAAAACAAAAAAAGCCAGCAGGGGTTCGCAAAAAATGGTGTTACTAATAAATACGGAAAAAACAAAAAGGTAACCCTTGGGTAGAAATATTTTTCAATTATTAAACTAAATACATAATATACAATACATTGCACTTGGAGTTATAATATGAATTATTGCATTCAGTAAAAAAATTGAATGTAACATATTTTGCAACTTTATAACATATTTTGCAACTTTAGTAATATAATATATTACTTTTGTTCACAAATAAAACCTGTTCACGTTTCCGTGAACGTTAAAAATAAGTGAACAATGAACCCGCAAGAGATAATTCACAACGCATTAAATAACATCCAAACAAAAGCAAATATCATTGGAAAATGGAAGGATGCGGTAGGTCAAGACAGGATTGATGGGGAACTCAAACTAGAAATAGAGAACCATACAATCCGCCTTTTTACGGATATAAAAACCGAAATAAGAACTATTCATCTCGAGAAAATAGAAGAACTAGCCAAAGAATATCATCCGTTTATTGTGGTGGCGCAAAGAATATTCCCTAAAATAAAAGAGGAACTCCGCAATAGAAATATTGCCTATTTAGAAGCGAATGGAAATATTTACCTAAAAGAGGAAGGGTTATTTTTATGGATAGAAGCTAATAATCCCATTGAAATCAAAGATAAAACAACTAATAGGGCCTTTACAAAAACAGGTTTAAAAGTGGTGTATCAATTCCTGATAAACGAAGAGTGGATTAATTATACCTACAGACAAATTGCTGAAGAAACCAATACCGGAATTGGGAATGTAAATAACATCTTTACTGGTTTGAAACAAGAAGGATACCTATTACAGCTAAACAAAGAGCACTATAAATTGGAGAATAAAAAGAAGCTGCTAGAAAAATGGATAATGGAATATGAAAAACGCCTAAAACCAACACTAACAATTGGAACATTTCGTTTTCTAAAAGAAGATGATTTCTACAATTGGAAAAAGCTGCAACTACAAAACGGTAAAACTTGCTGGGGAGGAGAACCAGCAGGTGATGTATTTACAAATTATTTACGCCCTGAAGAGTTGACAATCTATACAACAGAAACCAGAGGGGATTTAATGAAAAATTATCGTCTAGTTCCTGACATCAATGGAAATGTAAAAATTTTTAAAAAGTTCTGGGAAAATGAAGATGTAAATAATAATGTAGTTCATCCATTATTGGCATATACAGATTTAATAAATAAAGGTGATAGAAGATGCACCGAAACAGCACAAAAAATATACGATGAGTACCTACAAGATAAATTTTAAACAGTTACGCCAGCAACCTCAACTTTCTGAAATGCTTTCAGCATTGGAAAGAGGTTTAAACAAATTTGATATTGACTTCTATTTGGTTGGTGCAGTAGCTCGAGATCTTTGGATGAGTGCCATTAATGATATTCCACCTAGCAGAATCACGGGAGATATTGATTTTGCTGTTTTTATTGATGACAAAGGAACCTATGATAATTTGAAAAAGTACTTAATCGAAGTGGAAGGTTTTTCACCATATAAGGGGAATGCTTTTGTCTTGGTTTGGAAAGGTTTCATACAAGTGGATTTGCTTCCGTTCGGTGAAATTGAAGACAAGAATGCGGGGGTTACCATTGAAGGTAGTGGGTTGACAAGTCTCAATATGCCCGGATTCAAAGAAATCTATGATGAGGGTTTGCCAGTAGTGGAACTGGAAGAAATACACAAATTCAAATTCTGTACACTTCCAGGAATAGTGATTTTAAAATTAGTTGCTTGGCAAGACCGACCTGAAATCAGAAGGGATGACATAAAAGATGTGAGTAATATCTTAAAACATTTTTTCGATATGTACGCAGAGGAAATCTTTGAGAACCACAATGACCTTTTTGGCGAAAATGCTTTCGAATTACATTTAATCGCCGCTAGAGTAATGGGAAGAGAGATTAACAAAATTGCTAAACGCAATGAAATACTGCACAATAGATTGAAGGATTTATTGGAAGTCAGTACAAATAATAAGGACATTGAAATAGCCAAAATTATGGCTGAATTTTATGAAAATACTATCGAAGATAATTTAGTCCTATTAGAACAGATAAAAACTGGATATTTAGAATAAACCATTCCGTTATAAACATCAAGGGCAATCCTTTAGTTTTGTCAAAGCAATAAATTTGTAATTTTAAATCAACAACCCAACCGATGAAGTGAACCTACGCGGCAATAAAAGTTAACGACTTATCGCTTGATTAGGACTTCATCGGTTTTTACTGAAAAAGCATCAGAGTAGTAATTCAGGCATAATGGCCTATTATCAAGGTTTCGATAGTTTTCAGTAGTTAGTAAGCCTACTAAACCAAAATTAGCAAAATCTTTCTTCCATTTAACAATAATACCAGAATCAGGGATATTAAATTTTATACTTGAATCTCTCAAAGACAGCAAGTCTTTATCAATTGCCTTTAATACTTTCAATATAAAATTAACAGAATAGCTTTGGTTCTTTCTTGGCAACAAACCAATATCGCCATATTGCCTATAAAATCCCACACATTTACGAATGTTAGATTCATTTAGGCCTTTTTGTGTTGAAACATAATTACAAGAATAATGTTTCTCTAAAACTAATTTTACGCATTCAAGCTTAAATGCATAATCATACTTGACTTTTCTTTCCATAAAAATACCCCCAAATAGTGTCTAACTTTTTGGGGGCAGTCTAAAAAATGAATGGATTTTTTTATAGTGACGAACTGAATCCTAAAAATTAAGCATCCAAATCAACTTTAGTTCTACTGGCAATTTCTTTATAAGTCCCGTTTTCCAGTTTCTCGCGAATAGCTTCAAAAGCCGTTAGCGTTTCATCAATATCAGCTAATGTATGAGGAGCGGTTGGGATAACGCGTAATAAAATCATCCCTTTTGGAATTACAGGATAGATAACTATTGAAAGAAAAATTCCATAATTCTCTCTCAAATCATTTACCATAATCATAGCTTCCGGCACACTTCCTTCAAGATAAACTGGTGTAACACAAGTATTTGTATCTCCAATATTAAATCCTTTACTTCTCAAACCACCTTGCAAAGCATTTACATTCTCCCATAATTTATCTTTCAATCCCGGGTTATCACGCAATAATTCCAAACGCTTCAAAGAACCAATGGTTTGAATCATTGGCAACGCTTTGGCAAACATTTGCGAACGCAAGTTGTATTTTAAATAATCGATAATTGCTGTATCGGCAGCCACAAAAGCTCCGATATTCGCCATCGATTTTGCAAACGTAGAAAAATAAACATCAATATCATCTTGAACACCTTGCTCCTCGCCTGCTCCGGCACCTGTTTTCCCAAGTGTCCCAAAACCGTGCGCATCATCAACCAAAAGACGGAAATTGTATTTCTTTTTCATTTCTACGATTTCTTTCAACTTACCTTGTTGACCACGCATCCCAAAAACACCTTCGGTAATAAAAAGAATACCTCCGCCAAGTTCAGTAGCAAGTTTTGTAGCACGTTGCAGGTTTTTCTCCATACTTGCAATGTCGTTGTGCTTGTACGTAAAACGTTTTCCGCTATGCAAACGAACGCCATCAATAATACAAGCGTGCGCATCCACATCATAAACGATTACATCATTTCTGGTAACCAAAGCATCAATGATAGACACCATTCCCTGATAGCCAAAATTCAACAAATAAGCAGATTCTTTCATGACAAAAGCAGCTAATTCTTGTTCTAATTGTTCGTGATATTTTGTATGACCAGACATCATTCTCGCACCCATTGGGTAAGCAGCACCATAAGCAATAGCTGCTTCAGCATCGGCTTTACGTACCTCCGGATGATTTGCCAAACCTAAATAATCGTTCAAACTCCAGTTCAAAATGTCTTTCCCCTGAAACTGCATTCTTGGTCCTAATTCACCTTCCAACTTTGGAAAAACAAAATAACCTTCAGCCTGTGAAGCCCATTTCCCTAATGGCCCCTTATTGTTTTGAATTCTTTCAAATAAATCTTTTACCATAATATAAATCAAGTGCTACTATTAATTTTAAGAAGTTGCAAAATTAAATATTTTATCTGTCTTATCAAATCTTTTTTAGGAGCAATTTCCAGCTCTCCATTTAATCTTTTTTCATAAAATCTTTTTTTCCAAGACTTTGCAGGAACTTCCTTTAGTCGTTCAGCAAAGTCAGGAAAAAATAGCTTTTTTCAAAAAAAGGATTTCCATTTCTATCTGGGCTAGACAATTGATTTCACAATAAACTTTGTATATTTGAAAGAATATTAGAATTTAAATATGTCACAAGATACCCAAGAATTAAAACTCGCCGTCCTTATTGATGCAGATAACGTTCCTTATAGTAATGTAAAAGGAATGATGGAGGAAATAGCAAAATATGGAACACCAACCACAAAACGTATTTATGCCGATTGGACTAAACCAAATGCCGGGGGTTGGAAAAGTGTTTTATTGGAACACGCAATAACGCCCATTCAACAATACAGCTATACTGTTGGTAAAAACTCTTCCGATTCCGCGATGATAATCGATGCGATGGATTTGTTGTATTCTGATAAAGTTGATGGATTTTGTATCGTTTCTAGCGACAGTGATTTCACACGATTGGCCATCCGACTGAGAGAATCCGGAATGAAAGTCATTGGCATTGGCGAAAAGAAAACACCCAATTCCTTTATTGTTGCCTGCGACAGATTCATTTATATAGAAGTTCTGGACGGCGCCATCAAAAAGAAATTACCAAAACGCACTATAACTCCTGCCACAGATTCTAAAAAACCAGTTGAAAAGGAAGTTGTAAACAAAATTGACAATCAAACCATAGAACTTATAGAAGACACATTAGAAGCAATTGGCGATGAAGATGGCTGGGCTTTTCTTGGCGACGTAGGAAACCTTATTGTAAAGAAAAAACCCGAATTCGACCCTCGAAATTACGGCTTTTCAAAATTGACGCCAATGCTAAAATCGCTATCTGATATTCTAGAAATCGACGAAAGAGAATCAGACAAAAAAGGAATCAAACACGTTTTTGTGAGGCTACGTTATAGTTAGAAATAAGTTAAAAATAAAAAAAGGAGGCCTTTTTACAGACCTCCAATCGTAGATTTTGATTTACCATTATCAACTTCACACCTTACGGCAGCTGACTATTGAATAACCTTTCTTATGCAGATTGTATACTCAAGTAATTAATCAAAACCACACTCAAATGTACAATTTATTTTTATTCAATCATTTATATTTCAACACTTTAACAACGTATTAACACTACTGTTTTATGAATTACGAATAATGTATTTGAACCATTGAAATTCAAATTATTTTATTTATAATAGGCTTTTTAATTCGAATAGAAAAAACCAAAAAATTTCTGAACGCTACTTCCAAATTACAAGTTATATATAAACAAAAAAGGAGGCCTTTTTACAGACCTCCAATCGTAAATTCTGATTTACCATTATTGACTCATACCGTTACTGATATGGCCGATTATGAGTTGCACTATTCCAATATGAAATAGACATTCTCAAGTAATTAATCAAAACCACATTCAAATGTACAAATTATTTTTACATAACTAACTTAAATTAAATGCTTTAACAACACATTAACGCTGCTATTTTTAGAATTATAAATAATGCATTTGAACCAGTGAAATTCAAAATATTTTATAAAAAAATAAGTGCTTCATTTAAAATATAAAAATAATAATTACATCATTCAACTATCTAATCAACAGCCACCTAAAAAAAAAGGAGGCCGTTTATAGGCCTCCAATTGTAGATTTTGATTTACCATTATCAACTTCTACCTTACGGTACCGCTGACTATTGAATAACCTTCTCTGTTCAGATTGATATACTCAAGTAATTAATCAAAACCACATTCAAATGTACAAATATTTTTATTGTAAAATAAACAATATCAATACTTTAACAATAAATTATGAAATTTTATTTATCTCCTTTAAAACTATTTCTTTTTGGAATAACTATATTGTATGCGATAAGTCAATACCCATGCAATTTGCCGCAGGTTTAATAAAAAACAATCCGCTTCCTAAATTATCATCTTGTAAAATACAGATTAAATGTACCTGATTTTCCTCCGTATGTTCCATCAATTTTTAATATTAATTCGGTAGTATTCAGGCTTGCAACATTAAAAGTTCCATTAAAACTAGAACTGGTGACATTAATTGTTACGGTATTTCCGCTTTGTGTCCAAGTCCCATCCCTTCCATTAAATACACAATTCAATGAATAGTCACCGTATTTCACAGCACCTCCAGTTAAAAAATCAATATAGTCTTTATTACATCCATCCTCATTTTTAAAATAAGATGTTGAGTAAGGAATTGTAATCCCAATGGAAGTTGCTGTTGATTTGTTAAAAACCCATTTCCCACCAATTAAATTCAGATCCACAGATCCGCTATCATCTTTAGTGCAAGAAGTAAAAATCATTACTAAAGTTAATGCCGAAACAAATAGTATACTTATTTTTTTCATTATTTTGAATATTGGTTAGCGTACAATAATAAGCAAAAAATTCATAAACAAAAACTACGTCTGCTTATCTACTCACAACACTGATGAATAATAAGTTAAAACTTAAAATTTTAATTAAATCCCGAAAGAAATCTCATTCCTAAGAGAAACATCTTGATAATTTTTCAATTAAAAATCACATATAACGCTCTATTTTTAAAAGAGTGTATCTTTGTCATTCATCAATTCTGAAACAAAAAATGAAACTCGTTTTTGCCACCAACAACAAAAATAAAATACTCGAAGTCCAACATATGCTCCCTTCAACTATTGAGATTATCAGTTTGGAAAGCATCGGTTGTTTCGAAGAAATTCCGGAAACGGCAGCTACTATCGAAGAAAATGCCATCATGAAAGCCAATTATGTCACTTACAACTACGGCTACGATTGCTTTGCTGATGACACCGGGCTGGAAGTGGAAGCCTTAAACGGCGAACCAGGCGTATACTCAGCTCGATATGCCGGCGAACAGCGCAGTTCTGAAGACAATATGAATAAATTATTAAATGCTTTATCTAATGAACCCAACAGAAATGCCCAATTCAAGACCGTAATCGCCTTAAACCTAAACGGGAAACAGTATCTTTTTACAGGAATTGCAAAAGGTAAAATCACATTGGAAAAAACAGGAAATCAAGGTTTTGGATACGATCCCATCTTCAAACCTGAGGGTTACGAGGTTACTTTTGCGCAACTTTCACTCGAAGAAAAAGGGAGAATTAGCCATCGAGGTAAGGCAACGGAACAACTAATTGCATTCTTAAAAAACTAACTAATTGATTTTCAAATAACAATAAAATATTAAATCTGAATTTTCCATTAGATTATCTCGTTTATTAGCAGTATTTTTGCACCAAATTTTAAAAACATATATGAATAAATTTGAACAATTAGGATTGAGTGAATCGCTACAACGTGCGATTATCGATCTAGGATTTGAGAATCCGACCGAAGTACAGGAGAAAGCGATTCCCCTATTATTGGAACAAGACATTGATTTAGTTGCGTTGGCTCAGACAGGGACAGGGAAAACGGCAGCTTTTGGTTTTCCAGTCATTCAAAAAATTGATGCCAACAACAGAAATACACAGGCGTTAATTTTATCACCTACCCGCGAACTATGTTTGCAGATTACAAACGAGATTAAAAACTACTCAAAATACGAAAAAGGTATTAATGTAGTGGCAGTTTATGGTGGTGCGAGTATTACAGAACAGGCTAGAGACATCAAAAGAGGCGCACAAATCATTGTGGCTACTCCAGGTAGAATGCAGGACATGATTAACCGAGGATTGGTAAACATTACCCAGATTAATTATTGTATCCTTGACGAAGCAGATGAAATGTTGAATATGGGTTTCTACGAAGACATCGTAAATATCCTTTCAACAACTCCGGACGAAAAAAGCACTTGGTTATTCTCGGCTACAATGCCGGCAGAAGTTGCCCGAATTGCGAAACAATTTATGCACAATCCGTTAGAAATAACTGTTGGCGCTAAGAACTCAGGTTCAGCAACGGTTTCACACGAATTTTACTTAGTAAATGCCCGTGACCGTTACGAAGCTTTAAAACGATTGGCCGATGCTAATCCAGACATTTTCTCAGTAGTTTTTTGTAGAACGAAACGTGATACACAAGCTGTTGCCGAAAAATTAATTGAAGATGGTTACAGCGCTGCCGCTTTGCACGGAGATTTATCTCAGGCACAGCGCGATGGTGTAATGAAATCTTTTAGAGGTCGCCAAATCCAAATGCTTGTCGCTACTGATGTGGCTGCTCGTGGAATTGACGTTGATAATATTACTCACGTAGTAAACTATCAGTTACCTGACGAAATAGAAACTTACAATCACCGTTCAGGCCGTACTGGTCGTGCTGGAAAATTGGGTACTTCTATCGTCATTGTAACCAAAAGTGAAATTCGTAAGATCTCTTCTATCGAAAGAATTATCAAACAGAAATTCGAAGAAAAAACAATTCCATCCGGAATCGAAATCTGCGAGATCCAATTGTTGCACTTAGCGAACAAGATTAAAGATACTGAAGTTGATCACGAAATTGACAACTACCTTCCTGCTATCAACAATGTATTAGAAGGATTATCGAAAGAAGAATTGATTAAGAAAATGGTTTCTGTTGAATTTAACCGTTTCATCAATTACTACAAAAAAACTAGAGACCTTTCTTCTCAATCTTCAGGTTCTGAAAGAAGAGAGCGTGATGACAGAGATGGTGCCCCAAGAGAAAATAACAATGGTGGTGCCACAAGATACTTTGTGAACATTGGTTCCAGAGACAACTTCGACTGGATGACCTTGAAAGATTATTTGAAAGAAACATTAGACTTAGGTCGTGATGACGTTTTCAAAGTAGATGTAAAAGAAGGTTTCTCTTTCTTTAACACAGACCCAGAACATACTGATAAAGTAATGGAAATATTAAACAACGTACAATTAGAAGGACGTCGTATCAATGTGGAAATTTCTAAAAATGACGGTGGCGGAAGACGCGACCATAACGGAAGAAGTTCCGGTGGTTTTGGCGGAGGTCGTTCAGGTGGTGACAGAGGTTCAGCCCCAAGAAGAGAAGGAAACTTTGCCCCAAGACGTGAAGGTTCTGGCGGAGGATTTAGAAGCGACAGAAGTTCTGCTCCACGTGAAGGTGGTTTTGGACCAAGAAGCGCATCAGCTCCAAGAACTGGCGGTTTCTCTGATAGAGCTCCAAGATCCTCAGAAGCTCCAAGACGTGACGGTGGTTCTTCAGAAAGACCAGCAAGACGTTCTGAAAGTTTTGGTGACGCACCAAGAGAAAGAAGACCAAGAAGAAGTTAAATCCTCACCCTAGCCCCCCTCTCCAAACGAGGGGGGAATTATGGTATTGAAAATTAATTCATTTGTTAATTTTCTTATAATTATATTGAAACTACAAAATATTTAATCCCGTTTTATTACTTTTAAAGTTTTAAATCAGTTTATGAAATATTTTGTAGTTTTCTTTTTTTTAATACTCTCCTCAACAGCTTTTTCGCAAGTCATTGAACCAGGTCAAACCGTAACCGGTACTATTCTTAATGACAACACGAAATTTCCATTGCCAAATGTAAATATCATCAACATTAATAAAGTTAGAGGTACAACTACGGATGATAGAGGTAATTTTGAACTTGCTGTTTCCGTAAATGATACTTTGCATATTAGTTGTATTGGATTTCAATCCCTAAAAATTAAGGTTACCAATGACTGGGTAAAAACCAAAACCACTACAATTCAACTTACCGAAAAAGCCTATGCGCTCGAAGAAGTAATCGTAGGACGATACAACTTAACCGGCTATATCGAAGTGGATTCTAAATTGATTCCAGTAAAAGAAAATTATCGCTACAGCATTTCAGGTTTGACCGAAGGTTATGAAGCTGGTGAATATTCGCCAAATGCTTTCGGAAAAGTGATGGGTTCCATTTTTAATCCTGCTGATGCACTATATAATTTCTTTGGAAAAAAACCTACTGAACTTAAAAGGTTGAAAGAAATGAAAAAAGACGATACCGTTCGAAATCTTTTGGAAACCAAGTATGATCGTGAAACCATTGCCGTATTGCTGGGTGTGGACAAAAAGGAAATTCCTGAAATTCTCGAACGTTGTAATTACTCCGAATCGTTTGTAAAAACCGCCAATGACCTGCAAATTCTGGATGCTATCAGCTCCTGTTATGAAGAATATAAAATCCTGAAACGGAAATAATAATCCGATAAAAACAAGTGTAATCCTTGATTGTGCAAACGGTCAGGGATTTTTTACGCTAAAAACAGTTATAGATTACCAGAGATACTAATTCGTTTTTCTTAATCCCATTTGAAAGACACAGATCTAAAAAAAGATGAACTCAAAAACAAAACCACTTAAATCAATAATCAAATAGTAGCGTTTGCAAAGCGTTCTTTCTCTGAAGATTGTAATTTTAGAAAATAATTTTCAATCAACATAAACAAAGGTTTACCTAATAGCTTTATCTTACCGTGCGATGACCAAATTCTTTTTAGCGATTTACATAACCACTTATAACAACGGTTTTAAAAAATTGCTAGGGAATTGCTAGGGGAAAATATAATTTTCATAACTTCGTTTTGTTCTAATGTAAAAAGAAGCGTTTCAAAAGTTGCACCTTTTTAAAGCACTAGAACATTAACAATTTAAAAACATAAGACTATGAAACAGAAAATTATTTTTGTCATAAGCCTACTTTTTGGACTTATGTTTATCAACTCAGGACTAAACAAGTTCTTTAACTACATTCCTGCTCCAGCAGACCTTCCGGAAAAATTGGTCAAAACTATGAAAGCCTTTATGGAAATTGGCTGGCTATTTCCGCTTGTAGCAGTTGCTGAAATCCTTGGTGGTATTCTTTTTATAATTCCAAAGTTCAGAGCACTTGGAGCCGTTGTCATTTTTCCTATAATGATTGGAATCCTTTTAACTCATATCCTAACAGCACCTTCTGGATTACCTATTGCATTAGTGCTGTTTGCTATAAACTTATGGGTGATTTATGAGAATAGAGATAAATACCTTCCAATGGTGAAGTGACAATCTATTTATTGCCATTCATAAAATTAAACACGACTAATAAAGTTTAATCTATTTCAATTCCAATTTCTTCCAGAATTTCAAAAAGATAGACACTTTGACTTGGATCATATTTCTCAACCCCACTTTGATACCACTTCGAAATTATATTCAGTTGAAATAAAGTATAATCATCTGTATCTTCTATACTTAGTCCAAGCAAACCTGCAAGAAGAAATTCTTCTAAAACTTTAATGGTAACCGTACGTTGAGGGATTCCTTTTGAAATTTGTCCGTTCATTTCCTCATAATCCATCCTCCCGGAATTAAATCCCGAAATAAAAGCGATACTGTTTTTTTTACTGTCAATTTGCAAAAAAGGATCCTGACCATTTGAATATCCTTGAAAATAATCTTGTCTATAGGTAGTACTAAATATCTTTTTCGTTCCCATGAAATGAACTGTTTAAAAATTTCTAACCAAACATATAAACAATATCTTATTAATAATATTAAAATCGTTAAAAGGGAAAAATACCCTTTAAATAACAAGGGCAATGCAGTTTGTCGATAAAAAAACAGGAAGAATAATGATTTTTCTATAATTCAGAAAAATACCTTTCTTCGATTCTTTTGATGTCTTTTATGGAATTTTTGGCCCAAGCCAATCTTTTTACCAAGATTTCTTCTTCGGATAAATGCCAATCAATATCTGAATTTCGCAGTCGGTTCATCAGATTCTGGATAATAATTGCTGCCGAAACCGAAATATTCAAACTTTCAGTAAAACCAACCATTGGAATTTTAAGAAAACCATCAGCTTTTTGTAAAATCTCCTCCGACAATCCATCTCGTTCCGTTCCAAAAAACAAGGCACTGGGTTTCGAAATATCAAAATCATCCAGCAAACAATCATTCTCGTGTGGTGTTGTCGCAATGATTTGGTAGCCTTGACTTTTCAAAGTATCGATGCAATTTGTAACATTGTCAAATTTATTAATGTCAACCCATTTTTGGGCACCCATCGCAATTTCTTTGTCGATGCTCTTGCCGTAACGCTGTTCGATCACGTTCAATTCCTGAATACCAAAAATCTCGCAACTGCGCATCACCGCACTGGCATTATGCATTTGAAAAATATCTTCCACGGCAATTGTAAAATGCTTGGTTCTGTTTTCCAATACTTTCAGAAACTTGCTTTTTCGGTTTTCGGTCAGGATGTTTTCGAGAAAAGTGAGGTAATTGAGATCAATCATATTACGGAATTATTTTTGGTAAAAATAGTAAAAAAGAGTAATTTTAAATATCTAATTTTGTCATTATAAAGAAAAGAGGAATAGCATGAAAAAGAAACTAGTCGTACTAACCGGAGCCGGAATTAGTGCCGAGAGTGGCATCAAAACCTTTCGCGACGCCGGAGGACTTTGGGAAGGACACAATGTTATGGATGTGGCAACACCGGAAGGTTGGCATAAAAACCCAAAATTAGTGATGGATTTTTACAACCAAAGACGCCAACAATTACATGAAGTGCAACCCAATTTAGGACACGAAATTTTAGCCGAATTAGAACAAGATTTCGAGGTTTTCATCATTACCCAAAATGTGGATAACCTTCACGAAAAATCAGGAAGTTCAAATGTGTTGCATCTTCACGGCGAATTGTTAAAAGTTAGAAGCACAGTAAACAGCAACTACATCCTGGATTGGCAAGGCGATTTAAATTTTGGCGATGTCGATGACAACGGAAATCAATTGCGGCCACATATCGTCTGGTTTGGTGAGGAAGTTCCAGCCTTGGAAGAAGCCGTGACAATTGTCGGAAATGCTGATATTCTGGTCATCATT
Organism: Flavobacterium soyangense; assembly: GCF_015277675.1. Classification (GTDB taxonomy): domain Bacteria; phylum Bacteroidota; class Bacteroidia; order Flavobacteriales; family Flavobacteriaceae; genus Flavobacterium; species Flavobacterium soyangense. Next base: position 32,751 of record NZ_JADHEC010000008.1, read on the forward strand.
GGCACTTCCTTGCAAGTTTATCCGGCTGCAGGTCTTATGAATTTTGCTAAAACAACAATTCCGGTTTTTTATATTGATCCAAAACCTGCAGAAATTTACAATTTACAAAATGACATCAAAGTGATTGCAACTACAGGCTCAAAAGGAATGGAAATCGTTCAAAAAGAGCTTAAAAAATTACATTATCAAAGTAGAACAGGCCTATTTGTCATTTCGCCGAAGGAGACTCGAACGAAGTGAACAGGGGAACAAATCTCATCACGAGAGAACTAATGCGATTTACTTCGCCTGTTCTGGCATAGCTCTCGGGTCTCCTTCGTCGAAATGACAAAAAATATCCAACACATAACTCAAAACTTATAACTTATAACTATTTTTGCGCTTTCTAACAACACAACAACAATGACTACATTAAACGAATTAAACGCCGTATCGCCAATCGACGGTAGATACAGAAGCAAAACAAGTTCACTTTCAAAATTCTTTTCTGAAGAAGCTTTAATCAAATACCGCGTATTGGTAGAAATTGAATATTTTATTGCGCTTTGCGAAATCCCATTACCTCAACTTGCAGACGTAAACCCAAATTTATTCGAAAGTTTGCGCAACATCTATAAAAACTTCTCTACCGAAGACGCTCTTTGGATAAAAGAAACCGAAAAAGTGACCAACCACGATGTAAAAGCCGTGGAATATTTTATAAAAGACGCATTCGAAAAACTGGGATTGTCTCAATATAAAGAGTTCATCCACTTTGGACTTACTTCACAAGACATCAACAATACCGCAATTCCACTTTCGACAAAAGAAGCTTTCGAGAGAGTATATATGCCGTCGTTGATTTCTTTGACGTCCAAATTGAAAGATTTAAGCATTGAATGGAAGGACATTCCAATGCTCGCTAAAACACATGGACAGCCGGCTTCACCAACCCGATTGGGAAAGGAAATTGGTGTTTTTGTAGAACGTTTAGAAGAGCAAATGCGTTTGTTGTTTAATGTTCCCTTTGCAGCAAAATTTGGTGGTGCAACCGGAAATTACAATGCGCATCACGTGGCATATCCACAAATTAACTGGAGAAAATTCGGAGGGGATTTTGTTGAGGAAAAACTGGGTTTACACCACTCTTTCCCGACTACACAAATCGAACATTACGATCACTTTGCAGCTTTCTTTGATGCATTAAAAAGAATAAATACTATCGTAATTGACTTGGATCGAGATATTTGGACGTATGTTTCAATGGAATATTTCAAACAAAAAATCAAGGAGGGAGAAATTGGTTCATCGGCAATGCCACACAAAGTAAACCCGATAGATTTTGAAAATTCCGAAGGAAATCTGGGAATGGCAAATGCAATTTTCGAACATCTTTCTGCCAAATTACCATTATCAAGATTGCAACGCGATTTGACAGACAGTACCGTTTTAAGAAACATTGGAGTACCTATTGGACATACTTTAATCGCTTTTGAAGCTACTTTGAAAGGTTTGAATAAATTACTTTTGAACGAACCGAAATTCCACGAAGATTTAGAAAAAAACTGGGCGGTGGTTGCCGAAGCGATTCAAACTATTTTGCGTCGCGAAGGGTATCCAAATCCTTATGAAGCCCTGAAAGGACTGACCAGAACCAACGAAGCGATTGATAAAAAAGCAATTCATAATTTTATTGCAACCTTGGAAGTTTCTGCTGAAATAAAAGCAGAATTAATGCAAATCACACCAAGTAATTTCTTGGGGATTTAATACTAAAAACCATTTTTAAAGTACAAAGTAATGACGAAGAATTGGATTCTAAAAACTGTATTACTTTGTACTTTATTTATTTTATTTTCCTGCCAAAAGGAAAAAGCCAAGCCAGAAATCAAGACTTACAGAGCCGGAGTGATTTTGTCTTTTGACGATGCTTACGTAGATGAATGGTTTGATACAGATCAAAAACTGAAACAGTATTCCTGGAAAGCCACTTTTTGCGTTTGCAAAATAAATACCTTGCGCCATTACGAAATCAAGAAACTCCTCGAATTCCAAAAAGAAGGGCACGAAATAGCAGGACACGGCCTTCATCACTATCACGCTGAAAAATTTGTCAAAAAATACGGAATCAAGGATTATTTTAAGCAGGAAATAAATCCAATGCTCCGTTTAATGAGTTTTTATGGTTTAAAAATTACATCCTTTGTTTATCCCTATGGAGGAAGAAATCCAAAATTGGATGCTGCATTATTGAACGTATTCAAGATTATAAGAGGACGAGCATTTTGCGAAGAAGATGCCTCAAAACAAGGCTGTTATTTCAATCATTCGAAAATAGTATACAGCTTCAGTATCGATGACACACACAATCACTTTAATATTCCCCACCTGATGAAATTATTGGATTATGCAAAGAAAAATGATGAAATTTTGATTCTGAATAGCCATAAGACAGTAGAAAATGTAACTGCAGATTATCAGACGAAAAATGCAACATTAGAACTAATTTGCAAATACATCAGGTGCAATAATATGAAGTTTTATACTTTATCTGACTTGGATAATATACAATAATATAGCCCTAAACAAATAAAGGTGCAAGAACTAAATCTTGCACCCTTTTTATTAAAAACTTGAATTAAAATTATCTTGAATAATTTGGAGCTTCTTTGGTAATCGTCACATTATGTGGATGACTTTCGGTGATTCCACTTGCGGTAATACGCACAAAACGTCCTGTTTCCTGTAATGTAGGAACATCTTTAGAACCACAATAGCCCATTCCGGCACGAAGTCCGCCAATGAATTGTTGCATACTTTCTTCCAATTCTCCTTTGTAAGGTACACGACCCACGATTCCTTCTGGAACCAGTTTCTTGACATCGTCTTCCACATCTTGGAAATAACGGTCTTTTGATCCGCCTTCCATTGCTTCTACAGAGCCCATTCCTCTGTAAGATTTAAATTTTCTTCCTTCGAAAATAATAGTTTCTCCAGGAGATTCTTTTGTACCGGCAAGAAGTGACCCTAACATTACACAATCAGCACCAGCAGCAATTGCTTTAGGAATATCTCCTGTGTACCGAATTCCACCATCGGCAATAACAGGAACTCCTGTTCCTTTTAAAGCTGCAGCAACTTCAAGTACAGCAGAAAACTGAGGAAAACCAACCCCTGCAATAACACGAGTGGTGCAAATAGAACCCGGTCCAATTCCCACTTTTACCCCATCAGCACCGTTTTCAACAAGAAATTTGGCTGCTTCTGGTGTAGCAATATTTCCTACTATAACATCAATTTTTGGAAACTTGGCTTTTATATCTTTCAACACATTGACAACACCTTGGGTATGTCCGTGAGCAGTATCAATAATTATGGCATCGACACCCGCTTGAATCAAAGCTGTGGCTCTTTCTAGCGCATCGGCTGTAACGCCAATGGCTGCCGCAACACACAACCGACCATAAACATCTTTATTGGCATTGGGCTTTTGGGTTAATTTGGTAATATCTCTAAAAGTGATTAACCCAACTAGTTTATTTTGGGCATTCACTACCGGAAGTTTCTCAATTTTGTATCCTTGGAGAACCACCTCGGCTTGACCAAGAGAAGTTCCTTCGGCAACAGTAACAAGGTTTTCACTTGTCATTACTTCGATAATGGGTCTGGCATTGTTGGTTTCGAAACGCAAATCACGGTTGGTAACAATTCCTTTTAGGACTCTATTTTCGTCCACAATTGGAATACCGCCAATCCCGAATTCTTTCATTGCTTTTTTGGCATCGGCAACAATCGAATTTAAGGGTAAAGTGACCGGATCGATAATCATTCCGGATTCGGCACGTTTTACTTTTCGAACCTTGGCAGCTTGTTGCTCAATAGTCATATTCTTGTGCAAAACGCCAATTCCTCCTTCTTGTGCCATTGCAATTGCCATAGCACTTTCCGTAACGGTATCCATAGCGGCAGATACAATGGGAACATTAAGTGTTATGTTTCTGGAGAATTTTGATTTGATACTTACATCGCGAGGGAGTACGTTGGAAAAATTGGGTACTAATAATACATCATCGTAAGTTAATCCTTCACCGATAATCTTTGAGTTATGTGCTATCATTGCAATTTGAAGTTGTAGTTAAATTGCGTGCAAATATAGACAATCTTAAGCAAAACAACACTATAATTCAATTATAAATGATTATATTGCAGTGTAAAAACCATTTTTGGATTTTTAAGTTTATTTATTCATTTTTTATATTGAAAAAATTTCAGAAAACTTCCAATGACACCATCAAACCATTCATTACAAGGACTTTCTGACGAGGAAGTAGTTCAATCAAGAAAGAAATACGGTTCAAATTCTCTTGAACATCAGGACAAAAACCATTTTCTTGCTTCATTAATTGAAATGGTCAAGGAACCCATGTTTTTATTGTTATTATTGGCCACGAGCATCTATTTTTTTACAGGTAAATATGCTGACGGAATTTTTATGACGGCAGCAATTATATTAGTCTCCACCATTTCGCTTTATCAGGAATCCAGAAGCAGAAATGCCATTGAATTGCTTAAAAAATTATCACAACCCAAAAACAAAGTCATCCGAAACGGGAAAATCATAGAAATCCCCAGTGAAGAAATTGTTCTGGGTGATTTTATCCAAACCGAAGAAGGCACTTTTATTCCAGCCGATGGAATTATCATTCAATCCAATGATTTTTCAGTAAATGAATCTATTTTAACAGGTGAATCGCTTGCTGTTTTTAAAAATGAAAAATCCGAAATCAATCAAATATTTCAGGGAACGATAGCCGCCAGTGGATTGGCTATTTGCAAAGTTACCGCCATTGGCAATCAAACCCAACTGGGAAAAATCGGCAACAGTTTAGAATCCATTGCAGAAGAAAAAACACCTTTACAGTTACAAATCGGAAATTTTGTGAAGAAAATGTCCATAGTTGGTTTAGTGATTTTTAGTATCGTCTGGGGAATCAATTTTTATAATTCCGGAATATTTCTAGACAGTTTATTAAAAGCACTAACACTGGCGATGAGCATTATTCCGGAGGAAATTCCGGTGGCTTTCACCACATTTATGGCTTTGGGAGCTTGGCGATTGATGAAAATGGGAATAATCGTTAAGCAAACAAAAACCGTTGAAACCCTTGGAAGCGCTACCGTAATTTGTACTGATAAAACTGGAACAATTACTGAAAACAAAATGAGTTTGGCCCAATTATACCTGTTTTCGTCTAATGAAATAGCAAACCCAAAAGAACAATATAGTGCGGATGAAAAGGAATTGCTGACTATTTCTATGTGGGCCAGCGAACCCATTCCGTTTGATGGTATGGAAGTCGCACTTCACGATGCTTATTCGAAATTGGATATTGATGATGACCGACCCCATTTTAAATTAATTCACGAATATCCTTTGGGCGGAAATCCTCCAATGATGACGCATATTTTTGCAAACCAAAAAGGAACCAAAATTATCGCTGCCAAAGGCGCACCGGAAGCAATAATTGCACATTCTAATTTATCCAAACCAGAAATACAAAAGATTAACGATGCTATTGAATCCATGTCCAAAAAAGGATTCAGGGTTTTGGGAGTTGGCATTTCCGAATTTTCAGGACAGAATTACCCAAAAACACAACAGGAATTCTCTTTTAAATTTAAGGGATTAGTTGCCTTTTATGATCCGCCAAAAGAGAACATCAATAAAGTATTCGACACTTTTTACAAGGCTGGTATTCAGGTAAAAATAATAACGGGAGACAACGCCACAACTACCTCAACCATTGCCAGACAAATTGGTTTTAGAAATCCTGAAAACACCTTGAATGGAGATAAATTGATGACAATGGACGAAGCTACGTTGAAAGAAAAAGTGATGGAAACCACCATTTTTACCAGAATGTTTCCCGAAGCCAAACTAAAAATCATCCAAGCTTTGAAAGCCAATAATCAAATTGTGGCCATGACAGGTGATGGCGTAAATGATGGACCCGCTTTAAAATCGGCACACATTGGGATTGCAATGGGCAAAAAAGGAACCGAAATTGCTAAACAAGCGGCAAACCTTATCCTGATTGAAGATGATTTAGCTAAAATGACTGATGCTATTGCGATGGGACGAAAAATCTACATTAACCTAAAAAAAGCGATACAATACATCATTTCCATTCATATTCCAATTGTTATGATAGTCTTTATTCCATTGGTTTTGGGATGGATTTATCCAAATATCTTTTCGCCTGTACACATTATTTTTTTGGAGATAATTATGGGACCTACCTGTTCCATAATTTATGAAAACGAACCTATGGAATCCAATTTGATGATACAGAAACCACGCCCATTTACCAATACTTTTTTCAACCTTAAAGAAATAACAATCAGTATTGTTCAAGGATTGATAATCACGCTAGGACTTTTAATTGTCTACCAATATTGCCTTAGAGAAAATTGCACGGAAAGCGTTACCCGAACAGTCGTATTCCTGACTTTAATCACTTCAAATATCTTCTTAACATTAGCCAATCGTTCCTTTTATTATTCGATATTTACAACCATTAGATACAAAAACAATTTGGTTTTGTTTATTATAGGAATCACGGTTTTAATCACAAGTTTACTGCTGTTTATCCCTGTTTTCTCCCATTTCTTTATGTTTCAAGCCGTTTCGACTATGCAAATAGGAATGAGTATTTTAGTGGGATTTGTTTCGGTATTTTGGATAGAAATTTATAAAGCAGTCAAACGAAGAAAATAAAATCTTGATTTAATCAGGCGTGTTTTTATCAGGAAAAATAATATTGAGTCCCAATTGAAAAGACAAACTATTGGCTTTGGAAACATCCTTATATTCCAATAGATTGTCCGCAAGAATGTAAAAATTAACTTTGCCAAGGGTTGTTGACAATCCTAAACCAATATTTTTAGAAGAAAAGGAATCAATGGTATACGTTGCTTTCATTTCCAATGAATCAAAAATTTGTCGTTTGTAATAAGCGGTCAAAGCGGTCAAAGGCAATCGTGGCGTTGACATCACAAACAATTGGGCTCCAACGGAATTTTTGTATTTAATTTCATTGCCTTCGCAACTACACTCCGAATTTCTTCCATCACCAAAAGAATATTGTATAGAAGAATTGAACTTTAGAGGTCTCCAGGTTTTATATTTCACACTCAAAGTATCTAAAGGTATCGCATCCTGGAATTTTTGTGATAGATTAGAATTTCCGGCAATGAAATCAGGTGTCAGACCTACATATCTGTAATACCCTTTAAAACTGTAATTTCTTACTTCTCTGGTATGATTTATAAAACCAATGTCAATTAAACTAGCTGTAAATTGAAGGTTTTTTTGAGGATAATAAGTAAGTCCCAAATCTAAACCTAAGCCTAAATTTCCTCCAAAAAAGGTCTTTTTGATTATATCACTTCCTGCATTTCCAGAATAATTATCAGTATAGTTTGTAAAACCTGAAGTATTGATCAAAATATTGGATGAAATAACCTGATCATAAATAGAATTAGCACCTGGAATGGTGTAAGAATACCCTGAATTTTTAGTTGAAGAAATATTAAAAATACTGGAATAAATCTTTCCGCGAACACCAAGAATTAAATTTTCATTAACATTTTTATGATATCCAAGATGAAAAACCGAAAGCAATTCGCCTCTGGCATTCAAATCACCCAAATCAAAAACTTTACCCAAATAATCCTTGTTTCCGTCCAAAGCCAAAATTGCAAAATCTTTGGGTATATAAGTTAAAACATCCAGTTCCTGGTAAATTCCAAAAGAGATATATGAGTTTTCCTGCCAATCACCAAGCTTGAAACCACCGCTGAAAATTTCTAGTTGTTCATTTATGGAAACCTTGTCGTTTCTTGATGTTGAAAATACTACATTTCGTAATTTGGTATTAAAATCGACACCATTATTGGCAAATAAATCATATACAGAAAAGCCGCTGGAACCTAAATTTGCTGAAAAACCGGATAACAGAGGAATGCCAACAAACCATTTGTATTTGACATCAGTACCCGGATTACTCAACATTGACTGTGGCACTGAAGTGAAGTTGTATAAAATTTGCTTATTTTGAGAAAAGCAAGTAATGGATACCGAAAAAATAAAAACCAATAGTAATTTTCTCATTCCAATACTAAATAAATGGTGGCTTTGGAACGCAGTTTTAAACTTCCCAAACTATTTTCGGTTAAAAAAGGAACGCCAGGCGGTAATTTAATAACAAAACCAATTTTAGCTGTTCTTTTTAATAAGTCTAATTTAGAGTTTTGAAATATTTCGGTCTTTGTAATACCAGATGCATTAGCCGGAACATCAAAAGGAATGGAATAAAGCGGTAAATTATTGGCATCGAAAAAAACCAAATTAATCTTGAATGCCCTGTTTATAGTATTGTTAATTTCAAAAAAGAAATCAGCTCTTGTAAGGGCATTGGTAAAATATGTATCCCTAAAAACATCAAAATCTAAAAAATCTCCAGATGCAGTTTGCTCTACACCACCAATAACAAATTGATTTGCCTGGACATCAAAAGTCGCTAAATTACCAATAAAAACAGGCTCTAACTTCAGATTATTGACCTGATTAAAATCTAAATCACTCGAGCATGATAAAGATAAAATGGAGAGGATAAATATCCCTAAAAGTTTATTCATAATATTCAATGACTTGGGGAGTTAAAGAAACAACGAAGATATTAGTATTTTATTATTTTTTAATCAAAAATATGACAATATGAACTTACAATTATCTACAAATTTGTATTTTTGACAAACCCAACGAAACAATGCAAATCAAACATCCAGAAATCCTCTATTTCCTCTTCTTGTTGGTCATTCCAATTCTGGTTCATCTGTTTCAATTGCGACGTTTTAAAAAGGAATATTTTACCAATGTCCGTTTCCTAAAAGAGCTTTCCATCCAAACCAGAAAGAGTTCCAAAATCAAAAAATGGCTGCTTTTAGCTACACGTTTACTCTTGTTAACTTGCATCATTATTGCTTTTGCCCAACCTTTTTTTAAAGCCAAAGACAGCAAAAATAGTTCTAACGAAATGTACATCGTTTTGGACAATTCCTTCTCGATGCAAGCCAAAGGTCAAAAAGGAGAATTGCTGAAAAGAGCTGTACAGGAATTGCTCGAGAACACTCCCGAAAACCAAACTTTTTCCTTGATTACCAATTCGGAAACTTTTTGGAATACCGACATCAAATCCATCCAAAAAGAATTACAAAACCTGAAATATAGTGCATTGCCTTTCCAACTTGAAAGCGCTATGGCGAAAATAAAATCTCGAAAATCAGCTTTTAACAAAGATGTTGTTGTAATTACGGATGCAGTTGGTTTGAAATCCAAACAATTAAAAAGTATCGACAGCGATTTTAATACTTATTTCATTATTCCCAAAGCGGAACACGAAAACAACATTTCGATTGACAGCGTTTTTATTCATCAAACCTTGGACGATTTTTATGAAATTGGTTTAAAATTGTCTGCTTTTGAAGAAAAGGATAAGCAAATTCCGGTGGCTTTATACAATCAAAACAAACTAATTGCAAAGACTTTGACGAAATTTGAAGTCAAGGAAAAAACAATCTATTTTACTATTCCGAAAAAAGATTTCCATGGTTTTGCTTCCATTATCGACAACGGATTGGAATACGACAACATTTTGTTTTTCAGTATTTCAAACCCTAAAAAAAATAATGTAATCAGCATTGGACAGCCTGAAAAAGCTAACTTTTTATCTAGAATTTACACTAATGACGAATTCAATTTCAACAATTTTGCGATTGGAACTTTGGATTACAATTTGCTCGAAAAGCAGGACGCCATTGTTTTGAACGAACTAGACGAAATTCCGCAAGCTCTTCAAACTACCTTGAAATCTTTTGCAGAAAAAGGCGGAAACCTTGTTCTTATTCCATCGGCTAAAGCTTCTACAATAAATTTGAATACGTTTTTGAGAAATTTTGGAAACATCCAATTCAAAACTTTGGAAAACAAAGAAAAATTAATCACTAAAATCAACTTCAGTCACCCTTTGTACGCTGGAGTTTTCGAAAATAAAATCAACAATTTCCAATATCCAAAAACAAAAAATTCCTTTGGAATTGTGGGTTCCAATCCGTCAGCTTTGTATTATGAAGACCAAACAGCATTTTTGACTTCCATCAGCAATCCAATTTCTTCGGTATATGTTTTTGCTGCGCCAATTAATCCCGAGAATTCTAATTTTCAACAATCACCTTTGATTGTTCCCACTTTTTACAAAATGGCACTGAATAATCAAAACACCGGCGTAAATGCTATTACAATTGGCAACAACAACTCATTTTTAGTTGATGCCAATTTATCAAAAGATGCTATTTTGAATATCAAAAACGACAACGAAAACTTTATTCCCGTTCAACAAAATCTGAACGATAAAGTAAAATTGACATTTAACGATTATCCAGAACAAGCAGGAAATTATGGGATTTACAACCAAAAAGAATATTTAAAGAATATTAGTTTCAATTATAACAGAACCGAAAGTGATTTGGCTCAAGCCAATGAAAATTTGCTTTCAGAATATAAAATAATAGATTCTATCTCGACAGTTTTCGATACCTTACAAACAGACAGATCCGACAATCAAATTTGGAAATGGTTTATTATCTTTGCATTGCTTTTACTGGTGACAGAAATGGCAATTATACGATTCGTAAAGTAAAACGAAATTCAAATAATTAAATAAATACTATGAAAATAATCATCAGGGAGGCAAAAATTATCGACTCCAAAAGTCCTTTTCACAATAAGACTGCAGATATTTTAATTGTTGATGGTATTATCAAAAAAATAGGCGCATCGCTTCCCAATTCAGAAAATGCAGACGAAATTAAACACGATAATTTGCATATTTCTCAAGGTTGGTTCGATAGCAGCGTTTCCCTTGGAGAACCTGGTTTTGAAGACCGTGAAACTATTTCAAACGGTTTGACTATTGCAGCAAGAAGTGGATTCACAGCAATTGCTTTGCAACCCAACTCCTACCCGATTATCGACAATCAATCCCAAATTAATTTTGTAAAAAGTAAAGCTAATGGATTTGCCACGCAACTTTTTCCTATTGGTGCTTTAACCAAAGGAAGTGAAGGCAAAGATATGAGCGAATTATTCGATATGAAAAATGCTGGTGCGGTCGCCTTTGGAGATTATAACAAGAGTTTAGACAACGCCAATTTGTTGAAAATAGCCTTGCAATATGTTCAGGATTTTGACGGATTGGTCATTGCTTTCGCCCAAGATTCGAATATAAAAGGAAATGGAGTTGCCAATGAAGGAATTGCTTCGACTCGATTAGGATTGAAAGGGATTCCAAATCTGGCCGAAGAATTGCAAATCGCCAGAAACTTATTTCTGCTCGAATATACTGGTGGAAAACTACACATTCCGACAATTTCTACAGCAAAATCGGTACAATTAATCAAGGAAGCCAAAGCCAAGGGCTTGAAAGTAAGCTGCAGTGTTGCTGTACATCATTTAGTATTAACCGATTCAACATTGGAAGGTTTTGACACCAGATATAAAGTATCACCACCATTGAGAACAGAAACCGACAGAAAAGCATTGCTTGCGGGAATTCTTGACAATACAATCGATATGATTACTTCTGACCACAATCCGATTGACATTGAGCACAAAAAAATGGAATTTGATTTGGCTAAAGACGGAACGATTGGTTTAGAAAGTGCTTTTGGCGCCCTATTAACTGTATTGCCTTTGGAAAAAGTAATCGAGAAGTTAACTGCCGGAAAAACCACTTTCGGAATTGAAAAACAAAGCATTGATGAAGGTCAAAAAGCAAACTTAAGCTTATTCAATCCTGAAGGGAAAAGCATTTTTACAAAAGAAACTATTTTTTCAAAATCAAAAAACTCCGCTTTTCTGGGAATAGAAATGAAGGGAAAAGTATATGGAATTTACAATCAGGGAAAACTAATTTTAAACTAAAAAAATATACAGACATTAAAAACCTGTCACGCATAAAATCTATATATGAACAACAGCATCGAAAAAGGAAAAACAGCCGCCATAACAAGCTATATTTTAATCATTGGAGTCTTCATCGCAATGTCAATGAATTCTGAAAACAAAAATTCATTTGCTTCTTTTCATATTCGACAAGCATTGGGTTTATCGATTACTTTTATATCTTTAGGATTAATCATCAGTAATTTTGACAGTCCCATGATTTCCATTTCAATGTGGGTTTTCCTCTCTGTTTTGTGGACTTATGGAATTTTTAGTGCCATCAATGGGGAAACAAAACCAATTCCATTGTTAGGGAATTATTTTCAAAAATGGTTTTCAAATATATCTTAGAAAAATGAAATTATCCCTAGAATATCTGGTTAAAGAACCAAAAACAAAGTTGGCCAAAAATCCGCTTTTACTATTACTTCACGGTTACGGCAGCAACGAGGAAGATTTATTCTCATTTGCGGCAGAACTTCCTGACGAATATTATATTGTTTCGGCTCGCGCTCCATACAATCTACAACATGGAAGTTATGCGTGGTATGCCATCAATTTTGATGCCGATGAAAAAAAATTTTCTGACAATAAACAGGCAAGAATTTCAAGAGATTTAATTGCCCAATTCATTGATGAATTAGAAGCTAATTATCCTATTGATGTTAAAAATGTGACCTTAATTGGCTTCAGCCAAGGTACGATTTTGAGTTATGCCGTGGCGCTTTCCCACCCTGAAAAAGTACAAAGAGTTGTTGCAATGAGTGGCTATATCAATCCCGAAATACTGGAAGAAAATTATTTAAAAAATTCGTTTTCCAATCTGAAAATATTTGCTTCTCACGGCACAGTTGACCAAGTAATTCCGGTGGAATGGGGACGAAAAGCAAAACCTTTTTTGGAGAATTTAGGAATACCTATAACTTATAAAGAATACCCAATTGGACACGGAGTTTCACCGCAAAATTTCTATGACTTCAAGAATTGGCTACTTTAAGGAAGTAGACAGGTAGCAGGTAGCAGGTAGCAGTTAGCAAAAAAACGGAAACATCATGAGAAATAAGAAATTTTTGTTTTATTTTGACATAGATGCTTAACAATCTTAATCTGAAATCTGAAATCTGAAATCTGAAATCTGAACACTATTTTTGGTATAACAAAGATTGAAATGTTTCGAAAGAAACTGTTTCGTCATCATTGACAAAATACTTTATTAAAACTTCGCCCCAATATTCTCCATCGCTAAAATCGGCGATAATCCATCTGTGATTCAAAATTTTTACTTTATTGATGATGAATTTATTGGCTCCAATCTGATCTTGACCAACAAAAGGATTTCCCTTGGGATTGGAATTCAAATCCATTAATTTTTCGGTTACAAAAGGGATTAATTTTTTGATTTGAATAGTTTTTGTTGCTGTATCGGGATTAAAATAATTTTGGGCATTTTCATTATTTTCCAAAGAAAAGTAATTGGCATCCGTCAGTTTATTAGTGATAGAATTCAAATTATTATTCAACTTTTTTTCTTTATTTGTGAACTGATTTTGTTCAAAAGCCAACTCCTTAGTGAAATACATATAAGTAAAAAGATTCAAAAGCAGCACAAGAATAAAAAGATAAAGCAAGAAGGATTTTTTCATTATTAAGTAATTTTAAATGGTGATTTCTAAATTATCATAAGCCAAATAAACGTTTTCCGGAAGTTTTTGTTGTACTTCTTCATGGAAACCCATAATATGGCTAATGTGAGTTAGATAGGCTCTTTCAGGTTTAATTAAAGCTATAAAATCTAAAGCTTCCTGCAAATTAAAATGGGTATTATGATGTTCTTCACGCAAAGCATTTACAACCAAAACTTTCAGATTTTTCAATTTGGTAATTTCGCTTTTTTCGACTGTTTTAACGTCAGTCAAATAGGCAAAATCATCAATTCTATAACCAAAGACCTGAAGATTTCCGTGCATCACATTTATGGGAATTGCTATTTTATTTCCTATAGGGAAAGGATGATTATTAACCACTTCAATAGTTTTCACTGAAGGTGCACCAGGATATTTGTTTTCGGTTTCAAAAATATAATCAAATCGTTTTTTTAGATTATCAATAACTCGTTGATGTGCATAAATGGGCATGGAACCTTGCTTGAAATTAAACGGACGAATATCATCCAAGCCAGCAGTATGATCTGAATGTTCATGAGTATATAAAATTCCGTCCACTTTTTGACAATTTGAGACTAACATTTGTTGCCTGAAGTCAGGTCCACAATCGATTACATAGGAATAATCTTCCCATGAAATCCAAGCTGAAACCCGAAGTCTTCTATCTTTAAAATCAGTGCTTTTACAAACAGAATGAATACTCCCAATTACAGGAATTCCTTGTGAAGTGCCAGTTCCTAAAAAATATACATTCATCAACCATGGTTTTTGCTAATTATTTTACAAAAATAGCAATAAATCTCTTTAATTAGAAAGCTATTTTACTAACTTTGCACCAAATTAGCACTATTTCAATGAAAAAGGACACAGAAATAAAATTGAAAGGTGACAAAGTCATCGAACAAATTCCTTCTATAAAAGACAAAGCCCTTCGTATTAATTTGAACGAAAATATTTATGGGATTTTTGCCGAAATTGGTGCTGGACAAGAAACTGTAAGACATTTTTTTAGAGCTGGTGGTTCTTCAGGGACGATTGCAAAAGCAATGTCTGCTTATGATAAAGATTTTAGTGATGCCATATACGGAGTTGAAGAAGATGGGCGTTATGTAACGGAAAGCCGTCTCAAAAAAATGCTTTCACATGAAGCCGGTCTAATCGAAAACCGATTAAGCAGGAAGACACATCCCAATAAAATATTTTTTACTTATGCCAATACCGTTGCTACCATTGACTTTGCAAAACAATTTAAAGGACATGGATGGGTTGGCATCAGATATCAAATCGAACCTGACGAAGATTATAACGAAATCGTCATACACATTCGTTTTAAGGAAACTGATGTTCGTTTGCAACAAGAAACACTTGGTGTCCTTGGGGTAAATCTTATTTATGGCGCCTACTATAAATACAATGACCCTAAAAGAATGTTGCGTTATTTATATGATCATCTCGACAAAGACCAACTTGAAATAGACACCATCAATTTCTCAGGACCTCGTTTTGCGAATGTTGACAATCGTTTAATGAGTTTGCAATTGGTAAAGAACGGAATGACTGATGCCGTAATTTTTGATCCAGAAGGCAGAAACATACTTCCGGCAGCGATATTATACAAAAAAAATATTCTTGCTTTAAGAGGAAGTTTTCGTCCTGTGACAAAGGTAAATATGGATATGTATGAGGAATCGTTAAAAATGTTTCTGGATGAGCACAAAGTTAATGCCGAAAACACTTTGGTCATTTTTGAAATCACATTATCTAACCTCCGTTCTGATGGTGAAATTGACGAAAGAGACTTTATGGATCGAGCCCAATTACTTTGCTCTCTTGGACAAACGGTAATGATTTCAAATTTTCAGGAATATTATAAAGTGGTTGAATATTTTTCGAAATATACCAAAGCCAGAATGGGCTTAGCAATGGGTGTGAATAATTTAGTTGACATTTTTGACGAAAAATACTATCGCCATTTAAGTGGTGGAATTCTGGAAGCTTTCGGGAAATTATTCTACAGAGACATGAAAGTATATCTGTATCCAATGATTGACGAAAACGGAGAAATTATGAATTCCGAAACCTTGAAAGTTCATCCACGAATGAAGGAATTGTATAAATTCTTCAAATTCAACGGAAAAGTGGTTGACATTGATAACTACAATCCGGAAAATCTTGAAGTTTTCTCTCGCGAGGTGTTAAAAATGATTAGTGAGAATAAACCCGGATGGGAATCAATGTTGCCATCAGGTGTAGCCGAAATAATCAAAAAACAAGAACTATTTGGATACAAAGCAAATCAACTACTTGAGAAAAGTAATTAGATAACAGATAGCAGACGGCAGGTTTCAGATGGCAAATAATAGTTATCTTTAATGAATATTTTTAATCGAAAAATCCAAGAAGTAATATTATTACTTTCTTGGATTTTTTATTTAAGACTGAAATCTGCTGTCTGCTATCTGAAACCTTATTTCAATATCTGAGCAGCGTGAGCCTTCGTTTTTACTTCCGAAATTACTTCATCTATAACTCCATTTTCATCAATCACAAAAGTAGTTCTGTGAATGCCGTCATATTCTTTTCCCATAAACTTTTTAGGTCCCCAAACTCCAAAAGCCTGTATTACGGATTTATCCTCATCAGCCAATAAAGGAAAAGGAAAATTGTATTTTTCCTTGAATTTGGCTTGTGCTTTTGCAGCATCGGCACTTACTCCTAAAAGGGCATAATTATTAGCTTGAAAACGCTCAAAATTATCTCTTAAATCACAAGCTTCGGCGGTGCAACCTGGCGTGTTTGCTTTTGGGTAAAAGAAAACTACTAATTTTTTCCCTTTATAATCGGCTAATTTATGTGAATTTCCGTCTTGGTCCAGTCCTGAAAAATTGGGTGCTTTATCCCCTTTTTTTAATGTTGTCATAATTGGGTGTTAGGTTTTGGGTTTTAGTTATTAAGTTTGCCCCAGATTA
The DNA here is from genome assembly GCF_015277675.1 of Flavobacterium soyangense. GTDB lineage: Bacteria > Bacteroidota > Bacteroidia > Flavobacteriales > Flavobacteriaceae > Flavobacterium > Flavobacterium soyangense. The sequence goes on from NZ_JADHEC010000008.1 coordinate 49,427, forward strand.
GAGTGAAAAACCCCGCAGTTTTTGAAGCTGTTTTTTTCTTGAAATAGCAAAGCGACCAAAGGAAGCTCTTGCTATTGCTTAGAAAAAAAGCTTGAAAAAACGAGGAGTTGAAACGGAAAGCTGGATTAGGCACATAATAAAAATTAGATTAATTTTACAACTCAAATTTAATGAAAATGACCAAACCGGAACGTGCAACATTTGTTATAAATACGTTAAAAGAATTATATCCTACTATTCCAATTCCTTTAAATCATAAAGATCCTTATACTTTGCTGATTGCGGTTTTGCTTTCGGCACAGTGTACGGATGTTCGCGTCAATCAAATTACGCCCTTACTTTTTGCCAAAGCTGATAATCCTTATGATATGATAAAAATGTCGGTCGAGGAAATAAAAGAAATCATTCGTCCTTGTGGTTTATCGCCAATGAAGTCAAAAGGAATTTATGGTTTATCCCATATTTTGATTGACAAACACGGCGGAAAAGTTCCTCAGAGTTTTGAAAGTCTGGAAGAATTACCTGCTGTAGGACATAAAACAGCGAGTGTTGTAATGTCACAAGCTTTTGGATTTCCCGCTTTCCCTGTGGATACGCACATCCACAGATTGATGTACCGATGGAATTTATCTAGTGGGAAAAATGTAGTGGAAACAGAAAAAGATGCTAAACGCATTTTTCCAATAGAAACTTGGAATGATTTGCATCTTCAAATGATTTGGTACGGTCGAGAATATTCTCCGGCCAGAGGTTGGGATTTAGAGAAAGACATTATTACGAAAACCATTGGCAGGAAAACTGTTTTGGAAGAGTATCAAACAAAAACATCCCGATGATTTTCGGGATGTTTTTCTAATTAGCCATAACTTCGAAACTCATAGTTTTACCTTTTATTATACTCAATGCTTTTGAGTAATTTAATAAAAAAGAAATAGTCTCTTTTTTTGGTTTCATTGTAGGAATTGCTAATGCTTTTTTAGAGTAAATTTTTGCCATAAAGTAATAAAATTTGTGTTTATTTATTACAACGCAATAATTTACAATAAAGTATTAATTCGTTAAAATAATTTGATGTTTATCAATAACTTTTCTTATATTCATCAGTGCATAACGCATTCTTCCTAAGGCTGTATTGATGCTAACGCCTGTTATTTCTGAAATTTCCTTGAAACTCATATCTTGATACATTCGCATAATCAATACTTCTTTTTGATCAGCAGGAAGTTCTTCAATTAGTTTTTTTAAGTCAATTTCAACTTGTTCTCGAATGATTTTATTTTCTATTGTAAGGGAATCATCAGACATAATTGAAAAAATGGAGAATTCTTCTGTTTCTCTGAACATAGGCATTTTTTTGTTTTTACGATAATGGTCAATAATAAGATTATGGGCAATTCGCATTACCCAAGGCAAGAATTTTCCTTCCTCATTATAGGATTTTGATTTTAAAGTTTTGATTACTTTAATAAAAGTGTCTTGAAATATATCATTCGAAATGTCTCTGTCAGAAATTTTCGAATAAATAAAACCAAATATTTTTGATTGATGTCTATTGATTAATACTGTCAAAGCATTTTCGTCGCCTTCAACATAATTTTTCACCAATAAAGCGTCTGGAAGTTGAATATCAGCCATAGTTATACCTTTTAGTTTTTTAATGAAATTGGATCAATTTTCTCTAAAAAGTAGTTTTATATAATAGGCTAAAATTTTTTTGTGGTTTATTATTTGTCAAATTTAACAAATATTTATCTAAAGAAGCAAGTAAAAAGGTTAAAATTTAACAAACTTAAATTAAAAGATAAAAAATAAGGCTTCTCTTTTAATAGAAAAGAAGCCTTTAATTTAATTGCAATAAAATTTTCTTAACCTAGCTATGCTAATCGAGGTACAAGATAAACATCTACTTGTTTAATACTATTTGTTCTTTCAAATATTTCTTTACTGCTGTGCTCATCAATTGTGAGTCCTTCTAATTTAGATAATGATCCGTCAGTATTTGTTACTGTAATTCTATTTTTTTCTGAAATATGATACACGAAAGGAACTTGACAGAAAGTAAATACCAGATTATTTTCTTTTAAATTAATTGATTCTTTATGGTTTTGAATAGAAAAATACTCAAAATTATCAGCAGTCATTAAAAATTCTGATTTTCTTAACAAACCAGGATTGAAAACAATTTTTCCATCTTGCACATTAATTCCTAATTCTCCAAAGCGAGAAATTATATCTTCTTTTACTTGCCCAGTCATTCCGGGTTGTTTAGCACCGCCATTTCCGGGAGTGTGTGAATAGGCGTCTGTAGGGAAAGCACCAAATAATTCTGGTGATTTATTAAATCCTATTCCAGCCCTTACATCATAATAATGCTTAACTAATCTGCCAAGTTGAATCTCATCAGTAGTGTTTTGTAATGCCAAGAAATAGTTTTCGCTAATTGCTAACAATAATTTAGAAACCATGTGCCAATAAATACACCCTAATCCTTCGAATCCATAAAATGTTCCTGATCGACCTGTAAACGACTGATGATCAAAAACTTTTTCGAAAATTTGTAAAACCGATTCTTTTTCCTGCTCCAAATTATTCTGTGCCGGCAACAAATTTAATGCGCTTTTTAAATCGGCACCATTTCTAAAACTACTATTAAAATGATACACCCCATCAATATCTTTGTAAATTATATCGCTATTGCTTTCTGAAATAAGTTGAGAAAGCAATTTACTGTTTTGAACTAAATCTGACGGAATATTATTTTTTTCTGTAAACCTAGGTAACTGTCTATCAGGATAAAGCATGTAGCTGAATTGATCTTTCCTGAACATAGCGCTCCCTTTTAAAGCATCAAGTACCTGATTAACTTCTTCGGTATTTAAAACACTAGCACTCAATATAGCTACTTGTCCTTCCAACATTTCATAAAGATGACGAATAGAAATACTTTTTTCTTTAAATGAAATTAGATTATAGGAATGATACAAATTATCTTCTCTTTTGTTTTTTCTAATTGAATGATCAAAATGTTTAATCGTTAATTCGAAAAACGCTACTAATTCTGAAACATTAATAGTTTCTTTATTGCCTGAAAATCCTTTACGATAAATTTTTTCACGATAATTACTTCCTGCATAGCCTAAACCATCAGCAATTAATCGTCTATTAGAGTCTGAAATATCTGTTATCAATAAATCTTTGTATTGCTCAAAAATCTTAAAAATGGAATCAAAAAATACTGCCATCTCCTCTGAAACTTCAATTTTTTCTATAGAGGTTCCTTTAAATAATTCAAGACAAAAAGACTGCAATCTTCGAATATGGTATAATGTTACCATAGAAACACCATTTCCAACTAAAGCATTGTTAGCGTCATTCCATTCTGGCCTTTGTGTATTTAACCAAATTCCTGCTTCTGGAATAAAATTAGAAAGTTTAGCCAGCAACATTGCAAGTAATTTTTCTGTAAAATTTACTTGAAGTACATTTCCGTTAGATTCTAAAATAAGTTTTCCGTCGCTACCAATATTTTCAACTCTTTCTAAAGCTATTTTCTCTGCTTCAAAGTCAAATTCAATCGTGTCAAAAGGATTTTTTACCAAATCTTCGTAGGACTTAATTCTGTAAGGTACATTGGCGTAAGCAAAAATACTTTCAGTCAACATACTGTTTAAAACTCCCGGATGGTATTTTTTAGATATTTCTAAAAATTTCTGTAGATATATAATCTGGTGGTCACCCCAATAACCAATATTTGCCCAAGGATCATGAGGATCTGGTGATTCCCAATCTATTCCGTCTCTTGTGATTCGATATGGATTGTAACCATCCGCAGTAGAGGCATTTAAAAACTTAGAAATCATTCCTTCTATGAATGAAGGATACGATAATCCAAGAGCTTCCCAATTTTGAAAAATATCTCTCCAATTTCCTTGGAAATTTAGGTTTTTTGAACCGTCTCCTTTTTTTATTTCAATTGCAAAGCGATTCCACGGACGTGATGGATCACCATGTCTTCTACTGAAAGTTAATGGCAAATATTCATACAGCAAACGGATTAATTGTTTGTCGTCATGACTTGCCACTTTTTTTAGTAAAATAGAATAATCTTCTTTTTGATTTAAATTTTGAAGGAATACTAAATTATTTTTATAAACAGTATTATTAGCACCTTCAATAAATTCCAGTAAATCTTTTTTACCAATAGAATAATTATCATCAAAAATACCTCCACGCATTACATTAAACAACACATTCGATAGGTGTCTATTAACGCCTAATTTATCCCCTGTTAGTTGTAAACCATCTGCAGATGCCAATATTCTCACTAAATCTTTTGTACAATCATTTACATCATCAAGCAACTGTTGGGCACAATTTTTATTATCTGATAAAAAATGTTTTAAAGTAGCGATATAACCCGAATTTTTGTTGATGTCTGCAACAATGTGCCACTCTCTTTTCTCATTAAATGAAAGTTCTATTTCAGCATTAATAAAATAGGCTCCTCTGGTGGCTCTTATATCTTTTTCTTCTTCAATAGGAAGTCCTTTTCGGAAATTTTTTAATTGACTAGAAGATAATAAAATCTTAGCATCACTTAATCCTTCTGACCAAACTACAGTAGAACTCAAAGCTTCGCTAGGCTCAGCTTTGTCAACTATTACTGAACTTAACATATATAGTCCAATATTTGTATTAGTGACCAATTCGCTTTTTTTGTAAGCATCCACTAAATTGCTCAATGAATTTTGGAGTTGCTGGTTGATTTCAGCTGGCAAAATATTTTGGATTCCATCAAGAACAGAAACCGAACAAGGTGATTCAAGATTATTAATAAGCATTGATTTTTTGATAAAACCAAATTTTTCGCTATTCATCCATTGATAGGAGAAAGTGATTCCTAAATCTTCGTTAATTTCTTCGAATAGTATTTTGTTTCCATAAACGTTTTTGTAAATGTTACGTTGTATTTTATAAACACCATTGTACTTATCCGAAAAGACTTCCCACAATGAAGTTTTACTACCTCGTGTGACTAACAAAATGGTTTTGCTTCCCGAAATTTCGGCAGAATCTTGTATTTTATCTACTGTATAATAAGGAAATAAAGCTAAATCAGGATTTTTTCTACCGGCTGATAATCCTCCGTTACTGGAGATAAACATCCAATGGTCAGAGTTGCTAACGATAGTCATAAAAAAAGGATCCATCTTATCATAATTAGCTATTTTGTAAAATGATTCACCATCAAAATCTACAAATTCCCCTGTGATAGTTTTATTTTCATTGTTTAAATTATAATTCCCAAGTAGAATTTCATTTTTCATAATATTTGTATTAATGCGTTGCGTATTTTTTATTAATTTGTATTTATATTGTTACAGTTGCAAATAATTATAAGATTACTACTGCCCATCTATGTTCTATTTTAAAAGTTGAAATTTTGATTCAAGAAATTTAATTACAAGAGGTATAAAGAAACTTTCGTAACTTTATTTTCAATTGATTTTGTTGTGACCTTAGAGTTAACAACTATTTTTTTATAATTTTTACATTTTGAACACCGTGCAAGTTTTTTACTTTTAAAAAGTAAATTCCTGATTTAAGACCACTCATATCCAAATTGTGTGATGACTTTACTACATCTTCAAATATTTTTTGCCCTAATATATCTGTTAAAATGATTTGATTTTGTTCATCTAGCAACTGCAAATATAATATATTTTCTACAGGATTAGGATAGTAAAACTGTTTCAATTCAGATGAAGTTTCTACCCTCAATGAACAACTACTGCCCACCACATAAGAAATATATTTCGTGACAGACAATCCTCCACCCGCATAAGCAAATTTACAGGCATAGTTAATGGTTGAACCAATGGTTTGTCCTGTAATGGTTTTAGTAAAAACCTGTCCAGAAACATTCGACATTTGTGTTTCAGTGGACGGGGAACTTTGATTTCGCAAAAACGCCACTAATCCGACTTTGTTATCCAACAATTCAAATGTAATTTTAACATCATTTCCAATGGTTTCGAAAGCATAATTGTATCCTAATGTAAAAGCACCTTGCTGAGCCTGTGTATCAGTACCGGAACATTGCGAAATTACCGTTGTTTTAGCGTTAAGTACAATTGGATTATTAACAGCGGCATTTCCTGTTGCATCAGTTGCCGAAACTGAAAAAGTATAATTAGTATTAGGAGACAAATTGGATATGATTAATGATTTTTGAACACCGGAAAGGCTATATGTCGAACTCGTTCCAGATCCATAATCAACATTGTAGGTGACATTTCCTGAGTTGTCCGTAGCATTTAGCAATAATTCAACAGATGATCCTGAAATTGCCCCAACAGAAGCTGCAAAATTAACAGGTGGCTGGGTATCAATAGTAGTATTTTGATAGACTCTTACATAATCAATATCCATAGAAGCTTGTGTAAAACTTGGCGCAATTGTTCCAGCTATCCCTCCCAAAGCAATATTCAATAATAAATATTGTTCTTTATCAAATGGCCAAGTACTGGCGTCTTTAACCGCTGGATTGTATGTATAAAAAGCAACACCATCAAGAAGAAATGATATTTGGTTTGGCGACCAATTCATAGAATAAATATGGTAGTTATTTGCTAAATCAGAAGCTATTGTTCCACCATTGTTTACTGAATTCCCATGGGAAGAAGGTGTATGCATAGTGCTTTGAATGTAATTGATAGACTGTGATGAAAAAATTCCATGCTCCATAATATCAGTTTCTCCACATGCCGGCCAATCTGTAGTTCCATAAGTTGAAGCAAAATAACCTCCAGGTTCATTTACGTTTTTGCCCAACATCCAAATTGCAGGCCAAGTTCCTGAATCAATTGGCAATTTTGCACGGACATCTACACGTCCGTATCTAAAGGCAAATTTAGAATTTAATCGGGCTGATGTATACTCTTTAGTTACACCCTGATCGGTAAAAGATTCTTTTTTTGCAACAATATGTAATAGACCTGTATCAACAAAAGAATTAGTCGTGAGATTAGTATAATGTTGCACTTCGCCATTAAACCAGCTTCCACCGGCAGGCAATTGAGTTTGATGAAACCAGTTGTTGGAATCTACAGCTCCATTAACAGTAAATTCATCAGACCAAACTAAATCATTATAAACAACATCAACCTGTGCAAGACAGCATTGTCCAATTAGAAAAACCAAAAAGAACAATTGAAGTGAAGTATTTTTTTTCATGATATTTTTTTTAAAATTTAAAAATAGTTTAATAAAAGATAGTTATTAAATTATTTATTATAAAATTTTTTGTCGGTCCATAGCTAATTTTGGGGTTCTATCAATTTTAAAAAGCCCCCAATGTTTTTCGGGTTCTAAAGGTTCATTAGACCCTTTCCAAGATTCATCAAATGCTTCGAATACAAAGGTTAGAATACCATCAGAATCTGTCCAATTGACTAAATCTTGATAATAAATTTCTTGATTATCTTCACTAACATTATGTGCTTCTATTCCTCTGCCGTTAGAATTGGTTGCCCAACCTGCTTCCGTAATTACTACCGGTTTATCAGGATACATATTGGCAACCGCAAAGTAATTTTCTTTGGTATAATCTAATGCTTCGTGTATATTCTTATATTCCCAAACCGGGTAAGTATGAATCGAAATAAAATCAACCACATCTACTAGAGGTTTGAGTTTGCTTAACCAAGGCACATAATTTTCGCAAAAAGTAACAGGTTGTTTCGCTTCTTTTTTAATACTGTTCACGTATTCTATGACACTAGAAACTGATACATAATGGTCTGTCCAATCGACACAAGCTTCATTTCCTGCTGATAAAGTGCATATTATTGTTGGATATTGATTGGCTAAATCAATGAGTTTTTGAATTTGGTTTCGGTTTTTAATGTGGTTTTCGTCCAGTTCTTTTTCAGTATATACGCCACCACCCCAAGGACAGCCAAAATTATTCATTTCGGCCACAATATAAGCACCAAGCATTACTTGAAAAGGCAGTTTTTCTTGTTCAATTACTTTTAAAACGGTTTCAGCATGTACATCACAATCGTATAAACGAAGGTATTTCCAGTGACTTTTAAGTATCAATAAATCTTCTTTAACCTCTTCATAACTTGGGCATATACCTCCAGGCTGCTGACCTTCACGAAAACCAGAATAACATATTGCTCTTCCTGGAGATAAATTTAATGCTTTAAAACTATTCATTAATATTTTAATTTTTCATTTTTATCCCAAATACCCCAATAAGCTCCTACTTCACCCTCTGCTCCTACTTTCCAGGATTCATCAAATGAAGAGAAATAGAAAATATCTATATCTTCCTGTTGAGACCAAAGTTGGGTATTTATAAAATATTTTATTGCATTTTCTTTGGAAGGATGTGAGTCTTTAAAACTTTCGCCTTTACTGGGCCATCCTGTTTCGGTTATAATTACTTTTTTACCATTTCCTGCCTCTAAGGCCTGATGGTACATTTGCTTCATATGTCCTAATGAATATTCGAGGTTGCAGCCTTCCCAAAATGGATAGCAATTGGTTAAAATAAGATCGCAAGCTTCTGTAATTCTTGGTTTAATAGTAAACTCGTAATACGCATCGACATAACTTACAGGAATAGTATCCGGAATGGCTTTTTTTACCCTGCCGATAAATTCCAGAAGTTCGTCTTCGGTTAAATCTTTTCTATACATAACCTCGTTTCCAACGGCGGCGATATCTACAAAGCCTTCGTTAGAAAGTTTTATGAGTCCTTCAATTTCTTTTTCATTGATTTCCGGATCATCACCTAACCAAGCCCCTACTAATGTTTTAATGCCATATTCTTTTGCAATAATTGGTATAAACTCATTGCCTTCAGTGCATGAAAATGACCGTACCCATTTAGTATAAGGAGCAATTATTTTCATTCTTCGTCGCACTTGTTCCTCGGTTATAATGTCGCCTGGTTTTTGTCCGTCTTCATAAAGGCTAAAACAAAGTCCATGCATTCCTTTTTTTAAAACTTCACCAAAAAGGTTTATTAATTCTTTTGGTGATTTATTTGAATAATTAATCCCATTATAATTAATCTCATTAACATTATCATACTTGATTTGATAAAGCGAATCTTCTTTTCTACTATATGACATGATTCCTAATTTTTAAAATTTCAATTTTTCGTATTTATCCCAAATACCCCATCCTGCGCCAACTTCTCCTTCTTGTTTTACTTTCCAGGATTCATCAAATGATGAAAAATAGAATAGATCAATGTTTTCATTTTTAGTCCATTCCTGAACAGAAATAAAGTATTTCATGGCATTTAATTTGGAAGGTTCTGCCGCTTCTACATTTTCTCCTAAACTTGGCCAACCCGTTTCTGTTATAATTATTTTTTTACCTTTAGCAATCTGTTGTGTTAATTCAACCATTCCATCTAAATAAGATACTGCATACTTATTATCTGCTCCTTCCCAAAAAGGATAACAGTTTACTAATATAACATCACAAGTGTCTACTAGAGCAGGTTTATCCAGGAACTGATAATAGGCATCTACATATCCCACAGAAATAGAAGCTGGCAATGCTTCCCTTACTCTTTTAATATATCCTAATAGCTCTTGCTCTGAAATTTCTTCACGATGTAACACCTCATTTCCTACGGCAGCAATATTTACTAAACCTGCTTTAGCCAATGCAATAAGCGACTGGATTTCTTTTTCATTTTTTTCTCTATCGTCACTTATCCAGGCTCCTACTAAAGTTTTCAATCCTTTTTTGTGTGCTATTTCTGGTATCAATTCATTTCCTTCTGTACATGAGAAGGATCTAATCCATTTGGCATGTGGCGTAATTATTTCTAGTCTTCTACGAATTTGATTTTCTGATAAAATATCGCCGGTTTCCTGTCCTTCAACATAAGGACTAAAGCATAAACCATGCAAACCATTATTTAAAATTTCTGAAAACTGTGTTCTAATTTGTTTTTCTGTTTTAGAACTTAAATCTACCCCTATTATGGTGTCTAAAGAGCTTCCACTTTTTTCTAAAGAAAGTAGTTTTCCAGAAAGATAGGCCGAAGATTGTTTTTTTACCGGTCTTTTTCTCGCATCTAATTCTTTTTTTATTTCTCTGGCTTTTTCTTCTGTCAAGTCATAATTCCTCATTACCCACATCGCTATCAATGTCCCTAAAATCGGGACTCCTGAGAAGAAAAGTCTTAAACCGGTAATTGCACCCTCAGTCTGAGTTGCTGAACTAGTATCAAAACCAACTGTTGACATAATAACTCCTGTTAATAATCCTGCGATGGCAAAACCAAATTTTACCATCCACCAATATATGGCACCAAAGATTCCTTCTCTTCGTTTACCTGAAGTCAACTCATCCATATCGCAAACATCTGCTGTCATTGACATCATTAAAGTAAACAAACTTCCGATACCAAAAGAAAAGAAAGGTAAAGCGAAGATAAACATATAGGGTTTACCAGGAATGAAAAGAAACCAAAGCAATATATATCCAAAAACAGATATTCCTTGAGAAGCTAAAAAAGCATTCTTTTTGCCCATTTTTCTGGACAAGCTAGCAACAATTGGAATTACAACAAAAGTAGTAGCCAAAGCACCTATACTTCCAAAAAGTGTAGGCCAAATACCCGCAGCCTCTGTATTTCCATTAAAAAGGTAATACACAACAATAAAAAAAGTAAAACCAGCAACGGTATTAAAAGCATTAAAGATTAAAAAAGTAGCGATACAAAGCTTTGTGAAGGGACCGTTTCTAAAAGCCTCTTTGAAACTTTCGAAAATTTCCTTCAAACTACCTCCAATTGTTCTAAATGTTAATGGCGAAAAATTCTCTTCATCTTTAGTAGATTTACTTTTAATAAAAATTGCAGGAATCATCGCTAATAGCATACAAGAAATTCCTACCCAAACAGCCAATGTTCTTGTTGCTGTATCGGCATTAGGAAACCATTTAGGGTCATACATAACAACCCAAAACCAAGGTGCTATTACCCAAGCCCATTGCCCAATCCATTGTGATATTGCCATGATACTTGTGCGTTCGTGAAAATCATCGCTCATTTCATAGCCCATAGCTACATAAGGAACGCTAAAAATAGAGAGCCCCAAATAAAACACGAACGACCACAAAAGAAAGTATATAAAATTATATTCTACACCACTTTCTCTATACAATTGCCACATTACAACAAATGAAACCCCCATTATAATAGCTCCTAAAAACACATAATGTCTTCGCCTTCCCCATTTAGACCTCGTATTGTCTGAAATGAAACCCATAATTGGATCAACGAAAGCATCAAAAATCCTAGGTAAGAAAAATAAAATGCCCCACATCCAAGCTGGAAATTTTAAATCTTGTACCAAAACAACCATAAAAATACCTAAAGCTGCAGGAAACATTTGGTTCGCTAACATTCCTAATCCAAAGGCTATTTTTTGACCCATTGGAACCAATCCTTTTGGGTTAGAATTCTGATTTGACATATTATAAGTGGTTTTAGTTATAAATTTTTTTCTATTATCAAGGTTTAATAATTACGGTTTGCAATGCTTTAGCACTAATGGAAATGCTTTTTTTTATGTTATTGAGATTTATTTCAATTGTGTGAGCATCTTCTGTTGGGTTAAAAACAGCTATTGCAATTGTACCGTCAGGATTTTTTACAGCTGTAGCCATCAAGTTATCATTGCTTATTTTACATCCAATTTTTATAGCTCCTGGTCGCATGAATTTGCTAAAATGCTCCATAACATAATACAAAGGTGTAAAATAGACTTCATCCTTTTCAGGATCTACAATTACAGGTGCCGTACACCAATTTTTAAACCAATTTGGTCCACCCTGCTTGTCCAGAACCATATTCCAATCTATCCAACCATCTACCCAATTATTCAAACATCCAATAATATCAGTAGCATAGCGATTCACTGGTGCATATTTTGGGTGCAAATATTTATCTTTTTCAGGTGCCCAATCCCAACCCCAATCAGTGGCCTCTTTACTCCAATACCAAGCATTGTCATTCCAATGTGGAACTTCAGAATCCACACAAGCTTCTGTTTGAATTAAATATTTATTTGGCGATTTATTGTGAGCATATTGTAAAGCGTCCGGTAAAAAATCATAAGTGCTTTCATACCAATGAATAGCTGTCCCAGAATAGTATTTTGACGTTTTTTCATCTTTATACATAGCGTCTACCCATTCTTTTAAGCCACCTCTGTTTTGATCGTACCCTAATATTTTGACATTGAATTTACCATTGGCCTCTAGGGTTGGCCCTAAATGATTTTGAACAAAATTCGTCATTTCTTCTGGAGAAAAAAGCATGCTTTCCCAGTTATTTCCGTTGCCATTAGGCTCATTTATTACAGTAAGCCCCCAAATATCAATACCTTCATTCTTGTATGCATCAATATATTTAGAATAATACAAAGCCCATGTATCGTTATATTCAGGTAATAATTTTCCGCCTATCCATTTTTTATTGTCTTTCATCCATGGCGGCGCAGTCCAAGGCGAAGCAATGATTTTAAATCCTTCTTTTGAAATCGATTTTGCTTCCAATATCATTGGGATAAGATTGTTTTTTTTATCTTCTTCAATCGAAAAATGGTCTAAATTTTTATCGCCATCTTGTATTGCATAGGCATATTGTTTCAATGAAAAATCACAAGAATTAATATGGGTACGGGTTAATGAATAGTTCGCTCCTTCTTCACTAAAATAAGCATCCATGATTTTTTTACGATTTGTAGCGCTTAATTTATTTAACAAATAAGCAGAAGATTCTGTAAAAGAACCTCCAAATCCTGTTATGGTTTGAAATTTTTCTTCTTGATTTAAAGTAATTACCACAGGGTTTTCACTTTTTGAAAATTCAGTGATTTTTTTTAATGAATTTCCTTTGGCAGAAGTTTCATAAACTTCAGTTTTCAATTCTTTTGTTGCTTTACAACTATTTAACGAAAATGCCATAATAAAAGTTATTACCAAAAATTTATAATGATTTATACGAAATTTTAATTTTTCCATTACTAATTATTAATGAATGAAGAAGTAGTTTTAATATAAGCCTAATGTTACTTTCTTTGATTTTAAGTCTTGCTTCACAACTAAACATGATCATATCACCTTATCTTAGTGGAAATAATTATTTAGTGAATAACTCAAAAAATAAAAAAAACAATACTAAATTTATCTATAAAAAGTAGAGCCTTTTTTAATTACAATTCAACTCTTTAATTTTAACTATTGATATACTTTAACATAATCAATCATCATTTTTTGTGGAAAAGGCGTTTGAGCGGTTGGAAATCCAACAAAGTTTCCACCAACAGCAATATTTAAAATTAAATAAAATGGATGGTCAAATACCCATTCTCCTTTGCTATTTACATCGCTCTTTTTAACTCTTTCATATAAATAGTTATCAACAAAAAAATCAATCTTATCGGCATCCCATTCCACGGCAAAAATGTGATAGTCGTTATCAAAACGATCGTTTAATAAGGCATAAATATCAGTTATTGCATTTCCACCCGAGTAACCAGGTCCATGGAGTGAACCATGATTAATATTAGGTTGGTGACCTTTAAGTTCCATTATGTCAATTTCGCCAATTTGAGGCCAAACAGCAGTTTGATTATTAGCTCCTAACATCCAAAAAGCTGGCCATATTCCTGGTCCATATGGTGTTTTTATTCTGGCTTCGAAACGTCCATATGCTTGTGTAAACAAACCTTCTGTTTTGATTCTGGCAGAACTAAACGATGATCCGCCAAAACTTTCACTTTTAGCAGTAATTACTAAATTTCCAGTTCCATCCAAAGAAACATTTTCAGGACGATTAGTATAATATTGTAATTCTTGATTACCCCAACCTCCATTTCCTATATCAAAGGTCCATTTAGTTGCATCCGGTAAAACCCCAGCTGCTCCTTCAAAATCATCACTCCAAGTTAATTGCCAATTGCGTTGTTCTACTTTTTGAACGGCTTCAGGATTACAGCTAACCATTGATAGCATCAGAACAAATACCAAAGTAACAAGAAGGGCATATCTTTTATTCAACAAATAATTTTTCATATTTTATATTTTATTAATTACGGAAATAAATATTATCGAGATAGATATTGCCATTTCCATCAAATTTTAATTGGATGATATTACTTAAATTAACAGGAGAAAAAGCTGTTAATGGGATATCAATACTTCTCCATCCGTTAACTGATGGAGAAGGACCAGTAGGAACTGTTAAAACATATGGTTTTTCAACCGGTCCCGGACTTATTAGATATACTTTTAAACTGGTAGAGTTTGAAGTATAATAATCTAAATGTAAATAGGTTTTAGAAGTTACATTTTGAGCACTTCCAAGTACTATTCCTTGGTAATTGAGTCCTGAATATTTTAGTGTATTATTTCCAGCAATAAGAACTTGAGAAGCAACAGTAGCTTGCCCCCAACTTGGATTCAAATCTGTTCCTGCAACATTTGTATAGGCATCGCTGAAAACTGAGAGCACATTAGCGGAAAGGGCGGTTGGTGTTGGTGCCACAGTTGTAGGAACTGAAGGAATTATGCTGCCGTCGTTATAGAAATAAATATTATCAGCATAAAAGTTTGTAATATTTGTACCTTCAAAAATTATTTGACCTATGTGAGTTTTACTTGTCAATCCTGAAAAATTAGATAATGGAATATTTAATCCTATCCAACTTTTTGTAACTAAAGTGGGACTAGCAAAAGTAACAGTAGAACTTTTATCATCACTGCCTCCGGCAACACCGTCTGCTCCGAAATCTACCAATTGAACTTTAAAGCTTGAACCCGCAGCTATTGCATTTGGCATAAAAATATCAATATGCAAATGGGAAGTGACCGAAGCATCAACTGTTGGTGCACTAAATTGAATTCCAACAAAATTGAAATTTGTATAATTTAATACATTGTCTCCATTAACTGTAAAATCAGCTGATTTTGTAGTTTGATAAGGAGCCCAATATCCGTTGTAATAATCAACCGGAACATTTGGATATTTTTCGGTATAAATAGAAATTACTTTTGAGGCATCTTGAGTTGGTGTAGGAGCGTTTACAAATGTACCCGCAGAATTAATTGTTAATGACCCTTTTGCCAAAACATCACCTAGTTTAGCGGTGATAACTGCAGTTCCAGATCCAATGGTAGTTACTTTTCCTAGCTCATCAACTGTAGCAACAGCAGGATTAGAAGAAGTGAAAACAAAATAAGCCGGTGTTACATTTACAGATTGATTAACTCCATTTGGCAAATTAAACGTAGAAATTAAACCATCAATAGTTTTAGTTACCCCAATAAAAGAAGTTTCCACTTTATCTGTACCATTTAAAATGGAACTTTGTCCATGAGAAACTGTCCCTAATTTTTCGAATTTAACCTCATCCAACCAAAAGGTATAACCTTTACCATTTTCTGGACCTTCTGATAAAAACAACATTCCTTTTTCTATTTTCAATTTTGAAGGATCTGGAATTGGAATAATGTATTTTTTCCATACAGTGCTTAAAGCTAAACCAGAAATAGAAGCTTGATACTTATTTGCTCCAAAATCATTTCCAAAACCAATAACATCAATTGTTGATGATTGGGAAGATTTTGCCCAAAATGTTAAAGCATCATAACCTGACAAATCTCTTCCAACTGAAGTGAAATACGATCCACCAACATAAGCTCCTTCAGGATCATTAACATTTGGAACATCAAAACGCATCGAAGCTGGAGATTTATTATACGAGACATTACCATCTACTTGAAAACCAGTAACAACTGTACCACCAAAAGCCGCAAAATTTAAACCTGGACTAAAGGTGTCAATAAAAACATCCGGGTTAACAGAATATTTAGCTTCTTGTAAATCAGAAAAGTCATTCTGACATCCTAAAATGAGTAGTAAACTCATAATAGCAAAGCCTATTTTTTTTGAACTATAAATTGAGTATGTTTTCATATCTATTATTTTTATTAATTACCAATGTTTATAAGTACGTAGGTTCTAATTTCCCATTCTTGTCCATTAGAAAATCCTAATGCTGTTGGATCAGGAATCAAATTTCCTGTGCTGTCTAAGGTTTGAGTTGGGTTATATCGCGGTGAATATTGATCAAGTGAACGCCAAGTTCCACGAATACCAATACTAGTATTTGGAAGTATAAACCAATCGCGTTTTCCAATTCCAAAAGAAAGATCAGCCATTAACTGTAAAGGATAAGTTAAATTAAAATCCTTATGGTAATCATATGGCCCCCAATCGTTTACTTTTACAAATGAAGTTAATTTCACTTTTTTATAAATCATTTTTAAATCGATTCCAAAGCGATTAATAGTTCTTCCATCGCTACCATTAGCCTGGGCAGGGCCACCGTAAATTGTAGTTATGAAACCAAAATCAGGCGAAATTTTCGATACAATTCTTGCATTAGTTTCCCATAAATCTTTAGCTGGAGGCGCTCCATTAAAAGCAAAAGTGGTTCTGTTAGCTAAGAAACCTATAGCTGCATCTTGTGAGGTAGGCAAATGACGAAATACGAATCCAGCACTTACAGCAAACTTAGAGTCTTCTGAACGGTCATTTTCCCAATCATACAACCAGGTACCAGGAGTGGGGTCATAAGTAAATAATATTTCACTTGCAACCTGCTCTCTATTGGCTCTAACGACAAATGGGTCATCTAATATATTTCTTGGTCTTCCTGGAGCAGGAACACTAGTTGATATTGGACCTTCTAATGGCTTTTGCCATAAAAAATTAGGTGCTATTTGTAATTTACCTAAAGTGTAAGTTAAACCAGTTAAAAAATTGTATTGATTGCCGCTTCCACTATCTTTAAGTCTCCAACCTGTAAAAGTTTGAGTAAGATCCGTACCACCACCTGCAACTAAACCTTGGGCAGCTGCTTGCGCATACCAATTAATTTTTCCCCCAGTATAGGTAATTTTGATTTTTCCACCTAAGTTATCTTTGGTTTCAATTTGATTGATATAAACTTGCTGATTTGCTCCTTCACCCCTTACAACTTGATAATCTCTTCCTTGAAGTGGTTGTCCAGCCCAAATACCTCCTATATCAAAACCTAAATTACCAAATTTTCTATTTAAATGCAATGTAAATCTTCTTGTTTTGGGTTGAGGAATTGCATAAGATGATTGGGTAGTAGTTCGTTGGGTTAAATCTTCATGAAAAATACCTGTAAAATTAAATTTTCCTATTGTATTAGAATATTTAAGTAAAACAGCTGGATTGGCACCCCACCAAAGTTCCGGCCCCATAGCCAACTTAAATCCTTTAAACAATTTCTTTCCCTCAATTTCAAATCCATAAGGAGCTTTGCCTTGATAAATATCTATGTTAGGACCATAATTGGCTTCTGGATATAAGCCAAAGAAATCACCTTCGTAACCCCAATGATAATGACCCGTACGATAAAAACCATCTAATTTAAATAATTTTTCGTCCCATTTGTAACTTGCTTTATATAATTGAACACGATTATTATCTTCTAAAGTTACATTCCCATCAGGACCACTTACAGTTACTGGACGTCCTCTGTTTTCATAAAATATTTCATCAATTGGATTAAGTGCTACATTTCCTAAAATATTGAATTCAACATTTGCAGTCATATTTGATGTTGGATTTCCTTCTACACCTACAAAAAAAGATTGCATATTATCAAAACCTAGTTTGTTTGGATAAGTCGTACCATTCGTAACAGCTTCTTTAGGGGTTGTAATTAAATTACCTCCTGTGCTGAAAGTAGTAAATTCAGCCGATAATCTCGAAAATCTTATTTTACCGCTTTTTTGACTCTCTAATGCGGCTTTATCTCCCCTAGCCTTTAGAGTTGCTCCTATGATTTGAATTTTGTCAAAATGATTTTCTATTTCATTCAATGATTTTCCATTGGTATATGGATTAAGCTGATGAACTTCCTGTAAAACGTAGTATGCTGATCGAGGATATAATTGATACATTCCATTTACATCAGTTGGCCCTTTTGCGCAAATCCCAAACCATTCTTCATTCATATTGTTTTCACCTTTTACATAGTCAAAACTATAACCGCCATTGGACCAAGAAGCATTCGTATCGTGAACGTCTAAATATTTTGTTTGCTCATATTTCCACCAGCCATCACTAAATTGAAAAGTAAATCCACCCAAACAATTCCCACTTTTACCAACACCTGCAGCATTTTCATAAATTTCTTTCCAGTTGCTTTTTAAAATAGATGCTTGATCATTTTGAGCTTCTTCACTTGTAACCGCATTAAAAGCATCTGATCCAAATTCTGAGAAGAACATAGGCTTACCATATTCTTTTTTAACTCTTTCAAAAATATCTCCAAATGAAATTCCACGATAAGCATTTACGCCTAAAATATCTACATCCGGGCAATCTACCTTAATTAAATCAAGGAAAAGTAAATCACCGTTACAAATCGCAATTGGATGTGAATTATCAATAGCCTTCATAGCCAAAGCGGCTTCATTAAATAACTTGTACAAATACTGGGCTCGTGCAGTAGATTTTCTGTCTTTTACGGGAATATCTTCCGTTTCTGCTCCATCCCAAAACAAACCATAATTGTTTTCATTACCCAGTAAAAACAAAAGTAACCCTTTAGTGTCTTTATAGGTTGAGGCCAATTCTTTTACTTCTTTTAAAAGTAATTGACGGGTGTTAGCGTCAGAATATTCAGTATTAACTACCCAAGCTCCATTTAAAGTCAAACCATAACGACCAAATGTATGATTGAGCATAGTGTAAATACCATAATTAGTATAAATATATTCAATCCATTTTTTTGGAATACCTGTATATACTCGTATTGTATTTACACCCATATTCTTTAAAAGTGGCATTTCATCATCTAAAGCACCCTTAATAATATTATCAGGCTGTTTCCATAAGCTATAGTTGAAATTTGTTCCAATTGGCGAATAATCCCAGTTCATCCCATTAATGATGAAATCTTGACCATTTACTTTAAGCTTTATCCCATCAGTATCTTTGTCAATTTGTATTTTATTAGTTTGGGAATAAATCGCCACTGAAGAACTCAAAAAGATCAGTAAAACAATAATTTTTTTCATAATGAATGCATGGTTTAAAAGTTATATAAAATTATAATGAGGGCTAAAATAGTGCTGTTTCAAAAACAACATAAAAATATTAATATCAAAAATTGTTTGTAGCGCGTATTGAAAATATTTATTTAAGTTAAATCAGAAGGTAAATATATCTGAAACAACTAATAATTTGACAAAAACAACCACAACAAAAAGCATACAATGCAAAAAAAGGAGGTTTTATCAAAGATCCTTTAAAAAACAAAGTGTTTGTTAATGATTTACTAATGATTACAGCCAAAAAAATAAAAAACAAGAAACAAAAAACGTTAATGTTGTGGTATTGTATAGTTATTAACACTTCGAAAAACATCGAAGTTATCAAGCTATACAGACAAAATATACTCTACTAAACCCTGTTCATGCAACAAATCCATTTTTTTACGCAAACGATATCTTTTTATTTCTACACTTCTTACAGAAATATTGAGCAAAGGAGCTACTTCTTTTGAAGAAAGATTGAGTCTCAAGTAAGCACATAGTCTTAAATCATTCGGTGTTAATGTTGAATGAGCTTGTTTTATTTTTTTTAAAAAATCTTTATCCGCGCTGTCAAAAGCTTCTTTAAAAACTTTCCAAGAATCTTCCTCTGAAATATTTTTATTTATTGTCTTTATAACAGATTTGATTTTTGATGTACCGTTTTCATAAGTTTTCTTCAGGTCTTCTTGTATAAAAGCCAATAACTCATTCTTACTATTTAAACTCATAGAACTAACGGCCAACTCGTGATTTTTAGCATATACATCTTGAGAAAGTTGTTCATTTTCTAACTTCATAAGTTGCTGCTCCATTTCGAGTTCTTTAATCTCAAGTAATCGATTGTTTTCTTCAATTAATTTCTCTCTCTGTTTATGATAATAGTTTTTGTATGCTTTATGTATATAATAAGACATAAACAGCAATAAAATCATATAGACAAAAACAGCAAAGTTTGTTGCATAAAAAGGCTTAAGAATTGTAAAAGAATATACGGCAGTATTTCCAATATAAGAATTAGCAAATTTTGCTCTTACCTTAAAAACATAATCTCCAGAAGAAAGATTTTTAAAATTTACTGAGGATTTTACACTCCATGGGCTCCATTCATCCTGAAATCCTTCTAACGAATACTGATATTCTGCTTTAATATATTTATTATATTCTGGTACGGTGTAACTAAAAGCTATATTGTTTTCATTATATTTAAAATTACCTTCTTTTTGAATTGAGTTATTTATAAAACTACCATTCAGTTTATTTGATGTAATTGCGGTAATGTATACTATATGATTATTGTAAATTAAATTGTTTAAATTCAATATTAAATAGCCATCTGCGATGCCAATTAAATATTCTGAAGTTCCAATTTGTGTGATATTTTCATAGCCCAACATAGCATTTAAAGATGAAGCCGGAATAGGGATAACATTCTGTTTGAGTTGATTACTCAATTTACTGGTAGAAAAATTATAAATATGGTTTTTAAAAAAGAACCAAATCCTATTGGAATTATCAACAATCATTTTCCCTGAAGAATATTCATCTTTATCAAAAACAGAACTTAATACTTTATCTTTTTCAAATTGTTTTGTCTTTATATTTAATTTAAAGACTCCATCTTTATAGGCATAATAGATGGTATTATTAAACTTAACTAAACTTGAGTTTCTTCCTTTTTTTGGAGAAGGATAAGAAGTAAATGTGCTCGTTTTAAGCAAATTATTATCTAATTGTAATCTAAAAACACCCTGACTTTCATGGCTTACATATACTTCGAACTCATCATCAATTTCAAAATATCGTGTAGAGTAATCAAAACCTTTAATTTTATTTCTAAAAACCCATTGATTATTTATTTTTGTCAAAACAGAAATTCCATAATAATTTCCTTGAAGTAAAAGTGATTTCTGATTCGGAACGGGCACAAATTTCCAAGTTCCTGACATTGAAAAAATATTTTTAGCTGAATTTTCTTCAATAATAAAAGTTCCTGAATCATGACCACAAAACAATGTTCCGTCATATTCAAATAAAGACCAAACCTGACCTTTTGTTCCGCTTATTAATTTAAATTCTCCATTGCTGTTATAATTCCTGTAAAATAATCCGTGATTTGTTCCTATGTAAAGATTTCCGTGATACAATTTAGAAGCATAAACAGTTCCTAAAACCCCTGTGTTATCTGTATAACTATGAATCGGTGCTAGAAGATTAATACAATTAATTCCATTATCAGATCCCACCCAAATATTTTTATCCAAATCTTCAAATAATGATAAAGCAGTATTATCAGTCAGCCCCTTAATTTGTGTAAGGTTATATATAACTTTACCTTCTTCTGTTAAAATAAAAATACCGTTTGAAACTGTCCCTATTGCAAAATTTCCGTTTGAAAGCCTCTGGCTGCTATAAATTCTGGTAGTGGCTAATTCTGAATCAGCTTCTGTAGTATATTTAGACAAAATATTATCTACTAATTTATAAAATCCATTAAATTCTGTCTGTATCAAAAGCCCATCATTAAGTGTAAATACGTTAACAATTCTATACTTTTTTAGAATCTCAGAATCCGAAACTAATTTACTCTTTCCGCTTTCAATTTCATAAAGTCCTTCATTTAAAGATTGAAAATAGATAGAATTATTTGTTCTATAAGATTTTGTAATACCGCTTTTTGAAGAAATAATTTTAAAACTACCAGTTTGGGAATCATATATGTAAATCCTGTTTAAGGACTGAAAAATAACCCATTGATCAAAATTTATTATATTCCAAAAATTTTCATCATTGAGAATTTTACTCTTTATAGTTTTACTTAAGGAAGTATATTTAAGCTGGCCATTATCTTGTCTTTTCCAAAAACCAAATTCCATGTAACTACCTGTATAAATCTTATCATTAATGACTTTTACGGAACGAATTACTG
The DNA here is from genome assembly GCF_015277675.1 of Flavobacterium soyangense. Classification (GTDB taxonomy): domain Bacteria; phylum Bacteroidota; class Bacteroidia; order Flavobacteriales; family Flavobacteriaceae; genus Flavobacterium; species Flavobacterium soyangense. Next base: position 71,541 of record NZ_JADHEC010000008.1, read on the forward strand.
TTTCGTTAGGCGAAGGATATAACAACCAACTGGAACCATTGAATTCTAAAAGTCCTTCATTATTTGCAAAGTAGAGGTAATGGTTTTTATCCTGCGAAATCATCCAGTTTTGATTTCCGGCTTCATAATTTGCTGGAGTATACTTGATTATTGGCGGTAATTCCTGGGAGTAACTCAATAAAAAATTAAGCATCAGGGTATAAAAAAAATATTTTGTAAGTTTATTTATTTGCATAGGAAACCAAGGTTATTACAACGATATAAATATATAAATATATAGATAACTATTAAAAAAAAAGCACGCTTTTTTCAAAGCGTGCTTTACAAAAAATCTATTTAATCTAAAAACTATTCTTTTATAACCTTTGAAGTACTCACTTTTCCATCAATTTCTGTTGTTACCATATAAACTCCTTTTTGAAGTTCATTTGTTTGCAAAGTAACAGAGTTGCTTTTTGGACTTGCTTTCATAACTTCTTGTCCTAATATATTGTATACCGATACTTTATTAATGCTACTGTTTGCATCAATAGTCAAGGTATTTTTAACAGGATTAGGATACATTTTTACACTTGAAGTTTGAAATTTATTTGTTCCTAGTGCAGTTCCTTTGTATGCATATAAATTATCATACCAAAGTTTGTTATTAAGATTAGACGTGATCCCAAACTCTTTAAAACCAGTAAAAGCAGTTAAGTTTACTGGAACATCAATTTGCAGCCAACTTCCAGCGACTAAAGCAGGAGTTGAAGCAACATTAAGATTAATTTCTAATGCCGCCCCACCAGGTTGCTGTACAAATTTCAAATTAAAAACAGAAGAAGTTAAATCCGTTCCAGCTTCAATATAAACATCAACGTGTAGTTTAGTAAATGATGAAGCATCTATTCCAGAATCCAATACTATACCTTGACAATTATTACTTTTAAAAGCCATAGTTGGATTACTTGCAATTGTAACTTCTTGCACAGAACTACCTCCACACCAGCCAGCATCAAAATTACTAGCAACGTTAGTATAAGCACCACTATAAAGAGAAATTACATCACTAGGATTTCTATTAGGCGGGGTTGGCGCGGCAACTGATGGAGGTGTTGCAGGTGGTGGTGGACAAGGAGCACATGAACCTCCACAATCAACTCCAGTTTCATCACCGTCTTTAATACCATTATTACAGGTAGTAATAGTTGTAGATACTAACGTAACATCGTCAATATAGACAGCCGCTGTTGTATTTGTCCCCATATTAGCCATATGGAAATTAAGCTGGGCATTACTATTAGTAGATGTGGCAACAAAAGTATACGAATAATCTGTCATAGTAGTAGTAAGGGCAACAGCATTATTTCTAAACTGATCATTCCAAATACCTGTATTTTGAATGTTAACGGATATGTTTCTGTTTGCCGCTGCACGAGCTCTAAAAGTAAGAGTGTATGTATTGCCCCCTATAAATGTCTTTCCTGTCTGTTTCAGCTCTGTATCCCAAGGATTTCCTCCTGCATTTGCAGTGCTGTAATAAGCTTCTCCATCAAGGACTACACCAGGAGGGCCAAATGTCCAATCAGTGGTGCCGTTTGCAAAATCTCCATTGGTGATTAAGTTTTGCGCAAAACCTAATGAAGTAATCATTAGTGCAATAAAAATCGTAATTTTTTTCATAATTTTTTTTATTTTAAGTTAATATTCAAATATAAAAAACACTTCTTGAAAAATTAATAAAATTAACTATATATAAACTATACAAAAAAATATTACACGATATCGTTTGAAATGACAGCAATTATAGGGATTTTAGCAGTAAATTACACGTCAAATACTCAATCATAAATTATGTATTGTTGTGGTAATGTTGAGTTGAAAAAATATTTTTTTACAAATTACAGAACGCTTTAAAATAAATAATATAAAAAAAACAGGTTTAAATTAATGTTTTCATATAAAAAAACATAAAAAAACATTAATTTAAAAATTCAAAAACAACTTCCAAAATAGAAATTTGCGATTCCTTCAATACCAATTCTCATTTTAAAATTGATTACTTTTGTAAAAAATCGGTTTTCAAATGCAAATTGACCTTTCTACATTAGATCCAAAGAAGAATATTATCATCAAAGGAGCACAAGTTCACAATCTAAAGAATGTGGATGTCGCAATTCCAAGGAATAAATTAGTGGTGATTACGGGACTTTCGGGTTCCGGAAAATCAAGCTTAGCTTTCGATACTTTGTATGCCGAAGGACAACGTCGTTATGTGGAAAGCTTGTCTTCTTATGCACGGCAATTTTTAGGTAGATTAGATAAACCAAAAGTGGAATACATCAAGGGAATTGCGCCGGCAATCGCCATTGAACAAAAAGTAAACACAACGAATGCCCGTTCTACGGTGGGAACTTCGACTGAAATTTACGATTATATTAAATTATTATTCGCTCGTGTTGGAAGAACTTTTTCGCCAATTTCAGGACAACAAGTCAAAAAAAATACAGTTTCGGACGTTATCATTGACGTGAAAAATTTTGGAATCGACAGTAAATGGCTGCTCCTTGCTCCTATTCATTTAGAACACGGTAGAGCTTTGGAAGACAAATTGAAAGCTTTGCTCAATCAAGGATTTTCCAGAATATTAGTCAATAATGAAACCATCCGTTTGGATGAGATTGACGGACACACTTTGGACAATAAAGATATTCTTCTGATTATTGACCGAATCGTGGTCAAGGATGAAGAGGAATTCTATAATCGACTTTCGGATGCGGTTCAAACTGCTTTTTATGAAGGAAAAGGGATTTGCCATCTGCAGGAATTAAATACCCACAAACGCTATTCGTATAGTAATAATTTCGAACTGGACGGCATTACTTTCTTGGAACCCAATGTCCATTTGTTTAGTTTTAACAATCCTTATGGCGCTTGTCCGGTTTGCGAAGGCTACGGAAATATCATAGGAATTGACGAAGAATTAGTAATTCCCAATACTTCCTTATCCGTATATGAAAATGCTATTTTTCCTTGGCGAGGCGACAGTATGGGCTGGTTTCGGGATGAATTAGTAAACAATGCTTACAAGTTTGATTTCCCGATTCATAAACCATTTTTCGGACTTTCGGAAGCGCAAAAAGAGTTGATTTGGACAGGAAATAGCTATTTTCAGGGTTTGAATGCTTTCTTCAAAGAATTGGAAGACAAAAATTATAAAATCCAAAATCGGGTTATGCTTTCGCGTTATCGTGGCAAAACCAAATGTCATTCCTGCAAAGGAAAACGTTTAAGAATCGAAGCTTCTTACGTAAAAATCAATTCAAAAACCGTATCGGATTTGGTTGATTTGCCCATCAAACATTTGGTTACTTTTTTTAATAATATTGATTTAGATTCATACGAAAAGCAAATTGCCAAACGATTATTACTGGAAATCAACAACCGTTTGTCGTTTTTGACCGAAGTTGGTTTAGATTATTTGACGTTAAACAGAAACTCTGCTACACTTTCCGGTGGCGAATCTCAACGAATCAATTTGGCGACTTCGCTCGGAAGCAGTTTAGTGGGTTCGATGTATATTCTCGACGAACCAAGCATTGGTTTACACCCAAAAGACACTGAAAGATTAATCAAAGTTTTGCTCTCGCTTCGTGATTTAGGCAACACCGTTATCGTGGTCGAACATGATGAAGACATTATGAAAGCTGCCGATATGATTATTGATATTGGTCCAGAAGCCGGAACTTTTGGTGGCGAATTAGTCGCTCAAGGAACTTTTGACGAAATCTTGAAGTCGACTTCCTTGACAGCGAAATATTTGAATGGTGAATTAGAAATTAAAACGCCTCGAATTCGCCGGAAATGGAACAATTATATTGAAATTCTTGGCGCACGCGAAAACAATTTACAAAATATAGATGTTAAATTCCCTTTGGAATGTTTGACGGTAATTACTGGTGTATCCGGAAGCGGAAAAAGTACCTTAGTTAAGAAAATCTTATTTCCGGCGATGCAGAAAAAACTGGATGGTGTTGGCGAAAAAGCCGGGCAATTTACCGAAATGCGTGGTTATTATCACAAAATTCAACATATAGAATACGTAGACCAAAACCCGATTGGACGAAGTTCCCGTTCGAATCCTGTGACTTATATCAAGGCCTATGATGATATTCGGGAATTGTTTGCCAAAGAGAAACTGTCGAAAATTCGGGGATATCAAGCCAAACATTTTTCGTTTAATGTGGACGGCGGTCGCTGCGAGACCTGCAAAGGCGAAGGGACTATCAATGTTGAAATGGTATTTATGGCAGACGTTCAATTGCATTGCGAAACATGCAACGGTAAACGATTCAAGAAAGAAGTCCTGGAAGTGACTTTTGACGGCAAGAACATTCATGACATACTGACGATGACTGTTGATGATTCTATTTCTTTTTTTACCGCCAACAAACAAAATAAAATTATCCAAAAATTACAACCGTTACAAGATGTTGGTTTAGGCTATGTCCAATTGGGGCAATCCTCATCTACCCTTTCCGGTGGTGAAGCACAACGTATTAAACTGGCTTCGTTCTTAGTCAAAGGGGCTACCAAAGAGAAAGCACTTTTTGTATTTGATGAACCTACAACAGGATTACATTTTCACGACATCAAAAAACTCTTGGCTTCGTTTGATGCTTTAATTGATAAAGGACATTCGATATTGGTAATCGAACACAATTTAGATTTAATAAAATGCGCCGACTGGGTTATAGATTTAGGTCCAGAAGGTGGCGAAAATGGAGGACAATTGCTAGCCGAAGGAACTCCCGAAGATATTATAAAAAACAAAAAATCAATTACTGGTAAATATTTGAAGGAGAAATTATGATTTTTATAGTGTTCAATAATCCGTTTTACAGAACACTTTTTACTTCGATTTATCCCCAACAAAATAATCGTTCGAGTTTTTGAACAGCACGTTAAAAGTGGTCAAACTCCCATAAATTCTGGTGATGTATTGTTGCAAATCAATTTTCTCGGCTTCGTCAAGATTGCTCGCATTAATCTTTTGTTCCATAACTCTTATTCTATCGCGAACCATCGTAATTTTATGAAAAAAAGTATCAATTGGCACTTCTTTATTTTGAGTATTCGTTCCTGGTTCAAGAATAATTTTACCGCCTTTCCACTTATCGGCAATGGGAACTATTTGAGAAACATCGCTCCATTTTTGCAGCAAATTCTTTAAGGATTTTTCTATATCACGAAAACTAACCGAATCCACTTCGTCCTCAACCGCTTCGATAATTTCAAAATCGCTGTCCAATTCAATGGTTTCCAATCCGTTTTCTATAAAAGTAACCCAATAATGTTTCGAAGTTACATTGGTTACTACTCCAAGTCCAAATTCTGGATGTTTTATCCTTGAGCCAATTCCTAGTATATTCATCTTTTAATTTTTATCCAAATATAAAAAAATATTTTTTCCCCATAGTGAAAAGATTAAATTTCGGGCAAGGGATAATTATTAAATCGAATTCTATTGTTGTAACTTTGCGTTTTGCCAAAATTCTATGCTAGAAAACGATAACAACATTGAAGTATTGGGTGCGCGAGTGCACAATCTAAAAAATATAGACGTCCGCATTCCAAGGGAAAAATTGGTGGTGATTACGGGACTTTCGGGTTCCGGAAAATCATCTCTGGCTTTCGACACCATTTATGCCGAAGGACAACGCCGTTACGTGGAAACTTTTTCGGCTTATGCTAGACAGTTTTTGGGTGGTTTAGAACGTCCCGATGTGGACAAAATTGATGGGCTTTCCCCCGTTATTGCCATCGAACAGAAAACCACCAGTAAAAGTCCACGCTCTACCGTTGGAACCATTACAGAGATTTATGATTTCCTACGGTTGCTGTATGCCCGCGCCGCCGATGCGTATAGTTACAACACGGGCGAAAAAATGGTTTCCTATGACGATGACCAAATCAAGGAATTGATTACCCAAGATTTTGCAGGGAAACGCATCAATATTCTCGCACCAATTATTCGTGCCAGAAAAGGACATTACGCCGAATTATTCCAGCAAATTGCCAAACAAGGTTTCTTAAAAGTCCGTATTAATGGCGAAATAAAAGACATTACTACAGGAATGAAACTCGACCGTTACAAAACCCACGACATCGAAATCGTGATTGACAGAATGGTTATTGAAGATTCCGCAGATAACGAAAAACGCCTGAGCGAAAGCATCAAAACAGCGATGTATCACGGCGAAAATGTGCTGATGATTTTAGACCAAGATTCGAATGAAATTCGGTTTTTTAGTCGGAATTTAATGTGTCCCACAACCGGAATTTCCTATCAAAATCCGGAACCAAATTTATTTTCGTTCAACTCACCAAAAGGTGCTTGCGACCATTGCAAAGGATTGGGAACGGTGAATGAAATTAACATTAAAAAGATAATTCCCAATCCGAAATTATCCATAAACAAAGGTGGTTTTGCCCCCTTGGGCGAATACAAAAGCAGTTGGATGTTCAAACAATTGGAAATCATCGGCGAGAAATATGGTTTCAAATTAACTGATCCCATTTCGGCGATTTCCGAGGAAGCAATGGAAATGATTTTGAATGGTGGCAAAGAAAAATTCTCGGTCGAATCGAAAGTTTTGGGAGTGACTAAAGAATACAAAATTGAATTTGAAGGGATTTCGCATTTTATCAAAAACCAACACGACGAAAGTGGCTCTACCACCATAAAACGTTGGGCTAAAGAATTTATGGACGAGGTAAAATGCCCGGTTTGCGAAGGTTCACGATTAAAAAAAGAAGCTTTATTTTTTAAAATCAATGAGAAAAGCATAACCGAATTATGTGATATGGATATTTCGGATGTAACGGCCTGGTTTCTGGATTTGAACGCTCATTTATCCGATAAACAAAAAACAATAGCCACGGAAGTCATCAAGGAAATCAAGGATCGATTGGCTTTTTTGATGAACGTGGGCTTGGATTATCTGGCTTTAAGCCGAAGCTCGAAATCACTTTCCGGCGGCGAAGCGCAACGCATCCGATTGGCGACACAAATTGGATCGCAGCTGGTGGGCGTTTTGTATATCTTGGATGAACCGAGCATTGGTTTGCACCAAAGAGACAACGACAAATTGATTCATTCTTTGGAACAATTGCGCGATATTGGCAACTCGATCATTGTGGTCGAACATGATAAAGATATGATTCTTCGTGCCGATTACGTGATTGATATTGGTCCAAAAGCAGGAAAACACGGTGGCGAAATTATTAGTAAAGGAACGCCTGCGGAAATTTTGAAAGACCACACTTTGACGGCTTCATACTTGAATGGAGAAATGGAAATTGAGGTTCCCAAAAAACGTCGGGAAGGCAATGGAAATTTCCTAAAACTGACTGGAGCGACAGGAAACAATTTGAAAAACGTATCGATAGAATTGCCTTTGGGCAAAATGATTTGCGTGACAGGCGTTTCGGGAAGCGGGAAATCGACATTGATTAACGAAACCCTTTACCCTATTTTGAACGCCTATTATTTTAACGGTGTCAAAAAAGCGAAACCGTACAAAAAAATCGAAGGCTTGGAACATATCGACAAAGTGATTGACATTGACCAAAGTCCGATTGGGCGAACGCCTCGCTCGAATCCTGCGACGTACACCGAAGTTTTTACGGAAATTAGAAACCTGTTTACGATGACTTCGGAAAGTATGATTCGCGGTTATAAAGCGGGGCGTTTTAGTTTTAATGTCAAAGGCGGACGCTGCGAAACCTGTGAAGGCTCTGGCGTGAGAACGATTGAAATGAACTTCTTGCCCGATGTCTACGTGGAATGCGAAACCTGTCAGGGCAAACGTTTCAACAGGGAAACTTTGGAAATTCGGTACAAGGGAAAATCCATTTCGGATGTATTGAATATGACGGTGGATGAAGCCGTTCCTTTCTTTGAGATGATTCCGAAGATATACCGAAAAGTAAAAACCATCCAGGATGTTGGTTTGGGTTATATTACACTTGGTCAACAAAGTACAACACTTTCGGGTGGAGAAGCGCAACGCATTAAATTGGCTGGAGAATTATCGAAAAAAGATACCGGAAATACGTTTTACATTCTGGACGAACCCACGACCGGTTTGCATTTTGAGGACATTCGGGTGTTGATGGAAGTGATTAATAAACTGGTCGATAAAGGGAATACGATTTTGATTATCGAACACAATATGGACGTGATAAAACTGGCCGATTACATCATAGACATTGGTCCAGAAGGTGGAAAAGGTGGCGGAATGGTCGTTGCCAAAGGAACTCCGGAAGAAGTCGCTAAAAATAAGAAAAGTTATACAGCTCAGTTTTTAAAAAAAGAGTTACTTTAGCTAAAGCTTCCTGCCTTTTGAAGGCTGGAAGCTTTATTAAAAAATACAAAAAAATGAGATTACAAGATTTTGACAATGACGAAGAAAAAGTAATACAGGATAAATTTAAAAGAAAAACCTGGAACGAGATTCGGACTAATGATAGCTGGGCAATTTTCAAGATTATGGCCGAGTTTGTAAGTGGCTATGAAAATATGGCAAGAATAGGTCCTTGTGTTACCATTTTTGGTTCAGCAAGAAAAAAACCAGAGGATAAATATTATTTATTGGCCGAAAAAATAGCTTATAAAATTAGCAAAGCCGGCTACGGAATCATTACTGGCGGTGGCCCAGGAATCATGGAAGCGGGTAATAAAGGGGCTCATCTGGGCGGAGGAACTTCAGTGGGATTGAATATTGAATTGCCCTTTGAGCAACATTTTAATCCCTATATTGACCGAGACAAGAACCTAAATTTTGATTATTTCTTTGTAAGAAAAGTGATGTTCGTGAAATATTCACAGGGGTTTGTAGTTATGCCGGGAGGTTTTGGAACTATGGACGAATTGTTTGAAGCTTTAACTTTAATCCAGACGAAAAAAATTGGAAAATTCCCAATAATATTGGTTGGAACCGCATTTTGGTCAGGACTTATGGAATGGATACGAACGGTTTTGGTAGAACAGGAACAAACTGTAAATGCCGTCGATTTAAATTTATTAAAAATTGTGGATACAGAAGACGAAGTGGTTGAAGTTTTAGATAAATTTTATAAAAAATACGATTTAACACCTAATTTTTAGAAAAAATTAAATTTTCATTTTTCAATTTTAAAAAAAATTAATTGAAATCACTCCCTAAAAATATTATTTTCCTACTTGTTTTGTTAACTTCATTGAAGCAATACGCACAGCACCATTCCCAAATGGATGTTGAAGTGAATTTGGGAAAAAAAGCCTTAACTATTCAGCAGGAAATTATTTTTTATAATCAATCTGAAGACACTTTGACGACGATTGTTTTGAATGATTGGAATAATGCATATTCCTCTAAAACAACGCCCTTAGCTAAACGATTTTCTGACGAATTTTATAGAGGCTTTTATTTAGCACCCGAAAATGAAAGAGGAAGCACGAATATCATAAATATTTCAGCGACTGATAAAACGAACTTTTCTTGGGAAAGAACCGAAAATAACCCCGATTTTATAATTGTAAAATTGGGCACTAAATTAGCTCCAAATCATAAAATTACATTGCATCTTACTTATGTTGTAAAGGTTCCCACTGATAAATTTACACATTACGGTTATACCGATAATGGCGGAATGTACCTGAGAAACTGGTTCCTTACTCCCGCACGTTATGAAAATCATGCTTTTATTAAATACAACAATTATAATCTGGATGATATTGCTAATGCCGTTTCAGATTTTGATATTGTGTTCAGGATTCCTAGCCCGTCAGGCAGGCAGACAAAAAACATAGAACTGACAACAGATTTGGACAGTGAGAAAACAACTCAGGTTGAAAATTATTCAATTTACAGACTAAAGGGAAGTAACAAAACCGATTTCAGTATTTATGTAGAGCCAAAATTAAGTTTTCTCAGCTACAAAAACAGTTCAGTTGAAGTCCTAACAAATCTAAAAGGGTACAAGGCTGACGAAATCCAAAAAGCGATTGTAATAGACAGAATTGTAAACTTTACAAACCAATTAATTGGGAAATCCCCTCATGAAAAAATCACTGTATCTCAAGCTGATTATGATCGAAATCCTTTCTATGGACTGAACCAGATGCCCACTTTTTTAGTTCCGTTTCCAGATAACTTCCTTTTTGAAATTAAATTTTTAAAAACCTATTTAAACAATTATCTAAAAAACAATTTGAAGCTTGACCCGAGAAAAGACAGTTGGATTTATGACGGAATTCAAATATATACAATGGTAAGATATGTTGAAGAAAATTATCCAAATTGTAAGATGACAGGTAGCATTTCGAATCGTAAGTTATTCAAAGGAATTCACTTATTGAATTTAGATTTTAACGAGCAATACAGTTATTTTTATTTGCTGATGGCCCGAAAAAATTTAGATCAGCCTCTTTCATACCCAAAAAACAAATTAATAAAATTCAACGAACAAATAGCGAGTAAATATAGGGCAGGTTTGAGTTTAATTTATTTGGATGATTTTCTTGGACAACCTTTTATGTCCAATAGTATAACGCAATTTCATACTCTGAACCATAAAAGTCAAACTACAGGAAATGATTTTGAAAACCTGTTAAAATCGAATACAAATAAAGACATTAACTGGTTTTTTAATATCATTATAAATTCACGTGAAATCATTGATTACTCGTTTTCGAAAGTATCAAAAACCAAAGACAGTGTTTCGTTTTCTTTAAAAAATAATACTAGAGTTTTAGTTCCAATTCCAATTTATGGAATAAAAAATGACACTATCGTTTTTAAGAAATGGATAGAACCCATAAAAGAAGACAGCGTTTATACATTGGAAAGAAAAGAGGCCAAGAAAATTGTTATAAACTTTAAAAATGAAGTTCCTGAATTCAATTTAAGAAATAACTGGAAAAAAATTGAAGGTTTTTTTCCGAATAATCGCCCCATAAAATTTGCCTTTATGAAGGATTTAGAAGATCCTTTTTACAATCAGGTAATTTATGCTCCATTATTAACATTCAACGCTTATGATGGTCTTTCGCCTGGTATTAGATTCCACAACAGAGCTATTTTAAACAGACCATTTGTTTATGACATTAACCCTACTTATTCCTTAAAATCAAAGACAATAACTGGTGCTGCTGTTTTTGTTTTTAATCAGGATTTCAGAAACAGTAATTTGTACAACTTAAAATATACTGTTGGCACTTCCTATTTTCATTATGCACCAGATGCCACTTATTTTAAAATAAACCCAATGATTTTAATGCAATTTCGCCAAGATGACTATAGAGATAATCGAAAACAAATATTACTTTTTAGACAAGTAATTATTAATCGGGAAAAGAGTGCCATAGTTATTGATAGCTCACTTCAGAATTATTCAGTTTTTGATGCAAAATACATAAACTCAAGGACGGAACTTACGAATCATATTAGCTTTGTGGAAGACATTCAGTTTTCGGGTGAATTTGGTAAAATATCGACCGAAATTCAATATAGAAAACTCTTTGAAAATAATCATAAAATTGACTTACGGATGTATGCCGGAAGCTTTTTATACAATAATTCAAATTCCGACTTTTTTAGCTTTGCCTTAGACCGACCTACAGATTATCTTTTTGACTATCCCTACCTTGGAAGATCTTCCAGCGCAGGGATTGTAAGTCAGGAATTTATCATGGCTGAAGGCGGATTCAAATCTAAACTTGGCATACCTTATGCTAACCAATGGATTACCACTTTAAATGGCAGTTATTCACTTTGGAACTGGATAGAAGCTTATGGAGATGTGGGTTTTGTTAAAAATAAAATACAAAATACAAAATTTTTCTATGACAGTGGTATTCGACTCAATTTACTAACTGATTATTTTGAGTTATATTTCCCGCTATATTCCAGTAAAGGATGGGAAATAGCACAGCCTCATTATAGCGAGACTATACGATTTGTAGTGACACTCTATCCCGAAAAACTAATATCGCTATTTACACGAAAATGGTTTTAATTGAATCCTATCCTGTAATGCCACAGGTTATTTTAAATTATTATCAATAATATTTAATTTTACATAAATATTACACAACAAAAAAGTCATATATTAAAAATAAATTATTAAAAATTAAATTCTATTTCTTTCAATGAATTATGAAAATAGCTAGTTTTTAATTAAATTTGCCCTCAAAGTTATACTTTCTAATTATGATAAAAGAAGAAACCAATACTACATTGACATTTGAAGACTTCAAAACCGAAGTGTTGAAAGATTACAAAATAGCAATCACAAGTAGAGAATGTAGCCTGTTGGGACGTAAGGAAGTATTGACCGGAAAGGCTAAATTTGGAATTTTTGGCGACGGAAAAGAAGTTCCCCAGTTAGCAATGGCTAAATTTTTTAAAAACGGCGACTTCCGCTCGGGGTATTATCGCGATCAGACTTTTATGATGGCAATTGGTGAATTAACAATTCAGGAATTCTTTGCCGGATTATACGGTCACACCGATATTAATCAAGAACCTATGTCAGCCGGAAGGCAAATGGGTGGTCATTTTATGACGCATAGCTTAAATGAGGATGGCAGTTGGAAAGATTTAACCAAACAAAAAAATTCCAGTGCCGATATTTCTCCCACAGCCTCTCAAATGCCTAGAATGTTGGGATTGGCACAAGCATCAAATATATACCGAAGCATCCCTGAGCTTGCCGATAAATCGAATTTCTCGGTAAATGGAAATGAAATTTCTTGGGGGACCATTGGAAATGCAAGTACTTCTGAAGGCTTATTTTTTGAAACCATAAATGCAGCAGGAGTTCTTCAAGTTCCAATAATTTTAAGTGTTTGGGACGATGAATACGGTATCTCCGTTCACGCAAAATACCAAACCACAAAAGAAAGTATTTCCGAAATTTTAAAAGGATATCAACGTGATGAAAATAACAATGGTTTTGAAATTTTAAAAGTAAAAGGTTGGGATTATCCAAGTTTGATAGAAACTTATGAGAAAGCTGCTGATTTAGCCCGTGAACAACACGTTCCTGTGCTTATTCACGTTAATCAATTGACACAACCACAAGGACATTCCAGTTCCGGCTCGCACGAGAGATATAAAGACTCCACAAGACTGGATTGGGAAAAAGATTTTGATTGTATCAGACAAATGAAATTATGGATGATAGCTATCAATATTGCATCTCCTGAAGAAATCGAAGAAATAGATTCAAAAATAAAAAAAGAAGTCCTCGAAGGAAAAAAAGCTGCTTGGGATGCATACATAGACCCTATTATTGATAACCAAAGAGAACTAGTTGCATTGTTGGAAAAAATAGCTCCGGCAAGCCAAAATAAAGATAGCATTCTAAAACTTACCGCTAATTTAAGTAAAATAAAAATTCCTCTAAAAAAGGAGATTCTTGTAACGGCTCGCAAAGTTTTGCGAATGATCATCAATGAAAACAGCAAACCTGAATTATCAGCTTGGATTACTTCATACATCAAGAAAAGTCAGCCAAAATTCAGCAGTCATTTGTATTCAGAATCCCGTTCGAATGTGTTTTCCGTGAAAGAAGTTTTACCTGAATACGCAGATGATGCCAAAGAAGAGACAGATGGCCGAATGATTTTACGTGATAATTTTGATGTTCTTTTTACAAATTATCCAGAAGTATTAATTTTTGGCGAAGATGCCGGTAGCATTGGTGATGTGAATCAGGGTCTAGTAGGACTACAAGATAAATTTGGGGAAACCCGTGTTGCTGATGTTGGAATCAGAGAAGCCTCCATTATTGGTCAGGGAATAGGAATGGCACTGCGCGGACTACGTCCAATTGCTGAAATTCAGTATTTAGATTATTTATTATATGGTGTTCAGATTCTGAGCGATGATTTGGCCACTTTACAATATCGAACTTCCGGAAAACAAAAAGCACCTCTTATCATCAGGACTCGTGGACATCGATTAGAAGGTATCTGGCATTCTGGCTCGCCTATGGGAATGCTAGTCAATGCTTTAAGAGGAATTCATATTTTAGTTCCAAGAAATATGACTAAAGCGGCAGGTTTTTATAACACATTGTTAGAATGTGACGAACCTGCTCTTGTTGTCGAATGCCTGAATGGTTACCGTCTAAAAGAAAAAACACCACTCAATTATGGCGAATTCAGAACACCAATTGGCGTAGTTGAAACCATAAAAAAAGGAACTGATATTACTTTGGTTTCTTATGGTTCTACACTTAGATTAGTGGAAGAAGCCGCAAAAGAGCTCATCGAAGTAGGTATTGATTGTGAAATAATCGACATTCAATCTTTGCTTCCGTTTGATGTGAATCACGATATTGTAAAAAGTATTGCCAATACGAATCGACTCTTAGTAATCGACGAAGATGTTCCCGGCGGAGCTTCAGCTTACATTTTACAACAAATTATAGAAAATCAGGATGGCTATAATCAGCTGGACAGTAAACCGCAAACCTTGACGTCAAAAGCGCACAGACCTGCTTATGGCACTGATGGCGACTATTTTTCAAAACCTTCTATCGAAGACATTTTTGAAAAAGTATATGCGATGATGAATGAAGTAAACCCGGAGAAGTATCCAGTTTTATATTAGAGAATAATTCTACAAAAAATTAAAACCATTAAGAAATTAAGTTATTGCACTTAATCTTAATGGTTTTCTTTTTGGTGTAAAGTCGTCGAAATGACAATACAACTCACACTATTTTACTTTAGTATTTTCAGTTTTTTCAGGGTTTTATCAATAACCTGGTTTATTTCGATAGAAATTACAAATCTATAGTTGAGATAAACATAGGCAATCGTCAACAATATTGATTTCAAAACTATTGAAATAATTGGATTAAATGGGAACTCCCAAAAGTAAAACACAAGAAACAAAAATAATGTAAGTGCTATAGAATATAAGGTTTGATTGGTAAAAGGATATAGATCCAATTTTTTAACCACAAAAAGCAATTTGGCCAAACTGTATAAAGTAATAGACAATAAAGTGGCAAAAGCCGAACCAATAATACCAAAAATTGGAATGAAAATCATATTTAACACTACCGTTAAAATAACCAAGACCACTCCCAAAAACAACACAGTTCGATAGTATTTTGTATTGAAAATAATAGCATTATTATTCCCCAAAATCAAGTCAAAATATTTAGAGAGACCAATCATAAAAACAACCAAAATTCCTCCTGCATATTCCGGTGGAACCATTTCATAAAGCTTATTGATATTCACAAAAATGCCCAACATTACATATCCACCCACCATTTGGAGATTTATTGAGGTCTTTTTGTACAAGATATTCATTTCATCGTGTTTGTTTTCGTGCATCAGTTTGGCCGTAATTGGATATACAATTTGATGCATAGCACGACTTGGAACGGAAATAACCAAAGCAATATAAGTTGCCACCGAATAAAAGGCAATATTTTCGATATTCATATATTGATTCAATATCATTTTATCACCATCCAAAAGTAAATTAGCTACACTTCCTGACAAAATAATATAAAAAGTGTAGGTTAAGATATCTTTAGTGTTTTTTGGAATTGTGAATTGAAAATTTGGTTTTTGAATACTAAATGCATAGAACATTGTGACCAATAATGCCAAAAAGTACAGTCCTGCCGTAGCATATACAAAACCTTCGACAGAAAGCAATTTATAATAAACTCCAATTAATAAGAAAAGTGAAAACGTTCGCAAACCTACCTCTTTGATAAAATTTCCAAAAACAGAATGCATATGAACCCGCAACCAAGCATAAAAAATTTCGAAATACGCCATACACAAAGCAATGAACGGAATAAGCCAAATATACTCTTTGACCACTGCATTCTTTTTGGACAAGAAGAATAAAATCTCGTCATAAAAGACAAACCCAATCAATACTAATGGAATTATTAATAACAAGGGAAACAAAACCGTAAAGGATAAAAACCGGGATCGTTCTGCATCCGTTTCATATTGTGAATAAAATTTAACCAATGTGTTTTGCATTCCAATAGCAAACAAAGGCATAATTACATTGGCACTGGAAGTGATGTAATTCGTTAAACCATAAAAAGTTGCTCCAAGAAAAACCGGGTACAAATAAATGGTGTTGATACCTCCAATCGCAAAACCGATGTATGTTATTATGGTATTTTTAAACGACTGATTTAATACTATTCCCATTGTTTGTTATTGCGAGACTAAGTAACCTCTTTATATTATTTATTTAAGATTTCGACCAATTTTACTGTCAGACTCTTTCTGGAATATTGCTGTAAACCCACAGCGTTTGATTGTAGTTTTCCTTCCAAAAATTGATTGTAATAGCCCAAAAGTACACTTTTTAGTTTCATCTTTTCGAAATAGTCAAAAAATACGCCCGTGTTGGTATTGGTAATGATTTCGGCAAAGTCAGAACCGCGTGGGCCAATGGCAATAATCGGTCTGCCCGAAACCATATATTCGAATAATTTTCCTGGAATAATACTTTTGGTGTCTTCTGAATTGATTTCAATAAGCAACAACACCTGAGATTTCCGTTGATGGGCAATCGCTTCGGAATGCGAAACATATCCCAAGTTGTTCAAATACGGATTCAATCCAAATTGATCAATGGTTTCCAATACTTCCTGACTCACCGCTCCTATTAATTTTATTTCCAAATAGTATTTAAAATCAGGAATTTCACTAATTAATTCTACCAAACTTTCCCATAACATTTTAGGATTTCTCTCGGAAAGAAAAGAACCAATATGTGCCAAAGAAAATTTAGCATCTAATGCTTGTTTCACGACATTTTCAGTGTCATAACCATTGGTAATTACTTCGATTGGCTTAGTTGTAATGGCTTGAAATTCGGTTTTTGTGGTATTGCTGGTCACAATAATAGTGTCGGCAGCATTCAGCACTAGATGTTCCAATAATTTGTGTTTTCTGGCAGCATAATTCGACAATCGCAAGGATTTGTGATAGCCAATGGTTGTCCACGGATCACGAAAATCAGCAAACCATTTAACGCCCAATTTTTGTTTTAATTCCAGTCCAATAAGGTGCAAACTGTGAGGCGGTCCCGAAGTGACAATCGTATCAATTTCATTTTCGACAATGTATTTTTCCAAAAATGCAACCGAAGGTTTTACCCAAAATACTCGTGCATCGGGAATAAACAAATTCCCCCGAATCCAAAGAAATACTTTATCCAAAAAGGATTGTTTTTTTTGGTTTGGAATAATTCCAGAACTGATTTTTTTGGTTTTATTCTTCGAAAGAAATGAAGCCAGTTGATAAGGCTCAAAAATTTTATGTTTTAAAATAATCGCTTTATCTGAAACTTCATTTACCAAGTTCTCATCAACAATAGGATACGTTGGATTTTCAGGAATATAAACGATTGGTTGAATACCAAAATCCGGTAAATATTTCACAAACTTCAACCAACGCTGAACTCCTGGCCCGCCAGCTGGTGGCCAATAATAGGTGATGATGAGAAGTTTTTCTGGTTTCAAGTTTATGGTTTTGAGCTAGGTATTCCTATTTTTATTCTTTTTTGTCATTAAGTTTACTCAACTCTTCAATATCTAATTGATCTTTTAATCTGTTACAAGCTTTTTTTGTTTTAATCAAACTAGTATAATCTAAAAAATAAACAGGAATTTCTTGTAAAATAACAATTGTGGCATCTTGAAATAAGTTGTCGAAATTTTCATTCTCTAAACCTTTAACCGAAGTCATCACATCCAATCTCAAATCATACGAAATAGTAAAATCTGTGAATCCTGCAACAAATTGCATTGTTTCAATTTGAGGAAAATCACCTATTCCAATGGAAGCAAAAGCCAAACGCAAATTTTTTCTATTCTCTAATGTATCTTCTAATAAAATATCAATATCCCCAGTATTTCTAGTATAACCATAAATATTTACAGCTAAACCACCAATGGTCAAATAACGAACATTATTTTCGTTGAATACTTTCCAAATATTTAAAATTTCTTGAAGCATTATTTTTTCTGAATAATTCTTGGAGCAGTTTTCAGGGCATAAGAAAGTTCGACCAATGCCATAAATCTTTCAATCCTTTCAGAATACAACTTTTGCAAATCAGAAGATTTGTTAGAGGCTTGTTTCCTTTGAGTTATGCTTTTTATTTTGTTTTGAGATTTCATATTCAAATGTACAATTTTAGAAAGTCATTTAATCTATTCTCTTTACTCTTGTTTCTTTTTTCTTTGCTCAAAATAAACACCACCTATCAACAAAAACAACATTCCTATGGAACTTATTAGTGTAATCGTGCTTCCGGTTTTTATTACTTGAGGTTCAAACTTGAATTCTATGACGTGTTTTCCTGCAGGAACTTCCATTGCTCGTAAAACATAATCTACAAGAAAATGATCCGTTTTTTTGCCATCAATATAGGCATTCCAACCTTTTTCATAATAAATTTCGGAGAAAACAGCCAATCCTTTTCCAGAGTTTTCAGAAGTATATTTTAAGTAATTCGGTTTATAGATATCCAATTTTATGGTTCCGTTTGTATCCCAATTCTCATGTAAACGAACGCTCTCTAATTTTGAACCAAAATGATGAACATTGAAAACTGCAACTTTTTTGGTATCCAAATGACCCAATGCTTTCATTACATCATCTGGCTTATTTACCAATTTTAAATCCTCCACAAACCAAGCATTTCCATTGGCATTCGGATTTTGAACCGGGAACGAATTGCCAGTAGAATCGGTTTGAATAATATATTTCACATTCAACATATTGAGAATCCCGATATTATTTTTTGCAATTTGATAATCGAATAATTGTTGCATTCTTCTTGGTTTCACTGCACTGTAACCTCCAATCGATTTATGAAAATAAGAGGCTCTGGCACTTGATAAGTTACCCGAAACTTCAAATACTCTATAGTGAGTAGTATCCTGCAAAATTTGCGCGTCAGCAGGGGTTTCTTGAAAAGGAACCTCAACTTCTCTTTTACTCACAAAATCTTTGCCTGAAACATATTTTTTATCCACAAAAAACAAATCGAAAATTATCAATAATCCCACTAAAATAATTGTCGTATTTTGGGCTAATTTATTTTTGATAAACAACCAAAAAACTCCTGCCACAAGCAACATAAAGAAACCCGAGCGCAATAAATCGGCGGAGTAAAGTGTCATTCTATCCGCTTTAAGCGCATCTACAAAACCTGGCCCATAGCTTTCTCTGAAATAACTGTCGTTTGTTCCCGCAAAACTGAAACTGCCTTTGAGTAAAAACAATCCAATAATAATTCCAAAACCTACCGCAGCAGATTGCCACAATGCTTTAAACTGAGACACTTTTTCCAATTTAAAAAAGGATTGCAAGCCCATAATAGCCAAAACTGGAAAACACAATTCCAAGATAACCTGTATCGATGAAACGGCTCTGAACTTGTTGAACATTGGCACACTATCAATGAAAAAATTAGTCAAAATCGGGAAATTTTTCCCCCAAGAAAGCACTAAAGCAAAGATGGCTCCGGAGAGGAATACATATTTAATTTTTCGCTTATCTGTAAATAATGCCAAAATTCCCAAAAAGAAAACCACAATCCCAATATAAGCAGGCGCAGCAACAATGGGCTGATCTCCCCAATACGTTGGCATTCCCGAAACAAAATCATTGGCTTGTGCTTCTGGAACTCCCTGACCCATCATAAATGAATACATATTACTGTCTTTACCCAATGCTTCACTATTTGAACCTCCAAAAAGTCTTGGCGCAATCAAATTAAAACTTTCGGCAATTCCATAACTGTATTCCGTAATATAATCACGAGACAAGGCACTATTGCTAACATTTTTTGTACCATCGGCATTAAAAGTCAATTCGCTTTTTCCGCGTGTGCTGAAATTGGCATATTCGGCTGTAGCCAATAAATTCGTAGCATTGGCTCCAATGGCAAAAATTCCGGCTATTGCCAAAACTCCAAATGAAGTCAGAAGCGATTTATACTGCTTTTCTTTTACCGCCTGATACATAAAATAACCCGATAATAGCAGCAAGAAAATTAATAAATAATAGGTCATTTGAAAGTGATTGGCATTGATTTCCAATGCTACGGCAAACATGGTCAACAATCCGCCCCAAATATATTTCCTTTGAAAAACCATTATAAAACCCGCAATAACCAACGGCATATACCCAATGGCATGGGCTTTGGCATTATGCCCGACACCCAGAATAATGATCAAATAAGTTGAAAAACCAAAAGCAAGTGCCCCAAAAAAGGCTTTGAGCGGATCAACTTTTAAAACCAATAATAAACCATAAAATCCAAGAAAATACAAAAATAAATAATCCGCTGGGCGAGGCAAAAATCGAATAGCATCATCAATCATTCCAATGTAATCGTGGGGATATTTCGCCCCTAATTGATACGTTGGCATTCCGCCAAAAGCTGAATTTGTCCAATACGGTTCTTGATGTTCCGAAGCCCTGAAGTCATTTTGCTCCTTTGCCATTCCGGTATATTGCGAAATATCCGATTGTAAAATTTGTTTTCCCTGCAAAACGGGATAAAAATAAATGAGGGAAATAAATACGAATCCAAGTAGGACTAAGGCGTGCGGATATAACTTTTGAAGTTGCTTCATTAAATGGATTTTGGGTTTTGGTTTGGGTAAATTTAATCTATTTCTTCGTAATCGACATAATCACCTACTTTTTTGGTTTCGCGAGATTTTTTAGCATTAGCAGTATTGATGATGATTTCGTCGTTATTTGGCGTTTTCTGCCAAGAATTACCCTGTGCATTTTGTTGCTGTTTTTGAAAATTTTCACTCGCTTTTTCCACTACTTTTTTCACAACAATAGGAAAAAATAATTTCGCAAAAAATTTAAATACGTAATAAAAGATCATTATATAAAATATATCTCTTATTAAACCTGAAAAAGATGCTTCTTGCATAATCAAATAATTTTTGCAAAATTAACAATTCCAACGTTCAAAATTAAAATATCATTCTTAAATAAATAATAAAATATAGTACATTTGATAAGCGTTATCCTTTTTTAACCTATAAAGACACTATGTACAAAATCAAAACCTTAGTTACTACAGTTTTTTTTATGATTCCGTTGATCCATTATGGCCAACACACCGACCAAATCAACTCGAACAGACCTGGCGAAACAATGTCCGCTTATGCTGTGGGAAAATCCGTTATTCAGGTAGAATCAGGCATTTATGGCATTCAGGAAAATCATAGCATATTAAATTATGACGCCAATGGTTTTGGAATTGATATGACTTTGAGATGGGGATTATTTATGGAAAGACTGGAATTAATTGGTGATTTTCAATACCAATACGAAAAAATTAATTCACCAATTAGCAGCATTGATAAATCAGCGTTTAAACAAACCGTTTTTGGTGCGAAATATTTGATTTATGATCCTTTCAAAAATTACGAAAAACAAATCAATGTGTACAGCTGGAAGGCTAATCATTCTTTTAATTGGCATCAATTGATTCCTGCCATTTCTGTTTTTGCCGGTGCTAATTTTACTTTCTCTGGTAATCCCTATTATTTTTCTCCAGATGCAGCTATTTCTCCAAAAATTATAGCGATTTTCCAAAACCATTTGGGTGACGGAAGCTGGGTTTTTGTGACCAATATTATAGGCGATTACATTGGAACCGATTATCCAAGCTATGGTTATGGAATTACCCTGACCAAAGGTTTCAATCAACATTGGTCTGGTTTCATAGAAAACCAAGGTTATAAAAGTGATTTTTACAGTGATGCCATTGTTCGTGGCGGTGCCGCTTATTTGATTCACGATGACATGCAAATTGATGCTTCCATAAGTTCTAGTTTAAAAACAACACCTTCGATACTGTATGGAGGCATTGGATTTTCTTGGCGTTACGATGCTAATTACAAAGAAATCCGAATGAAAGTAGATACTGGAGATTCGGATAAAAAAGCCAAAAGAAGAGCTAAGAAAACTAAAAAAGGATAAACTCACAACATAAAAATAAATGACAGACATAAAAGAAGCCATCACAAAAAAGGAAATGACCGAATTTGTAAAATTTCCTTTCTCTTTATATAAAGACAACAAATATTGGGTTCCGCCAATCATTGCTGATGAATTGGAATCCTTCGATAAAACCAAGAATCCCGTTTTCGAAAATGCGGAAGCCTATTTTTATTTAGCTTACAAAAACAACGAAATTGTGGGACGAATTGCTGCCATCATCAACTGGGGCGAAGTCAATGACCAGCAAAAGAAAAAAGTTCGTTTTGGTTGGTTTGATGTCATTGATGATATTGAAGTGACAAAAGCTTTATTGGAAAAAGTATACGAGCTAGGTCGGAAAAAAAAATTGGATCACGTTGAAGGCCCAATGGGTTTTTCTAATCTGGACAAAGTGGGCGTTCTCACTGAAGGATTTGACCAAATGGGAACAATGATAACTTGGTACAATCATCCCTATTTTGCTACTCATTTAGAACAATTGGGATTTGTAAAGGAGAAAGAATACATCGAAAATATTTTCCCTTTTTCGAATGTAAAACCAGAATTCTTTGTAAAAGCACAAGCATTAATCAAAAAACGGTATGAACTGACTAGCTTAACCTTTACCAAAACAAAAGACATTATGCCTTATGTAGACAAAATGTTTGATTTGTTTAATGATTCATATGCTAGTTTATCCTCGTTTGTCGCCATTTCTGACATCCAAAAAGAATATTTCAAGAAGAAATACATCAGTTTTATCAATCCGGAATATATTAAATTTGTGATGGACAAGAACAATGATATCGTAGCTTTCAGCATCGTGATGCCGAGTTTTTCGGAAGCGTTACAGAAAGCAAAAGGTAAACTTTTTCCTTTTGGATTTTATCATTTGCTCAAAGCCAGAAAAGATAGTAAAGACGTTGTCTTTTACTTAATAGGAGTTCATCCTGAATACCAAAATAAAGGTGTAACAGCGATTATTTTTGATGAATATTTTAAAACTTTTTCCGAAAAAGGAATTATCAACTGTATCAGAACTCCTGAATTGGAAGAGAATCTGGCCATCTATAATTTATGGAAAAATTTTGATCCAAAAATACATTGCCGAAGGAAAACGTTTATCAAAAACTTATAATTTCAGATTTCACAAATGTAAGAAACAAAAAATCCATTCAAATGGTTTTTTTTTACATTATTTTTCAGTGTTTCCCTTCAATTGAACTGCTTTTGAAAATTATTTGTTTATCAAAATACAAATCCTCTTTACTTACAGGGAAAAGTGATAATTATCCTGATTGTTAACCAATTTAATAATTTTTTTATATTCCCTCACTGCATATACTTATTTTAGTATTTTAAAATTTTTTGGGCTAAACAACAACTTAGAAAAACACATACTCAATATTTGGGGTTCGATAATTTTTTTAAATAAAGAGACAATTATTGTCTCTTTATTTTTTACTTATTTTAAAAGAAAGCTTCTAAAAAAGACTTTGAATTTTCAGCCTGAACTAAATTTATAGTTAATTATTTTTGTAAAAAAATCAATTTATTTAAAACTTGTTATTTGATAATTTTGGAAAAATAGTTAACTCATCGGGAAAACTTGTCTATAATGGTCACTATTTACTGTCGCACCTTTGTACCGTCGATAATGACAAATATAAATTAATAATTATAAAATTTAAAAAATTATGGCACGTATAAATGCTTTAAGTCCGGATGCGACTACAGGAAAATCAAAAGAAATGTTTGATGCAATTCAAGGTAAATTAGGAATGGTTCCTAATATGATGAGAACAATGGGAAATTCTCCTGCCGTTCTTAATGGTTATTTGTCTTTAAGTGGAGCACTTAATGAAAGTTCTATTGGGGGTAAGTTGAATGAACTAATAGCACTTACCGTTGCAAATGCTAACGGTTGTGATTATTGTAATGCAGCCCACACCTATATTGGTGAAAAATTAGTAGGAATTGATGTTGTGTCTATCGATGCTGCCCGTTTTGGACAATCTAAAGATGCTAAAATTGAAGCCGCTTTAATCTTTGCAAAGGAAGTTGTAGCCACCAGAGGTCAAGTAGCTTCTTCTGATATTGAAGATGTAAAAGCAGCTGGTTATGATGATGCCCAGGTTGCTGAAATTGTTGCTGCGGTAGCTTTGAATATTTTTACTAACTACTTTAACAATGTTGCTGAGACAGTTGTTGATTTTCCTAAAGTAACATTGGTTAATCAAATTTAATCTTTAAGCGTGTGAAAAATATAACACCGTTCTATTCTAAAGATGTTAACAGAGTTGTTATATTTTATAGGGAGGTGGGCAAAAAAATTAACCAACTTTAGTTTTATTGCATGGTTATCCCACTTCTTCATACATGTACAGAAATTTGATTAACAACTTGTCTGATTAATATTATTTAATAGCTTCATATTAAACAGTTTATTAAAAGAGTAAGCAACTGGATATGTCTGATTTTGAATGCACTTTTGAAATTACGCCAAAATTGTTTGTCAATGATTAAGCAATTTAAACATTCAAAAGTATAGTTTAAATTTAATGGACTACCGGAAACCTGTTTGATCCAGAATCGCAAGTTCATATCCTGGAAAAGTGCAATCGCTTATTATTTAAAATGGTTGCGCATATGATTGCTTTAGAAAGTTTTGGAGACGAGATAAGTAAAATTATCTAAAAATTTCTTTCAAGAAAAGTAAGTAGATAATATAGAACGTTTTATAATTTGGTTAATTGTTAATCTACAATGTGATTCAAAAGCATTGTAGATTAAATTTTAAATTAAGGTCCAAATTTCTATAGTAATGTATTGATTGAACAAATATAAAGTAAGCAAAAAAAATGAGTATTTTAAGTGATGATATACCGGCGTTGATTTTAATTGATATTCAAAAAGGGTTTGAAGATATTTCCAGTTGGGGAACTGAAAGAAATAATCCTGAAGCTGAAGAGAACGCAAGGATTCTTTTAAATCTTTGGAGGTCAAAAGACTTTCCAATATTTCACATTCAACATTGTTCTTCGGAGCCAGAATCATTATTAAATGAGTCTAACCATGGAAATGACTTTAAAGATATAGTTAGTCCATTAGTGGGTGAAACTATTGTTAAAAAAAATGTCAATAGTGCGTTCATTGGTACGAATCTAAGGAAACTATTGGATACTGAAAATATATCGAAAGTTGTGATTGTGGGGCTAACAACTGATCATTGTGTGTCAACTACAGCCAGAATGGCCGGAAATTATGGATATGAAACCTATGTGGTTTCTGATGCTACAGCCACTTTTGATAAAGTTGGAGTTGATGGGCAATTATTTTCAGCTCAATTAATGCACGAGACAGCGCTTGCAAGCATACACGAAGAATTTGGTCTAGTCGTGAGCACAAAAGAAATTGCTCAACAAATAAATTAAAAAACACGAATAATATTTTTTAACTATATAAATAAACATAAAAAAATGGAACAAAGACACCCATTGCCTCCTTTCACACTTGAAACGGCAAAACAAAAAATTCAAATGGCAGAGGACGCTTGGAATAGTACAGACGCTGAGCGAGTATCAAAGGCCTATACAATTGACAGCGAATGGAGAAACAGAGCAGAATTCGTTAACGGTAGAGAAGAAATTGTAGCTTTCTTGACGAAAAAGTGGCAAAATGAAAGTAACTACAAACTAGTAAAAGAGTATTGGGCACATGCTGAAAATAGAATTGCCGTGCGTTTTGAATATGAATTCCAAAATACCGATGGTAAGTGGTTTAGGGCTTATGGAAATGAAAACTGGGAGTTTGATGAAAATGGCTTGATGAGAAAGCGATATGCCAGCATCAATGATTTAGAAATTGATGAAACAGAACGAAAATTTAAGTAATCAAAAGAAAAACCCGATACGAATAGTTCGTTTAACAATTAAATTTTTAACTACGGGAATAATAACTTTTATGATTACCTCGGTTAATTATGGCTGGCATCAAAGCTTTTTGGGAACCTGGCTGCAGTCATGGTCAATAGCGTTTTTAATGATGTTGTTACTATCACGATGGCTAGTTCCCTCCGTATTTTCACTTGCAAAACGTATATATAGATTTTAAATTTATAACACAATAAGACTAAAATACGTTCGGATTGTTTTTCTTAGATCAATTCCTTTTAGGTCGCAAAGGAAATAAATCAATACATTGGAACGTACAGAAATGTGATTCCGCTATTTTGTAAAGCATCTACGGCAGTTATTTTGGCACTGGATTAGGGATGGTAATTTTAAGATTGTTTACCCTTAAAAGGATGAATAAGTTAAAGGTTTAAAATTACTAATGGTTTTAGTCAATATCGGCATTGCCGCAATTGCTTTTATTATATCGGGGATTATAGTTTGGAATTTTGCCTTTGTAATGTTTTTTGGCGTCATAATTAGGAGGTTATTATTGGGCTTCTTTGACTGGAGTGGTGTCTCAATCCTTGGTTAAATGGCCATAATAATTAGAGGTATTATAAATCTAAATTTTTTAAATAAATAATTTAAAAGAAACAAAAATGAAAAAAATTGCAGTTAATGGTTTTGGTAGAATCGGCAGATCTTCTTTAAAAGTTATTTTAGAAACTCCCGATTTAGAAGTTGTGGGAATCAACGATTTAATGAGTATAGAAAATGCCGTTTATTTACTTAAATATGACAGTATTTATGGCAAATTTGATAAAAAAGTCTCTTTCGATGGTGAATACATTGTAATTGATGAAAAACGAATTCGTTTTACGTCAATAAAAGACCCTTTAGACTTGCCTTGGAAAGAATTGGCTGTCGATGTAGTTATTGAAAGTACCGGTTTTTTTACCAATAAAATTGATGCTGAAAAACACTTGACTGCAGGTTCTAAATTTGTTGTTATATCCGGCCCGACTAAAGACACACCTACGGTTGTTCATGGTGTAAATACAGAAGACGGTAAAGTAAGCGTTTTCTCTTGTGCAAGTTGTACCACTAACAATATCAGTCCAATTATTGAAATTCTAGGACGAAGAATTGGGATTAAAAAAGCAATTTTAAATACTACTCACGCATACACCGCTTCGCAAACATTAGTGGATGCACCTTCAAAAAAAGAACCTAGAATGGGGAGAACAGCTGGTAATAATTTAGCTCCTGCCGCTACTGGCGCCGCTATTGCCACCACTAAAGCTTTGCCACAATATTTAGGTAAATTTGATGGAGTTGCAGTTAGAGTTCCTGTAGCAGTTGGTTCCATTTCTGATATTACTTTTGTTACTGAAAGACCAACAAGCGTTGAAGAAATTAATGCTATTTTAATTGAGGAAGCTCAAACTCCTAGATACAACAAAGTAGTTGCGGTAACGGATGAACCATTGGTGTCAACCGATATTATTAAAAGCCCTTTTGCCTCTACAGTTGACCTTGAAATGACTAGAGTTGTTGATGGCGATTTGGTTAAAGTAATGGCTTGGTATGACAATGAATGGGGATTTACTAATCAAATGATAAGACAGATACAAGAGTTGTAAAAAAAAAAAGATTTAGATACTACAATGAGCACATTTAAAGACAATTTTTCAAAACAGGCAGAAGTTTATGTAAAATATAGACCTACTTACCCAACAGAGTTGTTTGAATTTTTGAAGAGTATAACGGCTGAACATAAATTGGCATGGGACTGCGGAACAGGCAATGGACAATCTGCAGTTCAATTGGCGCAATTTTTCGATAAAATTTATGCTACTGACCCAAGCCAAGAACAGATTAAAAATGCTATTCCTGATGTTAGAATAGAATACAAAGTTGAAAATGCGGAAACCCCCAGTTCATTAAATGACAAGTCGGTTGATTTAATTACAGTTGCACAAGCAGTTCACTGGTTTGACTTTAGTGCATTTAATAATCAAGTAAAAAGAGTTTTAAAACCTAATGGAGTGATTGCAGTTTGGGCATATGGAGTTCCTTCTATAAACGAAAAATTAGACATTATTGTTAAAGATTTTCACGACAATGTCATTGGTGAATTTTGGCTTCCAGAAAATAAATTGATAGACATAGAATATTCAACAATACCATTTCCGTTTAAAGAAATTGAAACTCCGGAATTCTTTATTACGAAGCGGGTAACTCTTTCGGAAGCTTTGGGTCATTTTAGAAGTTGGTCAGCAACTCAAAAGTATATTGACAAGTATGACGAGAATCCTATAAACAGTTTGTCACAAAAACTTCAAGAGTATTGGGTAGAAGTTGAAACACAAAAAGAAATGGTATGGAAGCTAATTTTGAAGGTTGGAAAAATTGTATAATACTGAAAACCATTTTTAGATTAATTTGCTTGACCGGTAAACTTTATGCTTAGTGGCACTTTTAAACTTTTGCTATAATCTGAAATTCTCTACTTCTATAGTCAGTTGAACATTAAGGTCAAGAATGTTGTTAATCCACATTTTTTGTTGTTAAGCAACTGAAAAACAACAACTTTTTTGTAAACTTAGTGTTAAAAATATAATCAATCTACAAAATCGAAAAAAAATAGGAATTTTAAGACACTAAAAGCTAAATTAGTTTAAAATGAAAAAAGAGAGTTATTTAAAACAAATACGTTATGAGTCTTGGGCTAATAATATGGTTATTGATGCTTTTTCAAAAGCCACCTTTCCTTTGGAACGAACACATCAGATTATTTCCCATAATCTTAATGCATTTTCGATATGGCTAAAACGTATTAAAGACGAAGAAGTTACCCTTAAATTATGGGATTTGCATACTGTTGATGAATTGAGTCTACTAAATTTAAATCTTTATTCAGATTGGAGTGCTTATATATGTACTCTTGATGATACTGATTTTGAAAGAAAGATACATTTCACTTTTATGGGAAAGAAGGCATCAATTAGCATTGAGGATTTGATCATTCACCTTGTAAATCACTCTTCCTATCATAGAGGGCAAGTAATACTGCAATTAAAAGGTAAATTGCCAGCATTGCCACTTTCGACTTATATAGCTTTTGCAACAAATATTGAAACCGATTAAAAAATTGGAATTATGAATTATGCTAAATTTGCGTTTACAGATTCGATAAAATTTTTTAAGAAAAGCTTGGAAGTAGAGCAGGTTATGAACGAATGGAACAGACGTCAGGAGTAGACTGATTGACCGGTAGTGAAATAGAATTCATTGAAGTGAAAGTCAGTTTTTATTTAGCCACCTACGGATAAAATGAGTTTCCTTATATAGAGCTAGGAATCAATTAGACCTTTGGTTTTGGAAAAGATATTGCGACTACATTATTTAAAAATTATAAATAATATTTTTATGAACGTTGATGTTTTGGCTTTTGGTGCCCACCCGGATGATGTTGAATGTGCGGCTGCAGGCGTAATTTTGAATATAACTTTGCAAGGCGGAAAAGTTGTTTTTGTTGATTTAACCCAGGGTGAGTTAGGTAGTTTTGGATCAGTGGAATCTAGGATGAAAGAAGCCGATAATGCTTCAGAAATATTAAAGCTTTTTGGTCGAGAACAATTATATCTTGAAGATGGAAACATCAAAAACAATCACGGTAATAGATTAAAGGTAATTGAACTTATCAGAAAATATAAGCCCAGAATAATTTTGGCCAATGCCATTAATGACCGCCACCCAGATCATAAAAAAGCTTCAGAACTTGTGTCTGAGGCTGCTTTTTTATCAGGCTTAAAGAAAATTGTGACTTTTGATGAGGATATTCAACAAGAAAAATGGCGTCCAGAAGCGGTGTATCATTATATTCAAGACTATTTTATCCAACCAGATGTTGTAGTAGATATTACTGATGTTTTTGAAAAAAAGATGAGTGCTATTAAGGCCTATGAATCACAGTTTGTTTCTGCAAATGATTCTTCTGCAAGTGGGATATTAGCACTGTTAAGTCAAATAGAGAGTACGAATAAAATTTTTGGAAGAGCGATTAATGTTCATTATGCTGAGGGATTTACCGTTGAACGTTATGTTGGGGCTAAAAATTTGTTGGACTTATTATAACAGTTTACAGAAGCTCTTAAAAGGCTGAAGAAGTTGAATTAATGTTTAATTTTTTTTTAAATAATTTAAAAATAACAAAGAGTATGCTGAACTAGTTGTGGTCGGAAGAAATTCCGGCCACTTATGTTTTAAATACATTTAAGGGATCTCCACCCGAAAACACAATCATAATGCCTGTAATAAGCTCTCTTAGTTCCAAAACAAATCTTCTTTTGGCGGTTTTATAACCAAGATTATTGGCTTTTTTATAGATCAGTCCAAGCATCCCATTAACTTTTGTGTACCCAGTTGAAGAAGTTTTACACTCGAATAAAGTGAACTAACAAAGCATCCCTCAAATTTTGTTGTTATTGTAACATGTTTTGCAACTTTATAAAATATTTTGCAACTTTAGTAATATAATATTACATTTGGATCAAGGTTGGCAATATCAAATGAAAAGATATCAAAATCAGCTCAAAGAAAAAGGTATCATACAAAGTATGTCTAGAAAAGGTAACTGTCTTGATAATGCAATTATTGAAAATTTCTTCGGTATATTAAAATCAGAATTGTTTTATCTGAAAAAATACACATCAATAGACCAATTAAAAAATGAAATAGATGAATATATAAAATATTATAACAATGACAGAAATAAGTCTAATTTAAACAAAATGAGCCCGATACAATATCGAGCTCATTATTATCAAAATTAATTATAAATTTGTCCAAACTTTTGGGTGCAGTCTATTAAGACACCTTATTATCGATTAATAAACAATACTTCCTTCTATGTCATAAATTTTATTAATCCTCTATATTCAGAGGGAGAAACTCCTTCTTTATTTTTAAAAAATCGACTAAAAGTTTGAATTTCATCAAACCCTAAATCATAAGCAATTTCTTTGACAGATCTTTCTGAATATTGTATTTGCCTTTTAGCATGAAGAATTAACCTTTCATGAATAACTTGAAGAGGTGTTTTGTTTGAAATTATTGAAAATAGATTTGAAAGAGTTTTAGGCGATTTATTAAGTTTTGAAGCATAAAATGCAACATCATGATGTTCGATAAAATGAGACTCTACTAAATAATAGAATTCCCTAACTACATCCGACTGATATTTTTCGATTTTTTCAAAATTTGTAAATTTTTTAAAACATCTGGTACATTCAACTAGAATCCTTATTAACATCGTTTGCAACATATCAATTTGTAGATTATCATTAGTAGCCATATCCAAGCGAAGCATTTTCCAAAGCATATCGAATTTCTCGAAATTCTCATCAACGACAATAAATTTAGGAATCGTAGAAGATCCAAAAAACAAAATTCCCTTACAACTTACAGCATCATCATAACCCACAACACAAAAAAACGACCTGTTGAATCTGATTAATCTAGCACTAACAATAGATAAAGAATCAATTTTATGTACCTGCGTTAAAAAAATAAATTCATTTTTTACCAGATGATGCAACACACCGTCAACTTTAATTGTCATTTCATCTCCTGTATTCCATAAGACTGTTAAACAACCTTCAATATTATTAAAAAGTAAATCTTGATTTTCTTCGGTGAGTTCAATTACCCTTAAAAACTCGCCTGTTTCCTTAGAGTATATCATAAAAATTAATTTTAATTAATTTTTAAATATAATAATTATTCCTAAAACACCTAATTTTTATAGTTCTTACTGAGGGGCTTAACTAATTTAAAATAATTATATTTGCAATACTAAAAAATTAATAATCAATCATTTAACCCAAAATTAATTGATTTTTTGCAAACAAAAAAAAATAACTATTTAAAAAAAAAAATAAAAAAATTAAAAAAATTCTTAAGATTTAAGATTGCATTACTGATGAAAAATCACTCCACTTCCACAACAATCTCAACCAATTGTTTAGAAATTCGATCATATAAAGGGTCATAAGCAAAATTATCAAATTTTTTTCTTTTATAATCAGGCTTTTTATAGGCAATTACATTGCCTTCTTTTATTTCAAAATAATTACCACCTACATAATCAATTCTGTGAGGGGCATCCATATACGATAAAACATCAGTTTAATAATGACTCATTTTTAAAAAATTTTGGTAATCATAAAATAAAGCCAAATTAATATCACCAATATTATAAAGCCATAAATGCCTTAAATCAAGCCCAAAATTGTCCGTAGTACTACTATTTGATTTAAAACCTTCATAATAACATTGCAAATTCGAACCATCAACACATAACGAATTATCAAGTACTTTAACTTTATTTTGAATTACCTTGTTTTTCCAGAATGAGTATAAAAGATTCCTACAGGCTTCTGAAACATCTTTATGAGAACAATCACTTTGTATTATTAACGATTTAATTTTTTCTGGATATAGATTTTCCATATATAATCCTAAAGGAATGCCCGAATCCATTAAATACAAACTGTAATTTCTTATATTAAGATCACTTAAAAGATTACTAAAAATTTTGGCGTAGTTTTCTAAAGTATATTCAAAATCAGTAAAGGATGGCTTTTCACTATCTCCAAAGCCCGGATAGTCAGGTGCAATTATATGATATTCATTTGACAATCTATTTATCAAATCATTATAAAAATAGGACGAAGTTGAAAAACCGTGCAACAAAACTAAAGATGGCTTCGTTTTTTGTCCAGCTTCTTTATAGAAAATATCTACACCTTCAACATTTTTAATTTGATAATCAATAGGATTTTTAAACTTAAAAAAAGTTGACTTAAGTTTCCCATCCTTAAATTTACCTTGAATTGAATTAAAAAATCCCCTAACTTTAGGCGTCCCCTCATATCCCCTTAAAACTTTTAAATGTGCCATAATTAATAATTTTTATTGTCCAACTGTTTTTATAAAAAATTGTCTCTAACGACTTTACAAAGATGAATTAGGAAAAAGAAATTATAATAGACACATTTTCCCGAATATTTATCATTTATTCCGCAACCACTTTCGCATAATTAATTCTACACCTATGTTTGCTAATCATTTAGAAAAAAACAACATTAGAAATTACTCAAGATAAAATCATTTTAGAAGCTAAAACACTGTTAATTTTACCTGATGACACCATAAAAGAGATGACCTTTAATTTAGAATTTAAAAAGATACCATCTTTTTCACATTTTTTTTTAAAACAAACAAGGTGTTTACCAAAACAGTTTTAGAAAAGACAACAAAATTTAAATAAAAATTCAATGGCAACAACAAATTAATACAATACGTTAATCAATCTATGTTTTAAAAAAAGTAAATAAATACCATACTTAAATAAAACATTCAAAAGACCTGACTAAATTCACAGTTAGAAAAAATTGATATTGTGGTATATTCTCCAACTACATCCAGAATAAATAACATGAAAATATTTGTTTTTTATATCTTAAACTCTAATTAAATTTCCATAAAAAACAATCTAGAAATAAAATTTAAATAAGTAAGATTAGCCAACCGATGCTTTGTTACTAATTTTAAAAAATATTTCTTTTTGGGAAAAATTGATAACTATTTAGGTAAAAATGAGGGGGAATTTATAACCTAATTACATACAAATTTGCATAACAATAATTGGTTTATATTTAATCGTAATGTAACCAGCATAAAAATAAAAAAAGACAAAAAACTGTTTACCAGACTATTAAATATTTTTGATAATTTAAGTTGGTCAGCAGAAATATATATTTTTTAGTTATTTAATTTATTAAACTCTAACACAACATCTTATGGATCACATAGTTATCATTGGAAATGGAATTTCAGGAGTAACTCTCGCGAGAAATATTCGCAAATTATCTTGGAAAAAAATCACCGTCATTTCTTCTGAAAGTGAGTACTTCTTTTCTCGGACGGCTTTAATGTATGTATTTATGGGCCATATGAAGTTCGAACATACTCAACCTTACGAGAATGAATTTTGGAAGAAAAACAACATTGATTTAATTCAAAAAACTGTTAATGAAGTAGATACTACTAATAAAGAAGTAGTCTTCTCTGATAAAACACGATTGCCTTTCGATAAGTTAGTAATAGCCTCCGGCTCAAAATCGAACAAATTTGGTTGGAAAGGCCAAGATTTAAATGGTGTGGTAAGCTTATATCACAAACAAGATATTGAACAACTTGAAACACTTGCTCCAAATTGTAAACGAGCCGTAGTAGTGGGCGGCGGATTGATAGGCATCGAATTAGTGGAAATGCTTCTCTCTAGAAATATTCCTGTAACTTTTTTGGTAAGGGAAAAAAGTTTTTGGAATGGTGTTTTGCCTCCGGGTGAAAGTGAATTAATAAACCGTCATATCCTGGAACATCATGTCGATTTACGTTTGGACACCAATTTAGATGAAATAATATCAGATGAAAATGGATTTGCTAGAGCCATAATAACAGACAAGGGCAAAATTATAGAATGTTCCATCGTTGGATTAACCGTTGGAGTTTCTCCAAATATAGATTTTCTAAAAACTTCATCAATTGAATTGGGTCGAGGGGTAAAAGTAAATCGCTTTTTAGAAACGAATATTAAAGACATTTATGCTATTGGGGATTGTGCAGAACAACACGAAGGCATAGGTCTACGCAGACCAATAGAGGCCGTATGGTACACCGGCAGGATGATGGGCGAGGCCCTGGCACAAACCATCTGTGGTAAATCAATGCAATATAATCCCGGACATTGGTTCAATTCGGCCAAATTTTTTGACATCGAATACCAAACCTACGGATGGGTTTTTGCCAATCCATTAGAAAATGAGGATCAGTTTTATTGGGAACATTCCTCAGGAAAAAAAGCAGTCCGAATCGCATTTGACACTAACACAAGATTATTTCATGGCATTAATACTTTCGGAATAAGAATGCGCCACGAATTTTTTGATAAAGTACTCTCTGAAAATCAAACGGTCGATTATGTGATGCAACATTTGAAGGAAGCAAATTTCGACCCTGAATTCTTTTCAACATTTGAAAAAGAAATCAATAAATCATTTCAAAATCAATTTACCAACATTATAAAAGTATAAATATGCAAAATTCAGACAAAAATCTTTCCATCGCTTCACACAATCCAAACGAAATAAGTAATTATCAAAAATTGGGTTTCGGAATTGGATTTCTTGGACTTTTCATTTTGGCATTGGCTTTTTTTAATGTCACATTCCCAAATAAGACGCTTTGGCTGGTGGTCTCAATTACGGCAATATTTACCGGAATTATTATCTATGCCAACAAAACCTATTTATCAAAGCCTGAAGGGATACAAAACAATGGAGTTTGGTTTAAAAGTTTATCCTCAAAAGGAATGTTGGGGTGGATTACCGGCATTTTGTTAACTTCTTTTTATGTGACTATTTATTGGTTTCCAAAGTATTTAGGCCTTGGCGAAAATGGACAGGCCAATACAGGAATTGTGGCATTTTTTGACCCTTTAAGTTTACTGTTAAATGGCAAAGCTGCAACACAGTGGTTTGTTTATGGTTCATTATATACAATCGCAATATTAGGATTGGGCTATAAATTTATTTTAAAATACCGCCATAACAAATATCAACTGGTCAGAACCACGTCTGTGATGTTTTTTCAATTGGGATTTGCCTTTCTAATTCCAGAAATTCTAGAAAAACTAAATCCTGAGAAAGCCTATTTTGCTAAAGATTTAAAAAATATGTGGCCCTTAAATTATTATTTTTTTAGCGACTGGCATTTAACAAACTTGCTTAATGGTGGCAACCTAGGACTATTTATGCTCATGTTTGGATTGGCTATGATATTTATTATTTCACCAATACTGACCTATCGTTACGGCAAACGATGGTACTGTTCTTGGGTTTGTGGATGTGGAGGTTTAGCAGAAACCGCTGGCGATAGTTTTAGGCAATTGTCAAGCAAAAAACAGTCAACCTGGAAAATAGAACGCTGGTTAATTCATTCGGTTTTGGTGTTTTCATTTGTTATGACTATTGCGGTAATTTTTACTTTTTTATCAAATAATCCTGGAATGAGCATTATTACAAAAGACCAATTCACTATTGGAATTGTTGTTTTTTTAATCATTTTTACCTCTTTTCTATTTGCGTTCAAACGAAACGATTTAGACACTGATGCAAGATATACGATGGTTTCATTGGTGGCAATTATAGTAATTTCTATATTGATGAATTATTTTTCCGGAAACAACAACATTCTGTTTATTGACAGCAATAAATTAAGGGAATGGTATGGTTTTGCCATTGGCTCGGCTTTTAGCGGTGTAATTGGAGTAGGATTTTATCCGCTTTTGGGAAATAGGGTTTGGTGCCGTTTTGGTTGTCCAATGGCGGCTATTCTGGGATTACAACAACGATTATTTTCAAAATTCAGAATAACAACGAATGGAGGCCAATGCATCTCGTGTGGCAATTGTTCCACCTATTGCGAAATGGGAATCGATGTGAGAAGCTATGCGCAAAAAGGCGAAAACATTGTACGCTCATCCTGCGTGGGCTGCGGTATTTGCTCGGCAGTATGTCCTAGAGGGGTTCTTAAATTGGAAAATGGTTCCGAGGAAGGTAGAATAAATTCTAATGACATATTATTGGGGAATGATGTAAATCTTCTCGATTTAATAAACAGAAAATAAGACTAGACGAACTTGAAATATAGGAATTCCTAAATTTAATAGCAGTTAAAGTCCACATAATAAAATAAGTAAAATCGAGGTAATTATCCTGACATTCAATGAAGAAAGCCATTACTAATATCATTCGTGAGATTCCTAAAATCGGATGTAACTGTTCTTTCAGAAAGCAAAAAAAAGGGTATGGATATGCCTGCCTGAGAAGAATGGAATATATTACATCCCCCAAAAAAAGCCTGATATTATTTTTTTTCCGGATGGGGATTATTCTGATATCCCCTAGGAATTTATAAACTTATGGCAATTTATTGAATAATGTTTCTTTAATACTAATTTTATTACTCATTCAAGCTAAAATGCATAATTAAAATTAACTTTTCTTTCCATAAAAATACCCCAAAATAGTTTCTAACTTTTTGGTGGCAGTCGAAATTAATATCATTTTTTTTTTGCATATCCTTAAAGAAATATTTTACCATTTGTAAATGAATAAAAAAATAATCTCCTAATCCTTTTCAAAAAAATGAAGATTAGTCACAGTATAATAGTAGGGAATTACAGCATGAATATTAAAAAGAGAATCAGAAAAGTGGAAAATAATTTAAAAATATTTACAAAGGGAAAAAAAGTCAAATTAAAGGGAAAAGATGCCTATTCCCTCTAAACTTTTCTATCGCAACTTTGCAGAGTCAATAATGACAAATAAAACATTTAAAAAATAAAAAAAATGAAAAACTTAAAAAATTTAGTTGTAGTTGCTGTATTAGCACTGTTTTCAAATTTTGCGTCAGCACAAAACACGGCTCCGGTTAACCAAGAAGGCATCGCTAATGGTGGTTATGATGTAGTGTCATACTTTACTGTAAATAAAGCGACTAAAGGAAGTCAAAAATTTACGGTTGAGCAAAATGGCGCAAAATACTATTTTGCATCAGCAAAAAATCAGAAAGCTTTTAAAGCTAACCCAAAAAAATACCTTCCGGTTTGTGACGGATATTGTGCTTGGGGTGTTTCGGAAAAACAATCAAAATTTCCTGTTAACCCTGAAACTTTTAAAATAGTCGACGGTAAATTGTATTTGTTTTTTAACGGTGATTTCAACGGAACTCCTTTTAACACATTAAATGAGTGGAATAAGGATGAGAAAAAACAATTAAATAACATTGATGCAGCTTGGAACAAATTGAAAAAATCATAATTAAATATGATTATTAATTTAAAACCAATAAAGAATCTATTTTCTTTATTGGTTTTTTTATTTCTAAAAAATTAAAAAATAACCGGGGTTATACCCCCCCCTTACAGATTTCTTATACAATGATTACAAGAAGTATGAGTAGAAAAGGAAATTGTTGGGATAATGCAGTAGCTGAGAGCTTTTTTAAGACTTTGAAAACAGAACAAATTTAAGGAAATAAACTTATATCAAAAGAATAGACGAAACGAGATATATTTAAATCTATAGAAATTTGGTATAATAGAAAAAGAAGGCATTCCGCTCTAGATTATAAAACAATTGAAGAATTCTGGAAACAGAAAAATAAGTTTAAAAATGTTGCTTAACTAATACTGCGGGTTTTATTTGCATATCCAAACTCTTCTTTAGCTTCATTTTGGCAATAATCAAAAAGTAAAAAAACGAGTTCTTTGGTAATTAAAAAGGATTTGGTTTACTTTGTAAAACTTTAAGAGATTTTCTAGTCATATAGTTTATTGTAATTAGAACCTATAAATACTACTTCAATTTAAAGAAATTAAGTAAAAAAGTAACTGAAAATGGAAAACATTCCAATAAGACATATTCAACAAATCCCAAAAGAACCGAACTTGTCCGGAAGCTTTAGCATCAGGGATATTCATGAGTTGCTGGAGGAAAAAGATATGGTTCAGGAGCTGCACAGACATGATTTTTATTACATACTGGTTTTAAAAAAAGGGAGCGGTTTTCATGAGATAGACTTTAAACAATTTGAAGTTCGAAACAATACTATATTCCTGATGCGTCCGGGACAGGTACATCAACTTACTTTAAAAGTGGGAAGCACAGGATATTTACTTCAATTTAAGACTGATTTTTTTAATTCTCAAAATAAGTTGGCACAAGAACTTTTACGCAAAGTAAGCCACATCAATTTTTGCAATCTTGATGGTGATGGATTTAATAAGCTAGAGACTATTTTGTCCTATATCTTAAAAGAGTATGGCGAAAAACAGGAAGGCTATCAAGAGGTCATTAAATCAAATCTAAGTATCTTCTTTATTGAATTAGTAAGGCATCGACAAAACATGAAAATTGCATCTAAAGAGAATAACCCTTACTCACAGCAACAACTGGAAAAATTTTTAGACCTTTTGGAGGCAAATATTACGAATAACAAACAAGTATCACAATATGCCGATATGTTGAATATATCAACCTATCAATTAAATGCCATTACTAAAACATCTCTTAATAAAACGCCTTCTGAACTGATTAATGAGCATATTGTTTTAGAATCAAAAAGACAACTTCTGGCAACCTCCAATCAGGTAAACCAGATAGCGGATTACCTTGGCTACGATGATATTTCCTATTTTATACGCTTTTTTAAAAAACATACAGAATTTTCTCCCGAGGCATTCCGAAACAACTTTAAATAAGTCCTATTCAACTTCATTTTTGTCCTATCCTTCAACGCAAAACTGCCAATATCTTTGCTGAATAAATAATTTAACTATTCAAAAAAAGTAATCGGTATGAAAACAAAAATGAAATTAATGACGGCCTTAAAGATATGGGTTGCAATTTATCCTTCTATCACATTATGTCTTTATCTATTAAGTAAATCAACATTGGTTTTGCCTTTGTATATAAAAACCTTATTTCTTACCCTTATATTAGTTCCTTGGGTAGTGTTTGTTGGTGTCCCTTTTATAGATTTTATTATGCGTCAATTTTCAACTGCAATTGACAAAAAATAATCTAAAAATGAAGATTGTAAAAACCATTCTAATCGGTATTGGTGCTACTTTTGCAATAGATATCTTTACATTTACAGTAAGTCTTTTTGGAAGCAATCCTCGTGGAATCCTTTTTGTGGGTAGATGGTTGGCATACCTGCCTAAAGGGATTTTTTTTCATAAAACCATTATTGAAACACCTAGTATTGCAAACGAACTAATTATTGGGCGAATCGCCCACTATAGTATTGGAATCATATTTGCCTTTTTGTTGTTGGCAATGTTTGGAAAAAAATGGCTTACTAAACCAACATTGGTACCCGCTTTGTTTATTGCATTCATCACTTTGGTCTTTCCGATTTTCATTTTGCAACCAGCACTTGGTTTTGGAATAGCTTTTTCCAATAGACCTGAACAAGGTCAACTTATGATAAAGTCGTTATTTATTCATTTGGTATATGGATTTGGGTTGTATTTATCGACAAAAGCAATCAATATCATAAGCAATACATCACTTGAAAACATAAAAAATTAGTCGTGTTCGAAGCTTCAAAAATAGTACCGAGACGAAAATTCATTAAGCAAAGTGGACTTGCAGTAGTGGCGCTTTCATTACCATTTCCTTTAACAAAAATTTCAAAAAACAATAGTATGAAAGACAATAAAAAATTTGATGTAATAATAGTAGGTGGAAGTTATTCAGGACTAGCCGCAGGAATGGCATTAGGCAGAGCTTTAAAAGAAGTTTTAATTATTGATAGCGGAAAGCCATGTAATGCACAAACACCTCATTCGCATAATTTCCTTACCCAAGATGGTAAAACTCCGGCAGCAATTGCAACACTTGCAAAACAACAAGTTGAGGATTATGATACTGTTACCTTTTTTAACGGTTTGGCAACCAATGGAAAAAAAACAGATAATGGATTCGAAATTCAGGTAACCTCAGGAGAAACATTCGAAGCAAATAAGTTGATTTTTGCAACAGGGATTAAAGATGAAATGCCCGACATTGAAGGGTTTTCGGATTGTTGGGGTATTTCAATGTTGCATTGTCCTTATTGTCATGGATATGAAGTTCGAGATGAAAAAACAGGTATATTCGGCAATGGTGAGCATGGCAATGAATTAGCAAAGCTGATTTCCAATTGGACAAATGATTTAACGTTGTATACCAACGGAAAATCAACACTGACTAATGTACAATCAGAAAAACTGGAAAAACATCAAATAAATATTGTAGAAAACGAAATTGAAAGACTGGAACATAGTAATGGATATCTGCAAAATATTATTTTCAAAGACGGTTCAAAAGCCGAAGTGAAAGCTATGTACTCTCGTAACTCGTTTGCACAACACTGCTCCATTCCGGAAGCTTTGGGTTGCGAATTAAATGAAGAAGGCTATATCAAGGTGAATCCTTTTCAAGAAACTACTGTTGAAGGCATATTTGCCTGCGGGGATAGTACAACACGTATTCGTACAGTTGCAAATTCCGTAGCAATGGGAACGACGGCCGGAATGACTGCAAGCAAAAAAATGATTTTAGAACAATTTTAACAAAGACAATCGTGAATAAATCTTGGGATAAAGAATATAAAAATATGTGGAATGAGCGATATATGGACAATGACTTTGTTTACGGCAAAGAACCCAATCTATTTTTCAAAGAATGGCTTCAAAAATTTGAGCCTGGTTATCTCTTAATGCCTGCCGATGGCGAAGCACGTAATGGCGTTTTTGCTGCACAATTAGGTTGGGAAGTAACTTCATTTGATCTAAGTGAAGAAGGTAAACTAAAGGCACTAGAATTGGCAAAAGAAAATAAGGTGACTATAGATTATATTGTTGGTGAT
Organism: Flavobacterium soyangense; assembly: GCF_015277675.1. GTDB lineage: Bacteria > Bacteroidota > Bacteroidia > Flavobacteriales > Flavobacteriaceae > Flavobacterium > Flavobacterium soyangense. The sequence continues at coordinate 113,040 of NZ_JADHEC010000008.1, forward strand.
CTTGAAGAGCTTCAGTTTAATAAGGAATCATTTGATGCAATTGGATTAATCTATGCCCATTTTGCTGCCGAAAAAAAATCAATATTGCATAAAAAATTAAATGACTATTTGAAACCAGGTGGTTTAATTATTTTCGAAGCTTTCAGTAAAGCACACTTAACTTATAACGAGTTTGACCCTAAAGTGGGAGGCCCAAAAGATATTAATATGTTGTTTTCTACTGCTGAAATAGCTGCTGACTTTGAAAATTATGAAATATTACTACTAGAGGAAAAAGAAATTCTTTTAGAAGAAGGCAAATATCATATTGGTAAAGGTTCTGTAATTCGGTTTGTCGGAAGGAAAAAATAAACCAATTACATATCATATTCGTTGAAGGAAGTCCAGAATTTAATAAATTTCCGGGCTTTTTTTATGGCATATGTCGGATTCAATACAATTTCAAAATAACTCCTATTCTCTGTATTATATTCTGGCTCAAATAAGATAAATTATACTATTAAGAACCCGTTGGGTGTAATTAAACTATTTGTGTTTTAATATTGTTTATTGGTCTTTCAAAAATAAATCTATTGATGAATTGAACCAAAGTTAAAGCTGTTATTTTAGCTAAAATTCTTG
>NZ_JADHEC010000090.1 GCF_015277675.1 Flavobacterium soyangense
TGCTTAAATTTAAAGTAATTTATTTATCTAAATTTCTTTTTTCATTTATTAAGTTTTGAAACTCTTGTTCTAATTCTTCCGAAGGTTCAATACTCAATCGACTGAGTACTTCTGTAATTTTTGTCTCAAGTAAAAGTTTTTTATCTTCTTTAATATTCCTTGTTGGCTTTTCAGCTTGTTTAAATTGTTCATATGTGCCATCAAATATTTTTATTTCTTTATTATCAATTGTCATTATTCGAGTGGCTACTTTTTCGATAAATTTACGATCGTGAGATACAAAGATTATACTGCCATTATATTCCTTTAACAAAGATTCAAACGCCTCTATAGCTTCCATATCAAGAAAGTTTGTTGGTTCATCTAGTACCAACGTATTAACTTCACTTAAGAATACTTTAGTTAGTGCTACTTTAACTCGCTCTCCACCACTTAAGACACTTATTGGTTTATAAACATCATCTCTAAAAAAATGCATTCTAGCTAGAATAGTTCGAATAAGAGTTTCATTTTGTTGTGAAGAAGATTGAACATTTTCTAAAATACTCTTATCTAATTCTAATGTATCTATTTTTTGGCTAAAATAACCGATTTTGACAGATGGCGATAATGAAATACCAGGATTCCCATGCACAATTTTTTTAATAAACGTTGTCTTTCCTGTACCATTAGATCCGATAATTGCCATCTTGTCTCCTCCGCGAATACTAAAACTTTTTGCTTTCCACAATACCCGTCCTTCAATTGTACCCGAGACATCTTCACCACGTATTATAGTTCTATTTTTTACACTTTCTAAGTTCACTAAATCCATTTTAAGTGGAGGAAGTTCGTTTCTCTTTTCGACCCTTTCAAGTTTTTCTAGTCTGGTTTCTAGAGATTTTACAGTTTTTCGTAACTTCTTTTGCTTACTTGCAAAGTATGGCTTTGTTACTTTTATTTTGCCTTCAGATGAACTTAAGTTTTTCGGTTTTTTAGTTGCTCGTTGAGCTTTCTGTTCTTTTATATTTATAGCTTTTTCCAATCGTTTCTTTTCTTTTTCATATTTTTCATATTCTAATTCTTCTCGATGTCTTTCTAATTCTTTTTGTTCAACATAGTTACTATAATTCCCCTTATATTCAGTTATTCTCCCCTCGTCAATTTCCCATATAGTAGTACATAAGTTATCTAAAAAAGCGCGATCATGTGAAACTATAATAAATGCTCCATGCCAATTTTTTAAATCCTGTTCTAATTTT
>NZ_JADHEC010000091.1 GCF_015277675.1 Flavobacterium soyangense
TTTTAGCTAAAATAACAGCTTTAACTTTGGTTCAATTCATCAATAGATTTATTTTTGAAAGACCAATAAACAATATTAAAACACAAATAGTTTAATTACACCCAACGGGTTATTATTTAAGAAAAATATTCCAGTGCAAAAAGCAATAAACATTCCAAAAGTTATGGCTCTTTTATTAACGATTTTTCCTAGTACGCCTTGATATCTCCCTGTAAGTTGGTTGAATTTATCGTTGAAACCATCCAAGAAATTGTTCAACGGACTTTTCTTTCTTGCTATACCGTGAGTTTTTTTCAACATCATTGCACAAAGTGCAGGTGTAAGTGTCAATGCTACAACACCTGACAAAATGATTCCTGTTGCCATAGTGATTGAAAACTGTCGGTAGAATATTCCAACTGGGCCAGACATAAACGCAATGGGTATGAACACTGCTGCCATCAAAAAAGTAATCGCTATAATAGCTCCACTAATTTCATGCATTGCCCTTTTTGTAGCTTTGAGTGGCCCCAGATGAGGATCTTCTTCCATCTTGGCATGTACTGCCTCTATGACTACAATGGCATCATCAACAACGACGCCAATCGCCAAAACAAGTGCAAATAAAGTAACAAGATTTATTGTAATCCCAAAAAACTGCATGAAAATAAATGTTCCAATAAGTGAAACAGGTACTGCAATGGCAGGAATAATTGTCGAACGCCAATCTCCTAAAAATAAGAAGACGACCAATCCTACTAATATAAATGCTTCAACTAAAGTATGAAGAACTTTTTCGATAGAAGCATCAAGGAATTTTGAAGCATCATAACTTATTTCGTAATCTACCCCTTTTGGAAATGAAGATTTTTTAATTTCTGCTAATTTTTCCTTTACATCTTCAATAACTTGGCTTGCATTACTTCCGTATGATTGTTTAATAGCAATTGCAGCCGAAGGTCTACCATTTAAGTTTGAATAAATGTCGTACATTGAACTTCCAAATTCAATATTGGCAACATCTTTCAAACGAAGTATTTCACCTTTAGAATTCGATTTTAAAATAATATTTCCATACTGTTCCTTGGTAGTAAATCGTCCAGAATATTTCAATACATATTCAAAAGATTGGGAACGTCAAACTGTCTAAAAACCTTCCTTTCCAATGTTTATTCTTTTGTATTAAAAATCGTTCAAAATATTTGGATAACTCCTTAGTTTTCTTTATCTTTAAGCAAGTATTTATCG
>NZ_JADHEC010000092.1 GCF_015277675.1 Flavobacterium soyangense
GATTTTACTGGTTTTTCTTGTGTTTCTGTGTTCATTTTAATTGGTTATTAAATTAATATCTATTACTTTTTGAGTGATGAAGCGGATTTTGCTCTCTAGCTTTGGCGGGCATTTGTAGTGCCTTTTGTCGCCTTCCTGATTGTCTTGATTAATTTGGCTCAACAATGAGCCTCGTTCTTGATTGATGCAAATGCGTTCTAATACTGTAAAACAGGCAGGTTTCCCAAATGCTTGCTGATTTGAACAATAGTCCAAAACATCGTGTAAGTCCTCAAGGCGGGTAATTTTAATTAGCATAATACACTGGCGTATGGGTTACTATTAGGTTTGAAAAGTCTTTGTTTCGCTTGATTTTAGCCAGCAATGCTTTTGGATATATCGCCATTACTTGAGCCGTGCAAGCTTTGTAATGCGCTTGGAGTTGATCGTGTTTGGGTGGTACTACATCCACTATTTTCAAAAATTGAAGTTCGCATTTGTGATGTTCACGCATAAACCATTGATTTACTTGTGAGTTTGCCAATAGTTGTTGCACTATGCTTGGGCATTGGCCATAATGTTGGCACCATTTCATAACGCTTAATAATAATCTGTCTTCATATTTTTCAGACGACCATTGTAAGTAATCTTGGATTTGATTTTGGGTTGTTGCTTTCATGATGCCTTTTTGTTTTTGATTTCGCTACCGTGAAATAGCATTGCTGTTTGTTCGTTGATTGTTATTGTTCCTCCCGGACATCTGCCTCCTACAAATGCCGTTAAACCTTCAATTCTGAAATAAACGTTACACAGTTTCTTTGCTAATTTTGCCATTGCTGTGGTAGGTTCGTTTTTTTCACTGTGTGCCATTATGATGAATAATACATCGGGATAATCTCTTTTCAATCTTCGCAATACTGCCGTTTTCAAATCATCTACATAAGCCGTGGCGTTGTCCAGAACTATGATGCGGGCGTTTTGGCGTTTGGTTAGCATCTTATCGATTTCCTCAATTTCCAAATAGTCGTAAAACTTGATTTTGGTGTTTTTGAAATCAATCTTTGCCCTGGATAAATTCTGTTGAAACGTAAATCCGGTTCCCTCTTCCGCCGATACATAATTCAAG
>NZ_JADHEC010000093.1 GCF_015277675.1 Flavobacterium soyangense
TAAGAATGAACAATCCGTTTTTCAACAAAGAATTTTAATTGTAGTTTAAATCACATATATTTACGCTCTGATTAACAAAATTGAGTCCGTTTGAGGGTTTTTAGACGAACTGGCGTTAGCAGTAATGCAACCACCAAAACACGAATCTAATAAATCATTATGAACTTAAGATTGTTTTTACTTTTAGTTGTTATTGAATCGCTCTTTGTGATTGTTGGATTTTATGGACTTATTTTAATTTTCTTTCTTTATTTTGGTTCTGGGGCTGGAGCGACTTCTGACAAAGCTATGTTAACGGAAAATATTGGGTTTGGAATTCTATTTTTAATGCCATTGCTATTTGGAATTTTAAAATTCAGAAATGTAACAGAAAAATTAAAAGCCAAAAGTTATTTATACTCAGGTTTGCTCGTGACAATAGTTAGCGGAATATATTTTGGACTGAATGTTTAATTGTGCTTCTTCTAACAGCTAAAAGTTGACGGAATACATCAATAAAATTGAAATAAAATAAAATGAAATTTAACTTTGTAAAACCTACTTTAATTTCTTGTGCTATTGGATTTTTTATTCCTGGTTTTACAGCAATTTTATTTTTTTTGTTTCAACTATTGACTGACAAAATCGGCATTGATTGTAGCACTTCTTGGAAATCAATATGGATTTTAACAAGTCTTATTTCTGTAGTGTTGCCCTTTGTTTTCATAGAAAATATTAAGAAAACTAATAATCCAACTTTGACCAAACTGACATTATTTAATTTTATCGAATATATTAGTCTACAAGCCTGCTTAGCTCAATTTTTTACTGACTCTAAAACAATATGTTATGGTTCTGGTGGACAAAATGGAATTGAACTTGTGTTTACGGCTTGGATTGCTTTACCAATTTTGGTTTGCATAAGTTTTGTATTTAAGCATAAATTAGAAAATCACATTGAATAAATGCACTACTGCTAACAGCTAGGGGTTCGTTGCGGCTGCAAGCCGAACAATGAACCCCGTGTTGAACGGAACCGGAGTACCTGCCGTTAACACTATGCAGTTATCGTAAAAAAATTAGAGAGAAT
>NZ_JADHEC010000094.1 GCF_015277675.1 Flavobacterium soyangense
ATATTTAAAGATTTTAAAACATCTTTGACTTTTTCATAACCTTTTTTAGCACGTAACTCTATCCACTCAATATTCCAATCTTTTAACTGTCTTTTATTTGTTTCTGAAAGTGTATCAGCTACAAATAAATTTGTTTTTCTAGCAATGACTGCATCTGCAACTTCTGGATTACCTTTACCCATTAGTTTTACTTCACACAACAAAGATTTCTCAGTATTATCAACTAAATAAAAGTCTATTTCCCGACTATAAATATCTTCATTTTTTGAATAATCTGCTTTTTTATATATGATTTCATAATTTTTTTCAGGAACGCCATATAAAATACATAGACTTTTCATTAATGGTTTTTCAATATTTTTACCTATTGAACTCCAAGCGCCCGCTCTAATTGCTGCACGTTTAACTGCTAATGTATTAATAACTATCAGAGTTTCATTTAAAGTTAAGTCAACACTAGCTTTGTTATATTTAATTGTTAATGTTAAATCTAAATCTTTTTCAACATCAATTAGCTCATCAATTGCTCTTTTTAAATCATCATATTGATCATTTGATGCTGATATTACTATATCCTTTTTAGTAGTTTTATACTTATTTGAAATAGTTTTCATGTTCATACCAGAATTGATTGCGATTTCATCTTTTTTTAAATCTTCATTTTGTATAAATTCTTTTTCATACCAATCAACTGTAATATCTTTATTTTCAATTTTAGCTAACATTACTCTTTTTAGAAAATCTAAAGAATACGCTATAAAATTATCTTGTATTAAAGAAATAACCTCTCCTCTATAATCTTCTCCTTCATATAATTTATTTAAAACATTTTTTAAAGAAACTGTAGTAAAAGTACTCATTCAATAACTTCCTCTCTAAATAAAAAACTATCTGAATTTAAAAATTCTACATCGAAATAAAGATTTAACTTTTCTTTTATACGTTCAAAGTAATCTAATTGTATTTCAGTTAAAAATATATTTCTTCCATAGTCTAAAGCAGCTTGACCTAAAGTACCACTGCCAGCAAAAGGATCAAAAACTAAATCTCCTTTTAACGAGTAATATT
>NZ_JADHEC010000095.1 GCF_015277675.1 Flavobacterium soyangense
ACACCAAATCTAAAGCGAAAGACGTAGAAGGTATCGGTGATGTTGATCTGGTGAACTACTTTGAAGTGGGCGCAACCTACTACTTCAACAAAAACATGTCCACCTATGTTGACTACATCATCAACCAGATCGATTCTGACAACAAACTGGGTGATGCTGCCAACTTACTGATTTAGTGTATGATGGTGTTTTTGAGGTGCTCCAGTGGCTTCTGTTTCTATCAGCTGTCCCTCCTGTTCAGCTACTGACGGGGTGGTGCGTAACGGCAAAAGCACCGCCGGACATCAGCGCTATCTCTGCTCTCACTGCCGTAAAACATGGCAACTGCAGTTCACTTACACCGCTTCTCAACCCGGTACGCACCAGAAAATCATTGATATGGCCATGAATGGCGTTGGATGCCGGGCAACCGCCCGCATTATGGGCGTTGGCCTCAACACGATTTTACGTCACTTAAAAAACTCAGGCCGCAGTCGGTAACCTCGCGCATACAGCCGGGCAGTGACGTCATCGTCTGCGCGGAAATGGACGAACAGTGGGGCTATGTCGGGGCTAAATCGCGCCAGCGCTGGCTGTTTTACGCGTATGACAGGCTCCGGAAGACGGTTGTTGCGCACGTATTCGGTGAACGCACTATGGCGACGCTGGGGCGTCTTATGAGCCTGCTGTCACCCTTTGACGTGGTGATATGGATGACGGATGGCTGGCCGCTGTATGAATCCCGCCTGAAGGGAAAGCTGCACGTAATCAGCAAGCGATATACGCAGCGAATTGAGCGGCATAACCTGAATCTGAGGCAGCACCTGGCACGGCTGGGACGGAAGTCGCTGTCGTTCTCAAAATCGGTGGAGCTGCATGACAAAGTCATCGGGCATTATCTGAACATAAAACACTATCAGTAAGTTGGAGTCATTACCACAAACTGGGCGTAGGTTCAGACGACACCGTTGCTGTGGGTATCGTTTACCAGTTCTAATAGCACACCTCTTTGTTAAATGCCGAAAAAACAGGACGTTGGTCCTGTTTTTTTTATGCCTT
>NZ_JADHEC010000096.1 GCF_015277675.1 Flavobacterium soyangense
GATAAATACTTGCTTAAAGATAAAGAAAACTAAGGAGTTATCCAAATATTTTGAACGATTTTTAATACAAAAGAATAAACATTGGAAAGGAAGGTTTTTAGACAGTTTGACGTCCCGCTGCTTTGAGATGGCTGGAAATTCGTAATCTTTCAGTTTTTGGTTTTGCAGAATTATGATGCGAAACGGTAATTCCACTAAATTCCAGCTATATCAAAACAGCTGTTGTGCGTCTGCCTTTTTATTTACTAATACATTCAATTATGACTATTATACCTTTTCTATTTCGTCCGTTCGGGTTTGTTGACTTGCCAAATAATTCTCAATCCAAATATTGTGCATCTTCGTCCCAGTTTCAAAAAACTGTTTCTCCGCCTGTTGATGATTCCAATTCTCAATACTATCATTCTCGTGAGCAATCGGAGTGTAACTTTTCTGAATTGCAGTCTGTTTTAATTTCTTATAGCCCAAAGATATTGCCATCTCCGAAAGTAGGTCAGTCCTTAATAAATTCCAGATTTCATTTGGATTTGTTAAATTCTTATTGTTCATCGAATCATATAACTTATCCCAAGCAGTTAAAACAGCAAGTTCGTCTTGAAATACAATGTCAATCTGATTTAAGGCGTTTACAAATGTGTATGCCGTTGGGTTTCCACGCAAAGAAAAAAGAGTTAAAAACAAGTCGCTTTTGGCTTTCAGTTGAATTTGTTCGTCATTTAGTTTTCTCCCTATTTGAACGGCTTTTAAGGGAGAAAAATAAACAGCTAAAGCCGTAACAACTAATATCAATAAACTAACAATCCAAAATGCAATTTCAAAATAGTCTTTTGTTGTCATTACCACTTCTGTTGTATTTGCCATATAAATTTCTGTTTTTAGATTCAGTTCGGTTAAGGTTGCGCACAACGCCAGTTCGTCTAAAAACCCTCAAACGGACTCAATTTTGTTAATCAGAGCGTAAATATATGTGATTTAAACTACAATTAAAGTTCTTTGTTGAAAAACGGATTGTTCTTTCTTA
>NZ_JADHEC010000009.1 GCF_015277675.1 Flavobacterium soyangense
AAGAATTTTAGCTAAAATAACAGCTTTAACTTTGGTTCAATTCATCAATAGATTTATTTTTGAAAGACCAATAAACAATATTAAAACACAAATAGTTTAATTACACCCAACGGGTTAGTTTTTAATAATAATTTATCGTCAGTTCGAGTGATTTTCAATAGAAAATCGTTTCGAGAACAAGACAGATTTTATTAAAAACGGTTCTCGATACATTTTTTGTCTCGTTTCACTTACAAAAAAAAACACTCGAACTGACGGTTTTGATAATTACAACCTCAGGTTAATTTAAATCTGTAAATTTTGAAAGTTTAAGTAATATACTGTATCATAAACGAAAAGGAAGCTCTAAAAAAACCGAATGGTAAAAAATGAAATACTGTAGTGCAATTCGTCAAAAAAACAGCCTGGTTTAAACCAATAACATGCTGCAAATACTGAATGAGGGGATAAACTAACAAACACAAACCCCGAAAACTATATATTTAAAAAAACGCTACTAACATACATTTATGCCGAGAAAAATGGTATCGGTGTACCTACTGATTTGGTTACCGGCAAACCCCGAACCGATTTATTATTCCCCGAAATTGCTTTTCATCATCTGAGTATTGTGCCTTCGGTCGTGTTTTTGTTAGGGCTGACGGCCGCTACATTTGCCGCCACCGATTCCGCTTTGACAGCACTTACCACTTCTTTTTGTGTTGATTTTTTGGGAATGGAAAAGACTGAAAATCAAAATAATCCCAATATAGTACGCCGCCGACATATTGTGCATCTCAACTTTTCGTTCCTGATGTTCCTGGTAATTATCTTTTTTAACGCCATTAACGACAGTTCAGTGGTGGGAATGATTTTCAAGGTCGCTTCTTACACTTATGGTCGGCTTTTAGGGCTGTATACTTTTGGATTATTCGTAAAGTCAAAAACAGTCAAAGACAAGTGGGTGCCTTTAATCTGTGTGTTATCGCCCCTTCTCACCCTGCTAATTAGTGAAAATTAGGCAACATTATTTTTCGGATATGTCTTTGACAATGAATTGATTATCGTCAATACCCTGATTGCATTTGCTGGCTTGTGTTTGATTGGTAAACCTGCGGTGGAGGAAACGTGGTTTTAGTTGAAAATCCATTAGCAGGCTATAGTTGATAATAGTCCTCAGATTAAACGGATTTGCACTGATTCTAGTGCGTTTTGCCTAAAAGTTAAAATCATTTTATAGGTCCGATTTAGGACACAGATAAACTCAGATTCGGATAGCGAATACAAGGATTAAGCAGGTTTGCACCAATATAAATAAATGAATTTTGACTTTAGAAAAAACGCTAAAAGCTTCAGCCATTAAAAGGCCGAAAGCTTTCAAGCATTAATACTGATTTGTAGTCAATAACACTAAAGTACAAGCTACTTCGGCTTTTATACTATTGAGTTCCAATAATTGGTAGAACTCCGGATTCTCTGTTCCGGGATTGAAAATCACACGTTTTGGTTTTGATTCTACGATGTAATTGTAATAATCACGTTGGCGTGTTGGGTTCAGATACAAAGTAATCGTATCTATGTTTTTTAATGGAATGGCTTTGGTTTGGATTTTTATTCCTGCCACTTCACCGGCATTTTGGCCAATAGCTAAAACGGAATGTCCTTTTTCGACCAGCATTGTAATGGCTTTGTGAGCATATTTATCTGGTTTTGCGCTGGCACCGAGAACCAATGTTTTTTTATTTTTCATTTGGCAAAAGTACAATTTAGTTAGTGATTTTTTGAATCATTAAGAGATTAAGATGATTAAGGCTTTGGGAGCCAATATTGTTGACACATGTCACTTGCAATCATTTATTGGGAATTAAATTATTCTCCTTTTGGAAGGAAAATTTCTGCCATCATACATCGGGCACTTCCTCCACCGCAGGCTTCGATAGTATCGAGACTGGAGCTCAGGATGGTGACATGTTCTTCTAATTGGGCAATTTGCTTTTTGGTAAGACTCTGATGGGCTGAGCTGCTCATTACCAAATAACGTCTGTCATCTGCTCCTTTTAGTTCGAGCATATTTCCGGCAAAATTATTGACTTGGGCCTCCGTAATCAGAATGATTTCTTTTTCATCTCCTCTGAGACTGTCCAAAACCATTTTTCGTTCCTTCTTGTCATCAATGCAATCGGCACAAATCACGGCGAAGGTTTCACCAACACACATCATCACATTGGTATGATAAATGAGTTTTCGTTCTCCCTCTACTGTTTGAAAAGCTTCGAATATTACTGGAGAATATTCGAAATCTTCACAAAATTCAATAAACAGTTCTTCATCTGCACGAGGGGACAAGGCACAATAGGCTTTGCTATTTTCTCTGTCTAAAACCAAACTTCCGGTACCTTCGAGATAGAATCCGTCTTCTTCGGCCGAAGTGTAATCCATAATTTCGTTAATAACAAAACCATGGTCTTCGAGAATATCCAGAATATCTTCACGACGTTCCTCTCTTCTATTTTCGGCAAACATGGGGTACAAAACCACATCTCCATTTTCGTGAAAAGAAATCCAGTTATTCGGAAAAATACTGTCTGGCGTGTCCGGAGTCTGGGTATCATCGATTACGATTACATGGACTCCTACCATTCGGAGTTTTTGCACAAATGCATCAAATTCTTCTTGTGCTTTGGTGTTCACAGTTTCCTTTGACAAGCCATCAAGTACTTTTTGGTAATAATTGTTTACGGCAGTTTGTTCGTTCATCCGAAATGCCACGGGACGAATCATTAAGATAGAATTTGTTGTTTGGTTCATTGGAAGGGTTGGGTGTTATGGGTTGTAAGTTATATGTTGTATGTTATGGGTTGTGGGTTGTAGGTTATGTTTTCCAATTTTCTTCAACATACTTTATGAAATTATAAATTTTAGCACTTAATTCATTGTATCTATTTATGAATTCCTGTTCATTTTCTATAATTTCAGGATATAATTTAGCAATTTTTTTGATATGAAAGACAGTTTCGAGACAACTGGCGTAAGAGTAAGTTAGGAATTTCACAAAATCAGCTTTATACTTTTTCCTTCCATAACCTTCCACAATATTCGTAGGAACAGAATCAGAAGACCTTCTCAATTGACTCCCCAATTCATACATCTTGTTTTTTGGCAATTTTAAAGAATAAGAATGACACCTATAAAACAACTCTAAACCTAAACTGTAAACTTCTAAATCCTTATAACTTTTCATAACACTTTCGTTTTAAATAGGCTGTAAATCTGGCTTAACCTACAACTTACAACCTACAACATAAAACATTTCTCATTCTCTAATTAATGGCAAGGTGGAGCATCTTAATAATCCTTCTTGTTTGGCAATTTCGGCATAGGGAATTTCTTCCACGGTAAAACCATTGGTGCGAAGCCAAGTGTTGAGTCGCTTGAATTTTTTTTCAGAAACTACAACATTGGTATCTATAGAAAATACATTGGAATTCATATGATACATTTCTTTTCTGTTAATATGAAAGAGGTTTTCAGGGCCAAAAAGGTTCACTAAAAAAAGATAATCGGCTTCTTCGCGGAATCCTCTTTTGTAAATTATTCCTTTATTTTTGCCCACAGGCTGAAAACAACAATCCAAATGCAGGGCATTGTCCCTTGCTTCTATTTTAGATTTTACCAGATCGAATTCCTTAACTATCTTATTGGGAAATAAATCCCGGATGTATTGTACGCCTTGAGTGTTTGTTCTTGCAGTAATATAATCTTTGTAGTCACTGCCTTTGTAGGTTCCAATAAAAACATAATCCTTCCATAACATTACATCACCTCCTTCTATATGAACTTCTGAAGGCGGACGAATAACTTTATCCGGATGAATCTGGTCAATTATATATTGAATAGCATCTAGTTCTCGTTCTCTGTCCGGTAAAATATTGGATTCTATAAAGACATCATCAATAACAAAACCAATGTCCCTCACGAAGATTTGATTGTAATTTTCTATTATTTCGGGGCGAAAAACGGTAACCCCATATTTCTTGAAAACCCGGTCAAAAGCCTCCATTTCATGTATCATATCTTCTTCTTTTGGGTAGGTTCCCGCTAGGATATGTTCCCGTGATTTGGGGTCATATGCTTCTTCAATTGATGGCGTGGATCCGTTATTAATTGCAGTGCCCAAAACAACCGCTCGCAGTCTTGAAGTTTCATTTTTTATGTTTAGTCCCAGCATAGTAGTCAATTGTGTTTTACTTCGTCAGTTCGCATAGCTCGTGTGCCAAAGATAAAAAAAGCCCCGCATTTTGCGAAGCTTTCTAAAAATATTTTAACGTTTGTCCGAAGAAACAAAATCCCTCAGTCCATAGCCAGTATAAATCTGTCTAGGCCTTCCGATAGGTTCTTTCTTTTCTCGCATTTCTTTCCATTGTGCAATCCATCCCGGCAAACGTCCTATGGCAAACATTACGGTAAACATATCCGTCGGGATTCCTAAAGCGCGGTAAATGATTCCGGAATAGAAATCGACATTTGGATATAGTTTTCTGGATACAAAATAATCATCAACTAAGGCTGCTTCTTCTAATTTTTTGGCGATGCCCAAAATGGGATCTTCAACGCCTAGTGTTTTTAAAACCTCATCTGCTGCTTTTTTGATGATTTTAGCTCTTGGATCGAAATTTTTATAAACTCTGTGTCCAAAACCCATCAATCTAAAAGGGTCATTTTTATCTTTGGCTTTCGCCATATATTTATCGGCATCGCCACCGTTTGCATGAATTTCTTCCAGCATTTCGAGAACCGCTTGATTTGCTCCTCCATGTAATGGCCCCCAAAGCGCAGAAATTCCGGCAGAAACAGAGGCAAACAATCCAGCATGGGAAGAACCAACCATTCTCACGGTCGATGTCGAACAGTTTTGCTCGTGATCAGCATGCAGGATAAACAATTTATCTAAGGCTTCAACAATTATTGGATTTGCTTTGTAGGGTTCTGTTGGCAATTTAAACATCAATTGCATAAAATTTTCAACATATCCAAGAGTATTATCATAATAATTCAAAGGATAGCCCATACTTTTTCTGTAAGTCCAAGAGGCGATTACAAGAAATTTTCCCATAAGTTTACATACGGCTTCATACAATTCGTCTTTGTTTTCTGGATTTACTGCCGAAGGATTAAAAGCAATCAAAGCACTTGTCAAGGCGGACAAAACCCCCATTGGGTGAGCAGTTTTTGGAAAACCGTCAATGATGTTTTTCATTTCCTCATTGACTAGGGTATATTTTCTAATATGAGTTTCAAATTCCCCCAATTGTACTTTAGTAGGCAATTCTCCAAAGATTAACAAATAGCATACTTCAAGAAAATCTGCTTTGTCTGCTAATTCTTCTATTGAATACCCTCTATAACGCAAAATTCCTTCTTCTCCGTCCAAAAAAGTGATTTCACTTGTACAAGCTCCTGAATTTTTAAAGCCCGGATCTAAAGTGATTGCTCCTGACAAATCACGTAATTTATTGATATCAATACCTACTTCGTTTTCTGTTCCAACAAATAGTGGAAACTCGTATTTATTGCCATCAATTTCTAATGTTGCTACTTTTGACATAATTAATATTAAATTATTTTATTTTTTCAAAAATAAGAAAATTTACGCTAATAGAAAGTCACACTAGTCACAAAATCACTAAAATATATAAAAAAAAAGCCCTCCACATCAGCGGAAGGCTATTTGCATTATAATTGCACTATATTATTTAGTTTTGAAAGCGTTTTTACCAGGGAAATAGGCAGTATTTCCAAGCTCTTCCTCAATTCTCAACAACTGATTGTATTTAGCCATACGGTCTGAACGTGAAGCCGAACCGGTTTTAATTTGACCACAATTCAAGGCTACAGCCAAATCAGCAATCGTATTGTCTTCTGTTTCTCCTGAACGGTGTGACATTACTGAAGTATAACCCGCATTTTTTGCCATGTTTACGGCTGCAATGGTTTCAGTCAAAGTTCCGATTTGGTTTACTTTTACCAAAATTGAATTGGCGATTCCTTTTTCAATTCCGGTTGACAAACGCTCAACATTGGTCACAAACAAATCATCTCCAACTAGTTGCACTTTTTCTCCAATTTTTTCGGTAAGCAATTTCCATCCGTCCCAGTCGTTTTCATCCATACCGTCTTCGATAGAGATAATTGGATAGTTAGCCGCTAATTCAGCCAAATATTCCACTTGCTCTGCAGAAGTTCTGATTTTTCCTGTTGAACCTTCAAATTTAGAATAATCGTATTTTCCATCAACGTAAAACTCAGAAGAAGCACAATCTAAAGCAACCATCACTTCGTCTCCAAATTTATAACCAGCAGCTTCCACCGCTTTTTTGATAGTATCCAAAGCATCTTCGGTACCACCAGCCAAGTTTGGAGCAAAGCCACCTTCGTCACCTACAGCAGTACTCAAACCTCTGTCGTGCAATACTTTTTTAAGATTATGGAAAATTTCTGTTCCCATTTGCAAAGCGTGTGTAAAAGAGGTTGCTTTTACTGGGATAATCATAAATTCCTGAAAAGCAATTGGTGCATCAGAATGAGATCCTCCGTTGATGATATTCATCATTGGAACAGGCAATGTATTTGCCGAAACACCACCAATATATCTGTATAAAGGCAATCCTAATTCATTGGCAGCAGCTTTTGCAACAGCAAGTGAAACACCAAGAATAGCATTTGCACCTAATATTGATTTGTTATGTGTACCGTCTAAATCAATCATTGTCTGGTCAATCAGATTTTGTTCAAAAACTGATATTCCCAATAATTCTTCGGCGATTTTAGTATTTACATTTTCCACCGCTTTTAGAACTCCTCTTCCAAGAAAGTTTTTTCCTCCGTCACGTAATTCCACTGCTTCGAATTTTCCAGTTGAAGCACCAGATGGAACAGCTGCTCTTCCTAAAACACCGTTTTCTGTAACTACATCTACTTCTATGGTAGGATTTCCTCTTGAATCGAAAATTTGTCTTGCGTGAATTTTGATAATAATACTCATTTTTCTTATTTTAAATGTTGAAATATAATTTATTGCGTTACAAATATATTATTTCTATAATTAATGGTACATCAAAAACGATTAATGTTATTAACGAAAACGTTATAATGTATTAAATAGAAAGGGCTTGGTCCCTTTCAGTAATTATTTTTCCGAATTCGCTAAAAAAAGTAGGTTTTAGAGGCGCTGTAGCGAGGATTACTGTTGCTTCCGTTTTTTTTTTAAACCATTAAGGGAATATTAAGAAAATTGGACATACCTCCATTTTTTTTTGAAATGTATTAAAAAAAAATTACCACTAAAATTTCTCATTATCAAATATATAGCTTAACTTTATATATTGCTCTACTTCCGCCAAAAACCTATTTTGCCTGCTCTTATTTTAATTGTATCATTTAACAATAAACACGATGAGAACAACAGCAAATCCTACTCTCAATATTAATTCGAACAAAATTGTGGAATTATTGAGCCGAACTTCTTCTGTTTTAGAAAATTCGGAAGATTTAGATCCGCTAATGGAATATATTGGTGACGCCAAATATGTACTACTTGGTGAAGCTTCACATGGAACCCATGAATATTATACATGGAGAGCTAAAATTACTCAACGCCTGATTAAGGAAAAAGGATTTTATTTTGTTGGCGTTGAAGGTGACTGGCCCGATTGTTACAGGTTGAATCGTTTTGCCAAAGGCTATCTAAATTCCGGAAAAGACATTTACAGTGTACTCGATGATTTCAAACGCTGGCCTACCTGGATGTGGGCGAATTGGGAAGTAGCTGCTTTTATTGACTGGCTCAAGAATTTCAACGAAAATTTGCCTGCGAACAAAAAAGTGGGATTCTATGGTCTGGATGTCTATAGTTTCAGGGAATCGATGCATTCCATCATTCAATATTTGGAGAAAAATGACCCCGTAGCGCTGATTGCCGCTAAAAAGGTAATGAAATGTTTTGAGCCTTTCGGCAGAGATGAAGGCCAAACTTATGCTAGAGCCTCTGCACTCGTTCCGGAATTATGCGAAAAAGACGTGATTCATATGCTAACAAAGATAAGAAGCAGGGTTGAGAGCTACAATTCGGATCCTGAAAATGTAATGAGCACGGAACAAAATGCTTATGTGGTCAGAAATGCCGAAAAATACTATCGGGCAATGATTAAAAGGGGTTCAGCCTCTTGGAATATCCGTGACCAACACATGGTTTCCACTTTAGAAAGACTGATGGATTATCATGGCAAAGCCGCAAAAACTATCGTTTGGGAGCACAACACCCACATAGGCGATGCCCGAGCCACTGATATGGCATCAGAAGGAATGGTTAATGTGGGACAATTGTTGAAGGAACAATTTGCAGATGACGGAGTAGTAGCTGTAGGATTTGGTTCCTACAAAGGAAGCGTTGTTGCAGCAAGAAGCTGGGGAGATGCCATGCGAAAAATACGAGTTCCCAATGCTGTTGAAGGAAGTTGGGAAAACGATTTTCATCATGCCTGCAACGGGAAAAACAGATTGTTGCTCCTGAACAAAATCAAGAACGAAAAATGTGTGGCTGATCCTATAGGTCATCGTGCCATTGGTGTGGTTTATAATCCGGAGCACGAACGCTTCGGCAATTACGTCCCTTCCATTTTACCGGAGAGATATGATGCTTTTATTTTCATTGATGAAACTAACGCTTTACATCCAATGCACATTGAAGCAGATGGTGGTCAAATTCCCGAAACCTATCCTTTTGGAATGTGATGGTTTTTCAAGATTAGTTTAAACATTCTTTGTCTCTTCGAGTATCACGCTTTTGGGCGGGATTTATTGAGAAGATTCACTGATGCAATGGTTCTCGATACAATTCCGCAAAAAAAGCGGAATCACTCGAACTAACGAACCGTTGCGAACTAATGTCTTATATACATTGTACAATTTTTTTCAAATGGCATTTATAAATAGTACTTTTGCAGCCTATTGATACAAATATGGGCTTTTTAGAAGAAATACAGCGAAGAAGAACTTTTGGGATAATCTCGCATCCCGATGCCGGTAAAACAACCCTGACGGAAAAGCTACTCCTTTTTGGAGGTGCCATTCAGGAAGCGGGTGCGGTAAAGAACAACAAAATCAAAAAGGGAGCGACGAGTGACTTTATGGAAATTGAACGCCAGAGAGGAATCTCGGTATCAACATCCGTTTTGGCCTTTATTTACAAGGACAAAAAAATAAACATTCTCGATACACCTGGACACAAAGATTTTGCCGAAGACACTTTTAGAACCCTAACAGCGGTAGACAGTGTTATTGTGGTGATTGACGTTGCTAAAGGAGTCGAAGAACAAACGGAGAAATTAGTGGCTGTGTGCCGCATGCGAAAAATTCCAATCATCGTTTTTATCAATAAATTGGACCGAGAAGGAAAAGATGCTTTTGACCTGATGGACGAAGTGGAGCAAAAATTAGGTTTGACTGTTACGCCGCTTAGTTTCCCAATAGGAATGGGCTATGACTTCAAGGGAATCTACAATTTGTGGGAAGAAAACATCAATTTGTTTAGTGGAGACAGCCGCAAAAATATCGAAGAAACCATCGCTTTTTCGGATGTAAAAAGTCCGGAGCTGGAGAAAATTATTGGCGAAAAACCAGCCTATAAACTAAGGGAAGAATTAGAACTGATTGACGAAGTCTATCCAAAGTTTGACCGCCAGGATTATTTGGACGGAAAACTGCAACCGGTATTTTTTGGTTCGGCTTTGAATAATTTCGGGGTTCGAGAGCTTTTGGATTGCTTTGTTGAAATTGCACCCTCGCCAAGAGCCAAAGAATCGGAAACAAGATTGGTTGACCCAAAGGAAGAAAAAATGAGCGGATTTGTTTTTAAAATCCACGCTAATATGGATCCAAAACACCGCGACCGTTTAGCTTTCATAAAAGTTGTTTCGGGCACTTTCGAAAGAAACAAGCCTTATTACCACGTTCGTCAGAAAAAGAATTTAAAATTCTCAAGTCCAAATGCCTTTTTTGCAGAAAAGAAAGAAATCGTCGATATCTCCTATCCTGGTGATATTGTAGGACTGCACGATACTGGAAATTTCAAGATTGGAGATACGCTGACCGAAGGTGAAGTCATGAGTTTTAAAGGGATTCCGAGTTTCTCTCCAGAACACTTCAGATATATAAATAATGCCGATCCAATGAAAGCCAAACAGCTTGACAAAGGAATCGATCAGTTGATGGATGAAGGCGTTGCTCAGTTGTTTACACTGGAAATGAATAACCGAAAAATAATTGGAACTGTAGGCGCACTTCAATATGAGGTAATACAATATCGCTTGGAACACGAATATGGCGCTAAATGTACTTATGAGAATTTCCCGGTTCACAAGGCATGTTGGGTAAAACCCAATGATCCAAAAAGCGAAGAGTTTAAAGAATTTAGAAGAATCAAGCAAAAATTCTTGGCCCACGATAAGTATGGTCAATTGGTTTTCCTTGCCGATTCAGATTTCACGATACAAATGACGCAGAATAAATACCCAAACGTGAAGTTGTTTTTTACTTCGGAGTTTGAGTAAATTGAAAGTAAAATTTTTCAACTCAGAAATTATAAAAAAAACGCTAATTGTTGAATTAGCGTTTTTTTTTAAGAATTAAAAATTTTACTTAAGCTACAGCACTCTCGAAGTTTACAGCTTTCTTCAAAAAAGCTTTGATCAACAAACGGTTAGGAGCCATTCCAGAAGTCATAAATTGTTTTTTTGTGTTCTCACCGGCTGGAAGTACTTTTACATTTGGGTCTTGTTTAGATCCCATAAACCAAAGCACAAAATTCATATTAGAAGCATTAGATACTGTTTCTTGTTTTATTGAATTCATATCAGTTGAAGTACTAGCTATTGTAGCACTTGAAATAGTATTATTGTATTCTACTGCAGTCTGAGCAAATGCCTTCACATTGGATACTAAAACAAAAGCGAACACCATTAAAAGCATAGTGATTTTTTGGTTTCTGTCTTGTTTAGAAAAATGATTCATACTGTTTATTTTAAGCAGAGATTAATTTTGTTTCTCTTATCTGAGGTCAAAACTAAATCAAACCTATTCTACTAAAAAATATTTTCGATGAATCACCGTAATACTCGTTTAAATCACAAAAAACACATATTGAAAAGTGTTAAATATGCCAAAAGCCCATTAATAGCGGGTGTATTTAGATTACATATTTAACGATGAATCACAGATTTATTATTTTGTTATATGTAAGGATGACAGCCGACAAAAGGTGACAAAAGCAAAAGGCTCCGTTTCCGGAGCCTTTTATAGATTATGCTTGTCCCGCAGGACCAAAGTTTAGAGGGATTGGAGGTTGTTCTGTGTCTTTTATTTCGCCGTGGGCGACTTCAAAACGGTGAATGTTTTCTCCAATGGCTTTCAACAACCTTTTGGCATGTTGCGGAGTCAAGACAATTCTTGATTTCACTTTAGCTTTAGGAATACCAGGCATGATAGATACAAAATCCAGTACAAACTCCGATGAGGAATGGTTGATGATTGCCAAATTAGAATAAATTCCTTCAGCCGTTTTTTCATCCAACTCAATATCGAGCTGTCCTTGTTGTGGTTTTTGATTGTTCATGTCTTAATAAATATATTCTTCCTTACTTGCCATCATTTCATTGTAATCTTCATTCGAACCTACAATGGTATTGTCATATTCTCTCATACCGGTTCCGGCAGGAATTCTGTGACCTACGATTACATTTTCTTTCAATCCTTCTAAGTAATCGATTTTACCTGCAACAGCAGCTTCGTTCAATACTTTAGTAGTTTCCTGGAATGATGCAGCCGAGATGAACGATTTCGTTTGAAGCGATGCTCTCGTGATACCTTGTAAAACTGGAGTAGCTGTTGCTGTGATTACATCACGAGCCACAACAAGATTTTTATCTGTACGCTTCAATAGTGAGTTTTCATCACGCAATTCACGAGGAGAAATAATCTGTCCTGGTTTTAACACACCTGAATCTCCAGCGTCTTCAACTACTTTCATTCCGTATAATTTATCATTTTCAACGATAAAATCTTTGGTATGAATTAATTGTTCTTCTAGGAATAAAGTATCACCTGGATCTTGTACTCTTACTTTACGCATCATTTGACGTATTACTACTTCAAAGTGTTTGTCGTTTATTTTTACCCCTTGCAAACGGTATACTTCTTGAATTTCGTTTACCAAATACTGTTGAACAGCAGCGGGTCCTTGAATTCTCAAAATATCTTCCGGAGTAATTGCACCATCAGACAATGGTACACCTGCTCTTACAAAGTCATTCTCTTGTACTAATATTTGGCTAGATAATTTCACCAAGTATTTCTTAACCTCACCAAATTTAGATTCGATAACGATCTCACGGTTTCCTCTTTTGATTTTTCCAAAAGAAACAACCCCGTCGATTTCAGAAACTACAGCCGGGTTAGATGGGTTACGAGCTTCAAGCAACTCGGTAATTCTTGGTAAACCTCCTGTAATATCTCCTGATTTAGAAGAACGACGTGGGATTTTAACCAATACTTTACCTGCTTTAATTTTCTCCCCATTCTCTACCATCAAGTGGGCACCCACCGGTAAGTTATAAGAACGAATCAATTCACCGTCTTTACCGTAAACCAATAAAGTAGGAATCAATTTTTTTGCTCTGGCTTCAGAAATTACTTTTTCCTGGAATCCTGTTTGCTCATCAATTTCAACCATGAATGATTGTCCTTGCTCTAAATCTTCGTAAGCAATTTTACCCGTGAATTCCGAAACAATAACTCCATTATATGGATCCCATTTACAAATAGTTGTTCCTTTTGTTACCGATGCACCATCTTTAACAAAGATGCTGGATCCGTAAGGAATGTTGTTTGTACTTAATAAGATGCCTGTTTTTTCGTCAACCAATTTCAACTCAGTAGAACGAGATACTACAATATCCACTGCATTTCCTTCGTTATCTTCACCTTTAACAGTTTTTAAATCTTCGATTTCCAATTTACCGGCAAATCTTGTAACGATACTGGATTCTTCAGAAATACCACCCGCAACCCCACCTACGTGGAATGTACGTAATGTTAACTGTGTACCAGGTTCTCCAATGGATTGAGCGGCAATTACACCCACTGCTTCTCCTTTTTGGGTCATTTTTCCTGTTGCCAAGTTTCTACCGTAACATTTAGCACAAATTCCTTTCAATGCTTCACAAGTTAATGGAGAACGTACCTCTAATTTTTCGATTGGAGAAGCCTCGATTAATTTCATGTATGCTTCGGTAATTTGCTCTCCTGCTTCGATGATAAGCTCATTTGTCAAAGGATTTATAACATCTTGCAATGCAACACGTCCTAAGATTCTTTCGCCTAAAGTTTCCACGATTTCTTCGTTCTTTTTCAATGCTGAAACTTCAACACCTCTTAAAGTACCACAATCTACTGTATTTACAATTACATCCTGAGAAACGTCATGCAATCTTCTTGTTAAGTAACCCGCATCAGCCGTTTTCAAAGCCGTATCCGCAAGACCTTTACGTGCACCGTGAGTAGAGATAAAATACTCAAGGATTGAAAGACCTTCCTTAAAGTTGGAAAGAATCGGGTTTTCAATAATTTCACCACCACCAGCAGTAGATTTTTTTGGCTTAGCCATCAAACCACGCATACCGGTTAACTGACGAATTTGTTCTTTGGAACCCCTCGCTCCAGAATCAAGCATCATATACACTGAGTTGAAACCTTGCTGGTCTTCTCTAATGTTTTTCATTGCTGTTTCTGTAAGCTGTGCATTTGTTGAAGTCCATACGTCAATAACTTGGTTGTAACGTTCGTTATTGGTAATAAGACCCATATTATAATTTGCAGAAATACCTTCAACTTGCTCTCTGGCGTCTGCAATTAATTTTGGTTTTTCATCTGGGATTCTAATATCTCCCAATGAGAATGACAATCCACCTTTGAAGGCAAATTTGTATCCCATGTCTTTCATATTGTCCAAGAAGGCAGCTGTTGTAGGCACATTGGTCATGCTTAACACGTGTCCGATAATGTCTCTTAGGTTTTTCTTAGTCAATACATCATTGATATATCCTGCAGCTTCCGGTACTACTTCGTTAAACAATACACGACCGGCAGTAGTCTGGATAATTTTGTAAACTAATTCACCAGCTTCATTAAAATCTTTTGCACGAATTTTTACTCGAGCATTCAATTCTAGACGTCCTTCGTTTAAGGCAATATTGGTTTCCTCAGCAGAATATAATATTAAGCCTTCTCCTAAAATCTTGTGTTCTGGAGTAGACAAACGTTCTTTGGTCATATAGTATAACCCCAAAACCATATCCTGAGAAGGTACGGTAATCGGCGCACCATTTGCAGGATTAAGAATATTATGAGAACCCAACATTAATAATTGAGCTTCCAAAATTGCTTCTGGTCCTAGCGGCAAGTGAACTGCCATTTGATCCCCATCAAAATCTGCATTAAATGCAGTACAAACTAAAGGGTGTAATTGGATTGCTTTCCCTTCAATTAATTTTGGTTGAAAGGCTTGTATACCCAATCTGTGCAAAGTAGGAGCACGATTCAGTAATATTGGGTGACCTTTGATTACATTTTCAAGGATATCCCATACTACAGGCTCTTTTTTGTCTATTATTTTCTTTGCAGATTTTACTGTTTTTACAATTCCTCTTTCTATCAATTTACGGATAACGAAAGGTTTGTATAATTCTGCAGCCATATCTTTTGGGATACCACATTCAGATAATTTCAATTCAGGTCCAACAACAATTACCGAACGAGCAGAATAATCCACACGTTTTCCAAGTAAGTTTTGACGGAAACGACCTTGTTTTCCTTTAAGGGAATCCGAAAGTGATTTCAATGGCCTGTTGGATTCTGTTTTTACGGCAGAAGCCTTTCTTGTATTATCGAAAAGTGAATCTACAGATTCCTGCAACATACGTTTTTCATTTCTTAAGATAACTTCTGGAGCTTTAATCTCCATTAGTCTTTTCAAACGGTTGTTACGAATGATTACACGACGGTATAAATCATTTAAATCTGAAGTCGCAAAACGACCACCATCAAGAGGCACAAGAGGACGTAATTCTGGTGGAATAACAGGTACCACTTTCATAATCATCCACTCTGGACGGTTTTCGCGGTTCAAGTTAGACTCACGGAAAGATTCCACTACGATCAATCTCTTTAATGCTTCAGTTTTACGTTGTTTTGACGTTTCGTTGTTTGCAGAGTGACGCAAGTCATAAGACAATTGATCTAAATCGATACGAGCTAACAAATCCATAATACATTCTGCTCCCATTTTGGCAACAAATTTATTTGGATCAAAATCGTCTAAATATTGATTGTCAGCAGGAAGGGTGTCTAAAATATTCAAATACTCTTCTTCTGTCAAAAAGTCTAATCTTTTTACTGATTCTCCTTCCGGAGTTTTAGCAATACCGGCTTGGATTACAACATATCTTTCATAATAGATAATCATATCTAATTTCTTAGATGGAAGACCTAATATGTAACCTATTTTATTTGGAAGAGAACGGAAATACCAGATGTGAGCAATTGGCACAACAAGGTTGATGTGTCCTACTCTGTCTCTACGTACTTTTTTCTCTGTAACTTCAACACCACAACGATCACAGATGATTCCTTTGTAGCGAATTCTTTTATATTTACCACAAGCACATTCAAAGTCTTTAACTGGCCCGAAAATACGTTCGCAGAAAAGACCATCACGTTCTGGTTTGTGAGTTCTGTAGTTGATGGTTTCCGGCTTCAAAACTTCACCTCTTGATTCTTTCAAGATAGATTCAGGAGAAGCTAGTCCTATTGAAATTTTATTGAATCTTTTTACAGGATTCTTATCTTTATTGGTATTTCTATTATTCATCATAGTTTTTACTATTGATTTATTTACAATTAAAAATTGATTTTGTACGGACTTAGCAATGCTTTGTCTCTAACTCCTCGGATTACTTCTCTAAACTTCAAACAAAATTTTTGAAGTGCTAATTATATAGTTTATATAAAAAATCGGAACGGGTTACGGGTCTAAATCCTAAAAACTCTTATAAATGAGTAATCAGTCCCGAAAAATGACGGAACTGATTACTAAAATTTATTTATTCTTCTAAACGAATGTCAAGTCCAAGACCTTTCAATTCATGCATCAATACATTGAATGATTCTGGTAATCCTGGCTCTGGCATAGACTCTCCCTTAACGATTGCTTCGTAAGTTTTAGCTCTACCAATAACGTCATCCGATTTCACGGTCAATATTTCACGAAGTGTACTTGATGCACCATAAGCTTCAAGTGCCCAAACCTCCATCTCTCCAAAACGCTGACCTCCAAATTGAGCTTTACCACCCAAGGGTTGTTGCGTAATCAATGAGTATGGTCCTATTGAACGTGCGTGCATTTTATCGTCAACCATGTGACCCAGTTTCAACATATAGATTACTCCAACTGTTGCTGCTTGATGGAAACGTTCTCCAGTCCCTCCATCGTAAAGATACGTGTGTCCGAAACGTGGAATTCCAGCTTCATCCGTCAATTCGTTGATTTGGTCTAAAGTAGCACCGTCAAAAATTGGAGTAGCAAATTTTCTACCCAAGTTCATTCCAGCCCAACCTAAAACTGTCTCATAAATTTGACCAATGTTCATACGTGAAGGTACCCCAAGAGGGTTTAACACAATATCAACTGGTGTTCCGTCTTCAAGGAAAGGCATGTCTTCATGACGAACAATACGAGCAACAATACCTTTGTTACCGTGACGTCCCGCCATTTTATCCCCAACTTTCAGTTTACGTTTTTTGGCAACATATACTTTAGCCAATTTCAAAATTCCTGCTGGCAATTCATCTCCAACAGTGATGGTGAATTTCTCTCTACGTAAGGCTCCTTGTAAATCGTTCAACTTAATTTTATAGTTATGAATTAAATCATTCACCATAGTATTCGTTGTTTCGTCAGCAACCCATTGTCCTTTGCTTAAGTGAGCAAAATCTTCAACTGCATAAAGCATTTTTTGTGTGTATTTTTTACCTTTTGGTAAAACTTCTTCACCCAAATCATTCATTACTCCCTGAGAGGTTTTTCCGTTTACGATTAAGAACAATTTCTCAACCAATTTGTCTTTTAATTCAACAAATTTAGTTTCGAATTCTATTTCCAATCCAGCCAAAGCATCTTTGTCCTGAGTACGTTTGCGTTTGTCTTTTACTGCTCTTGCGAACAATTTTTTATCTAAAACCACACCGTGTAAAGATGGGGATGCTTTTAATGAAGCATCTTTCACATCACCTGCTTTATCCCCGAAGATTGCGCGAAGCAATTTCTCTTCTGGAGTAGGATCTGATTCACCTTTTGGAGTAATTTTTCCGATAAGAATGTCGCCAGGCTTAACCTCTGCTCCAATTCTAATCATACCATTTTCATCTAAATCTTTAGTGGCTTCTTCAGAAACGTTTGGAATATCATTCGTCAATTCTTCGTTACCTAATTTAGTATCTCTAACTTCCAATGAATAATCATCGACGTGAATAGAGGTAAAAATATCGTCACGAACCACTTTTTCAGAAATTACAATCGCATCCTCAAAGTTGTACCCTTTCCATGGCATGAAAGCTACTTTTAGGTTACGACCTAAAGCTAACTCACCGTTTTGGGTAGCATATCCTTCTGATAAAACTTGCCCAAGAGCCACTCTGTCTCCTTTTCTTACGATAGGTTTCAGGTTGATACTTGTACTTTGATTGGTTTTTCTGAATTTAATCAGATTGTATGTTTTCTCATCTTCTTCAAAACTTACCATTCTTTCTTCCTCGGAACGGTCGTATTTAATTCTGATGATATTGGCATCTACATATTCAACCACTCCAGGACCTTCAGCATTTATCAATACTCTTGAATCTGAAGCTACCTGACGCTCTAAACCTGTTCCAACAATCGGTGCTTCAGGACGTAACAATGGTACAGCCTGACGCATCATGTTAGATCCCATCAAGGCTCTATTCGCATCATCATGTTCCAAGAAAGGAATTAACGAAGCAGAAATCGAAGCAATTTGGTTTGGAGCTACATCGGCATAATCAACTTTTGATGGAGCAACCACCGGGAAATCTCCCTCTTCACGAGCAATTACATTATCGGCTAGAATTTTTCCTGTAGCATCCATTTCAATATTTGCCTGAGAAATCATCATACCTTCTTCTTCCTCGGCACTTAAGTAAACAGGAGTGGAGACTAAATCCACAACTCCATTGGTTACTTTACGGTAAGGTGTCTCGATGAAACCCATTCCGTTTACTTTGGCATAAACACCAAGAGATGAAATCAAACCAATATTTGGTCCCTCTGGAGTTTCAATTGGACATAAACGTCCGTAGTGCGTATAGTGAACGTCACGAACCTCAAAACCAGCCCTTTCACGAGAAAGACCACCTGGTCCAAGTGCTGATAATCTTCTTTTGTGCGTAATCTCGGCTAGTGGATTCGTTTGATCCATAAACTGAGATAACTGGTTTGTACCAAAGAAAGAGTTGATTACTGATGATAATGTTTTGGCATTAATCAAATCAATAGGTGTAAACACCTCGTTATCTCTAACGTTCATTCTCTCACGAATTGTTCTAGCCATACGAGCCAAACCTACACCAAATTGTTGAGACAATTGCTCTCCAACGGTTCTTACACGACGGTTTGACAAGTGATCGATATCATCAATATCAGCTTTCGCATTGATTAATTCGATCAAATATTTTACTATGGTAATAATATCTTCTTTGGTAAGCACTTGCTTTTCCATTGGAGTATCAAGACCTAGTTTTTTGTTAATTCTATAACGACCTACTTCACCCAAGTTGTAACGTTGATCAGAGAAAAACAATTTATCTATAATACCACGAGCAGTTTCTTCATCAGGCGGTTCTGCGTTACGCAATTGTCTGTAGATGTGCTCAACGGCTTCTTTTTCAGAATTTGTTGGATCTTTTTGCAACGTATTATGAATGATAGAATAATCAACTTGATTATTATCTTCTTTGTGCAACAAAATAGATTTAACGTTAGAATCGATGATTTCTTCCACATTATCTTTGTCGATAATGGTATCTCTGTCAAGGATTATTTCGTTACGTTCGATAGAAACAACTTCGCCGGTATCTTCATCCACGAAATCTTCATGCCATGTATTAAGAACACGAGCAGCTAATTTTCTACCTATATATTTTTTAAGTCCTGTTTTAGAAACTTTAATTTCCTCAGCAAGGTCAAAAATCTCAAGGATATCCTTGTCTCTTTCGAAACCTATGGCACGGAATAAAGTAGTTACAGGTAATTTTTTCTTTCTGTCGATATAAGCATACATTACGCTATTGATATCGGTTGAAAATTCTATCCAAGAACCCTTAAAAGGAATTACTCTGGCAGAATATAATTTAGTTCCATTTGCATGGAATGATTGTCCAAAGAAAACCCCTGGAGAACGGTGCAATTGAGAAACAACAACACGTTCAGCGCCATTGATTACAAAAGTACCAGAAGGAGTCATATAAGGAATAGTTCCAAGATAAACATCTTGAACAATTGTTTCAAAATCTTCGTGCTCTGGATCTGTACAATATAGTTTTAACCTTGCTTTTAAAGGCACACTGTATGTAAGCCCTCTTTCAATACATTCTTGAATAGTATAACGCGGTGGATCTACAAAATAATCAAGAAATTCCAATACAAAGTTATTTCTTGTATCTGTAATTGGAAAGTTTTCCATGAAGGTGTTGTATAAACCTTCGTCGCCTCTTTCGTCAGATTTGGTTTCCAATTGGAAGAAATCTTTAAACGATTTAACCTGAACATCTAGAAAATCCGGATAGTCAGGGATATTTTTTGTAGAGGCAAAATTCAATCTTTCAGTCTGATTTGTTATCATCAATGGACAAAATTTTGATTAAAAAAAAGTAATTTTTTGTGTAAAACACAGTTTAACCAATACTTTCTTTTTTAATCAATACCTCTTTAAAAATAACGTAAGAGCAAGCTCTGTAATTTTATTTTCTTTCATCGTATTGATTTAAAAACACTTATGTATTTTAAACTATTTTATAATAAAACGCAATATTATTTTATTATACGAAAAATGGTTTAGGTCTTTGAAAGTGTATTTCAAGACCTAAACCTATTTTCTAAAGCGGCATGAATTATTTTAATTCAACAACAGCTCCAGCTTCTTCTAAAGATTTTTTAAGACCTTCAGCCTCATCTTTAGAAACTCCCTCTTTAACGTTACTTGGAGCGCTGTCCACTACGTCTTTAGCTTCTTTAAGACCTAAACCAGTAAGTTCTTTTACCATTTTTACAACAGCTAATTTAGAAGGACCTGCTTCTTTTAACACTACTGTAAACTCAGTTTGAACTTCTTCAGCTGCAGCTTCGCCACCACCTGAAACTACTACAGCTGCAGCAGCTGGTTCGATACCGTATTCGTCTTTTAATATTGTTGCTAATTCGTTAACTTCTTTTACTGTTAGGTTAACTAATTGTTCTGCGAATTGTTTCAAATCTGCCATTTTTTCTATCGTTTTAAAATGATTTGTAAAATATAATTTATTTATTGTGCGCGTTTTAATGCACTTAATTAAAACTAACTATTAGTTTAATTAAGCAACCTCTTCGATATTTGCGAATTGGTTTTGAAGAGCAGAAATAACCCTTTGGGCTGGTGATTGAAGTAATCCAATAAGTTCGCCAATAAGTTCTTCTTTCGATTTGATAGTTGCCAAAGCATCTAATTGATCGTCTCCAATGTAAACTTCTGCATTGATGTAAGCCCCCTTTAAAATTGGCTTAGCATTCTTTTTGCGGAAATCTTTAATTATTTTACCAGGTGCGTTAGCCACATCTGCAATAAAAATAGCGCTATTACCTGTCAATACAGAAGGTAAATCGCCATAATCATTAGCAGAAGCCTCCATTGCTTTTGCAAGCAAAGTGTTTTTAACTACCTCTAATTTTATACCTGCTTTATAGCAAGCTCTTCTCAAGTTTGAAGTTGTCTCTGCGTTTAGTCCAGAAATATCAGATACATAAATAATATTTGTACCAGCTAACTGTGCAGTTAAATCTTCAATCGCGATTGATTTTTCTTCTCTAGTCATACTAAAAATTTTTAACCACCAATTATACTGCTTTAGGATCCAATGCAATTGCAGGACTCATAGTGCTAGTTAGGTAAATACTCTTGATGTAAGTTCCTTTAGCCGCAGTTGGTTTAAGTTTGATTAATGTTTGAATAATTTCATGAGCGTTATCTACAATTTTATCAGCATCGAAAGAGATTCTTCCAATACCTGCATGTATGATACCCGTTTTGTCCACTTTAAAGTCTATTTTACCAGCTTTAACTTCTATAACTGCTTTTGCAACATCCATAGTTACAGTACCAGTTTTAGGGTTAGGCATTAAACCTCTAGGCCCTAAAATACGACCTAATGGACCCAATTTTCCCATAACACTTGGCATGGTGATAATTACATCAACATCTGTCCAACCATCTTTAATTTTTTGTAAATATTCGTCAAGACCTACATAGTCTGCTCCTGCCTCTTTAGCTTCCGCTTCTTTGTCTGGAGTAACCAATGCCAATACTTTTACGTCTTTACCAGTTCCGTGAGGTAATGCTACCACACCTCTAACCATTTGATTCGCTTTTCTTGGATCAACACCCAATCTTACAGCGATATCAACTGACTCATCAAATTTAGCAGAAGCTATTTCTTTTATCAATGCCGCAGCATCTTTTAAAGAGTATAGTTTATTCTTTTCAATTTTTGAAGCAGCCTCTTTTTGCTTTTTTGTCAATTTTGCCATGTCTTACGCTTGTTTTAGAGGAGAATCTCCTGTTACAGTTATTCCCATAGATCTAGCTGTTCCTGCGATCATACTCATAGCAGACTCGATTGTGAATGCATTTAAATCAACCATCTTGTCTTCCGCAATTGCTTTAATAACATCCCAAGTAACGCTAGCTACTTTCTTACGATTTGGTTCACCTGAACCAGATTTAAGCTTTGCCGCGTCCATTAATTGAACAGCAGCAGGTGGTGTTTTTACAACAAAATCGAAAGATTTGTCTTTATACACTGTAATTTGCACTGGGCAAACTTTACCTGGTTTATCTTGGGTTCTAGCATTAAATTGCTTACAGAACTCCATGATATTAACACCAGCAGCACCTAAAGCAGGTCCAACCGGTGGCGATGGATTCGCAGCACCTCCCTTAACTTGTAGTTTAACTACTTTACTAATCTCTTTAGCCATTTTTTTAAAAATTTAACACATTCTCATTGGAAGCGAAAATGTGGTTTATTATAGATGTAACAAAATTATACTTTTTCAACTTGCATAAACCCTAATTCTAATGGCGTTTTTCTTCCGAAAATTTTAACCATTACTTCTAGTTTACGCTTTTCTTCATTGATTTTCTCAACAGTTCCATTGAAACCGTTAAAAGGGCCATCAATAACCTTAATTGTTTCTCCTAAATTGAATGGAATTGAACGAGTATCTGTATTTACAGCCAATTCATCAACTTTACCTAACATTCTGTTTACTTCAGAAAGTCGCAATGGCACTGGCTCCCCACCTTTTATCTCACCTAAAAATCCAATTACACTTGTTATAGACTTAATAATATGAGGAATTTCTCCAATTAGGTTGGCTTCAATCATTACATAACCCGGAAAATAAACTTTATCCTTGATTATTTTTTTTCCCTCTTTAACCGTAACTATTTTTTCAGTCGGAACCAAAACTTGTGATACATAATCACCCATTCCTAATCTTGCAATTTCAGTTTCGATGTATGCTTTCACTTTATTTTCTTGCCCACTTACAGCTCGAACGACGTACCATTTTTTCATATTATTATCTGCCATAACAAAAAATTATGCTTTTAACCAATTAAAAAAACCAGCCAATGTTTTTGCGAAAACCTCATCTACTCCCCAAGTTGCTAAAGCAAATATTACGGAGAAAACAGCAACAACAATCGTCAGACGTTGCACTTCAGACCATTCTGGCCAAGTCACATTTGATCTTAATTCTTCAAATGCTTCCGATATGTAATTAACAACTTTTGTCATTATGATTTATTTTTATGGCACGGGCGGAGGGATTCGAACCCCCATCAACGGTTTTGGAGACCGCTATTCTACCCTTGAACTACGCCCGTTCGTTAAAAACCAGTAACGCCTATGGGTGTTACTGGTTTTATAAACATTATAAAATTATACTATAGAATTTCAGTTACCTGACCTGCACCTACAGTTCTACCACCTTCACGGATAGCAAAACGTAAACCTACATTCATAGCAATTGGGCTTAATAAAGCAACCTCAATAGTTAAGTTATCCCCTGGCATTACCATCTCTACACCTGCTGGCAAAGTAATAACTCCTGTTACGTCTGTTGTACGAACGTAAAACTGTGGACGGTAGTTATTATGGAACGGAGTGTGACGACCACCTTCTTCTTTTTTCAAGATATAAACCTCAGCTTTAAAGTGATTGTGTGGTTTTACAGATCCTGGTTTAATAATAACCATTCCTCTTTTAATATCTGCTTTATCAACACCACGCAACAATAAACCTACGTTATCACCAGCTTCACCTCTATCAAGGATTTTACGGAACATCTCAACTCCAGTAACTGTAGAAGTTAATTTTTCAGCTCCCATACCAATGATTTCAACAGGATCTCCTGTGTTTGCAATACCCGTTTCGATACGACCTGTAGCAACAGTTCCACGACCAGTAATTGTAAATACGTCTTCAACCGGCATTAAGAAAGGTTTTGCAATATCACGAACTGGCTCTTGAATCCAGCTATCACAAGCTTCCATTAATTCTAAAATTTTTGGAGTCCAAACTGGGTCGTTATTTAATCCACCCAAGGCTGAACCTTGAATTACAGGACAGTTGTCTCCATCATATTCATAGAAATTCAATAAATCTCTAATTTCCATTTCAACAAGCTCCAATAACTCTTCATCATCAACCATATCCACTTTATTCATGAATACTACCATTCTAGGAATACCTACCTGGCGACCTAAAAGGATGTGTTCACGTGTTTGTGGCATTGGTCCGTCTGTAGCAGCTACAACAAGAATAGCACCATCCATTTGAGCAGCACCGGTAACCATGTTTTTTACGTAATCCGCGTGACCTGGACAGTCAACGTGAGCGTAGTGACGATTAGCAGTTTCATATTCAACGTGAGATGTATTAATTGTAATACCTCTTTCTTTTTCTTCTGGAGCATTATCAATTTGATCAAATGATTTTGCTTGACAGTAACCAGCATCAGATAACACTTTAGTTATTGCTGCAGTTAAAGTTGTTTTTCCGTGATCCACGTGTCCGATAGTCCCAATATTTAAATGGGGTTTGTTACGGTTAAAGGTTTCTTTTGCCATTTTACTTAATTTTTAATCTTAGTTATTATTAGTGTTCAATATTATACTTTGTTGAGCCAACTACGGGAATTGAACCCGTGACCTCTTCCTTACCAAGGAAGCACTCTACCCCTGAGCTAAGTCGGCAGAATCCTTGAATTAAGAATTTAGCTTTAAAATTTAGAAAATTCTAAACTCATTTTTTAAATTCTTATATTAGGATTACCTCGCTTTCGCTCGGCGATCCGCAAAGGCAAGCCTTTACTAAAATCTTGCTTACTCAAACTTTTTAAAAGTTCACTTTCAAAAGTTTTCTAAATCAAAATTTATGTGGGGAGAGCAGGATTCGAACCTGCGAAGTTCACACAGCAGATTTACAGTCTGCCCTCGTTGGCCGCTTGAGTATCTCCCCATTTTTTTATCAATATAATACAAGAACAATTTCCAAATCGCATTGGAAAAAAAAGAGCCGGCGGAGGGACTCGAACCCACGACCTGCTGATTACAAATCAGCTGCTCTAGCCAACTGAGCTACGCTGGCAATATCAATAAAAAAAGTCCGCTATTTCTAACGGACTGCAAATGTATATCTTTTTGTTTTTTAATCAAAACAATTTTATAAAAAATTTAGATTAAATATGAGTATTGATTTTTTCTTTCCTTTTTACCAATAATCGCTCTATAGATTCTGCTGCAAGGTCCACTGCTTCTTCAAAAGTTTTACATTGTTTTTTTACTAAAAAATCGTCCCCGGGAACAATAATTTTCATCTCCACGATTTTGTTTTCTTTGTCACTTGTTTTTTCGACTTTTAAATAAACGTCAGATGATACTACTTTGTCGTAATACTTTTCTAATCTGACCATTCTTTCTTGGACAAAATCCACTAACTTTTTGTCAACAGTAAAGTTAACTGCATGAACATCTACCTTCATAATCAATATTTATTAGGGGTTAAAAATTTTAGAATTATTTTTGATTTCTTGGATGAGCATTTTCATAAACTTTTTTGAGTTCTGATAAACTACTATGAGTATAGACTTGTGTCGATGCTAAACTTGAATGTCCCAATAATTCTTTTACTGAATTTAAATCGGCTCCGTTGTTTAATAGGTGGGTCGCAAATGTATGCCTTAATATGTGCGGACTTTTCTTTACTTTCGCGGAGACAGTACTAAAGTACAAATTTATTAATCGATACACAAACGAATCATTCAACTTTAACCCTTTTTTAGTGAGAAAAAAATAGTCTTTATCCGTAACCTTCTCTAAATGTGATCTTTCGTTTAAATACAAAATTAATTGTCGGGATACAATTGACAATATTGGAATTATACGTTCTTTATTCCTTTTGCCAAGAACCTTTATCGTATTATTAGATACATTTACATTGTTCATTTTCAGATGAATTAATTCTGTTCTTCGAATTCCCGTGGTGTAAAACAAATCGATGATGAGTTTATCTCTTATTTCTTCAAAACCTATTGGATTCGGAATTTGATTTAACACTTCGGCAACTTCATTCTCCGAAAAAGGAATTTGAAGTGTTTTGGGAGTTTTTAACGCTTTGTGTTTCAAAAGCGGACTAACTTCTATCTGTTTTGTTTTTAACAGGAATTTATAAAAAGCTTTTAACGAGGAAATCTTTCTGTTGACAGAAACATTCGAAATAGTATCATCGACAAGCGAAACAATCCAGCTTCTGATTTGGCTGTAGTTTACCTGCTCAATATTTTCTTCATTAAATTGGTTTTTATTGAATGATTCAAAAAACTCTATATCATTCAAATAGGCATTAACGGTATGTGGAGAATATTTTTTCTCCAATTGCAGATAATCTTTAAATGCGTCCTTATTATTAGTCATAAAAAAACCGTTAGTATCAAAGGTATTAAACTTTAATGACTAACGGCACTTTATTTTGATAGAAAATAATTAACTATTCTCTATGTTGTCTCTCATATTCTGGATATAAGCAGCTTTTTGAATTTTTGCTCTGTTGGTAACTGATGGTTTTATAAAAGCAGTACGTGCTCTTAGTTGACGAACAGTTCCTGTTTTGTCAAATTTTCTTTTATAGCGCTTTAATGCTCTATCGATATTTTCTCCGTCTTTAATTGGTATAATTAACATAATATAGACACCTCCTCTCGTTAAGGCTGCAAAAGTAATCAAATTTTTGAATTATGAATTATAAATTATGAATTATTTTTTGAGATTAAAGATAATAGTCAGATAGATAACAGACTAAAAAAAATGAATTAATCAAAAAAAGTAAAGTAAGTATTTAGGTTCGCTCCGTTTAGCTTTGCCTCGGGTCTTTGCTTCTTGGCTTTTAATCTTTTATCTATCTGTCTATTATCATATTGTCTCGTGAAAAATCTATGCCTTCAAAATATTCCTCGAAATCACCAGTTTCTGAATCTCAGTAGTCCCTTCACCAATGGTACATAGTTTTGAATCTCTGAAGAATTTCTCTACGGGATAATCTTTGGTATAACCATAGCCGCCGTGAATTTGAATGGCTTCTGTAGACACTTTTACGCAAACTTCTGAAGCATACATTTTACTCATTGCGCCAAGGGTTGTCATATTTCGATTTTTATTTTTCAAGAAAGCGGCTTTGTGCAATAACAATTCCGAAGCTTCTATTTCAGTAGCCATATCGGCCAATTTAAAAGCTATTGCTTGAAATTCGCTTATTGCTTTTCCAAACTGATGTCTCTCTTTCGAATATTTTAAGGAGGCTTCATAAGCACCTTTTGCAATTCCTAATGATAAAGCTCCAATGGAAATTCTTCCTCCGTCCAAAATTTTCATAGATTGAATAAAACCTTCACCTACTTCGCCTAATCTATTGGCATCTGGAATTCGGCAATTATCAAAGAACAATTCGGCTGTTTCGCTGGCACGCATTCCCAATTTATTAGCTTTTTTTCCTGAAGTAAATCCGGGCATTCCTTTTTCGAAAACAAAAGCAGTCATTCCTCTAGAATCTCCTTTTTGTCCAGTGCGAACAATCACCACTGCAATATCTCCTGAAATTCCGTGCGTAATAAAATTTTTGGAACCGTTTACAATCCAATAATCACCGTCTTTTACGGCAGTAGTATTCATTCCACCTGCATCAGAACCTGTACTGTGCTCCGTTAATCCCCAAGCTCCAATATGTCCGCCTGTAGCTAGTTTTGGAATCCACTTTTTCTTTTGCTCATCGCTTCCAAAACTCAAAATATGATTGGTACATAATGAATTATGCGCTGCAACAGACAATCCTATAGAAGGATCCACTTTAGAAATTTCTTCTATAACCGTAATGTATTCGTGATATCCTAACCCTGAACCGCCGAGTTCTTCCGGGACTAAAACGCCCATAAACCCCATTTCTCCTAATTTTTTGAACAATGGAATTGGAAAAGTCTGGGCCTCATCCCACTCCATTATATAAGGTCTAATGTTTTTTTCGGCAAAATCTTTTATAGATTGTGCAATCATAGATTGCGTTTCGCTGTAATCGAAGTTCATTTTAATAGTGTATAATTTAAAAGTCCAAATATAAGGCTATAATATTTGCCTTATCAATAGACAATCCTTTAATTTTTGTTAAATCATCAATATTTTTGATATCTCCATTCATACTTCTGTACGTAACTATATTTTTGGAAAGCGGATACTTAAAATATGGAAACTGTGAAAGTTCTTTTATGGAAGCATTATTAATGTCAATTTTTTTAAGTTTTGGCAGCGCCAAAACTTTGAAATGTATATTCAAATTCTCAATAACTTCGTCCGAAAGTCCCCAAACATCTTTCATTTGTTCCATTGAAACAAAACTTCCAAGGCTTTCTTTGAATTTTAAAATCCGAACCGAAATCGCCTCGCCTATTCCATATATCTTAATTAAATCTTCCTGCGAGGCCTGATTAATATCGATTATGACAATTTTTTCTTTTTTGGCGAAAGCCGTATTGGAATATTTTTTATAGTCTTTGAATTCCTTTTTGTTATTTACCCAATCCGGGAATTTAAAATAGGGCGAAATAGCATTCAACAAGGAATCCGAAACTTTTGTCACGACCTGAAACTCTTTTGGCGAGTTCACATATTTATTTTCTTTTCTAAAAGCAAGCAATCTATCGATTTCAGCAACAGACATTCCGAGTTTATAGCCTTTATAATCCGAAATGAAATTGGGATTGAAAGGATAAATCTTTGGAACATAATCTCTTTTTTGCTGTTTCATCGAATCGATTTCCGTTTGCAGCGAAAGCCATTTTTCTTTCTCAGGAGAAGTTATAGACAAAGAACTAAAATCCACAAAAAAATAAGCCAACTGCAAAACAATAATTATCGAAAACAATAAAAAAATACCGAATCGCTGACCTCGGGAAAACTTAAAAAAGGATTTTATTGTTTTGAAAGTCATTTACTTGGGATTAAATCAACTCTATCCGAATTGAATTTTGAATTTTAAAAATAAGAAAAATTTTATAAATAAGTAATTAATTCTAAAAAAATATCCAAAATAAAAAAAGATAATTTTAAAAAAATAAAGATTTCTATATCGCTTCAACATTAAAAAAACAATATATTTGAAACCTAATAACAATAAACCATAAATATATGTCTATTTGGAGAAGAAAACCATTAGCCCAACTTTTGGCTGAAGCCGCGGATTCTGAAAAAGGATTAAAAAGAACGCTGACTGCCTGGTCATTAATCGCATTGGGAATTGGCGCTATTATTGGAGCTGGTTTGTTTGTAAGAACTGCAATGGCAGCTTCACAAAATGCCGGTCCATCCGTAACAATTGCTTTTATAGTTGCTGCCATTGGCTGTGCTTTGGCAGGTTTATGTTATGCTGAACTTTCATCATCCATTCCTATTTCAGGAAGCGCTTATACTTATACGTATGCTACAATGGGGGAATTTTTAGCTTGGATTATTGGCTGGGATTTAATTCTTGAATATGCTGTAGGAGCTGCCACTGTTGGGATTGCATGGAGTGAATATCTCAATAACTTTTTGGTTAATGTCCTTCATATTAGCCCAATACCTTTTGAGTTTTCGCATTCACCTTTTCAAAAAATGGTTGACCCAGTAACTCAAGTGACTCATCACGGAATAATTAATTTACCGGCTCTATTTATTGTTGGATTAATTACCTTGCTATTAATAAAAGGAATTCAAGAATCGGCTTTTGTTAATGGCATCATTGTAATTGTAAAAGTTACTATTGTAATATTAATTATTGCAATTGGCTGGCATTTTATTAATCCTGCAAACCATACACCTTATATTCCTGCAGCCTCTGTATTCACTGACGAACACGGCATTGACCATAGTTATGGTGGTATTATGGGTATTTTGGGAGCAGCAGGAACTGTATTTTTTGCTTTTATCGGGTTTGACGCTGTGAGTACCGCAGCGCAAGAAACAAAAAACCCAAAAAAGGCGATGCCAATAGGAATCTTGGGTTCATTAGCAGTTTGCACCATATTGTATATTCTTTTTGCTCACGTATTGACTGGTGTTGCCACTGTTGAAGATTTTAGAACCGGAGGAAAAGAGGCTTCAGTTGCATTTGCCATAAATAAATATATGATTAGCTATACCTGGCTGGGACAATTGGTCACTGTTGCTATTCTGTTCGGATTTACCTCAGTAATATTGGTGATGTTATTAGGACAATCCAGAGTGTTTTATGCTATGGGTAAAGACGGATTATTGCCTAAAATATTTAGTGATTTACATTCAAAATTCAAGACCCCTTACAAGGCAAACTTTGCTATTTTAATTATTGTTGGAGCATTTGCTGCATTTGTTCCCGGCGATATCGTAGGTGATATGACCAGTATTGGGACATTGTTTGCTTTTGTTTTAGTCTGTATTTCGGTTATTATTTTAAGAAAAACAGAACCGGATATGAAAAGAGAATTCAGAACACCTTGGGTTCCTTTTGTTCCAATATTGGGTGTTTTAGTTTGTCTTTCCATGATGTATGGTTTAGGATGGCCAAACTGGTTACGTTTATTCCTTTGGATGGCAATTGGTATTGTAATCTATTTTACTTACAGTAAGAAAAATAGTGTATTGAACAATCCAAAAAAATAATTTTATAGCACATTAAAAAAGGGATTATTAAGTAACGCTACTTTATAATCCCTTTTTTATTTATTAATGTTTGCTACAAATCAAAAACCGAAGTACGTTTGGCTCTAACTAAATCTTTTAGTCGAATCCAGAAAGCCAATGTTAAATAAACGCCAAACCACAGACCTGCAGTAACAAATGAGATGTAAATAAAGAACAATCTCACATCTGAAACCCGCATTCCCAACTTGTCAGCAAGGCGAGATGAAACGTGAAAACCGTTTTTTTCAAAAAAATATTTTAATTGTAGTACCGCTCTCATTTTTGGTTTTTGGGTAAAATTACAAAATTTTCTAATTATGAAATTAACTTTTTTTCAACAGTTCCATTCCTATGCCGCATTCTAAGCAACGGCTTTTATTGCAATATTCATTTTTGAGTTGCAATAAGGATTGAGTTTCAAAAGCATTTTTGGATTTGATTCCAAAAGAACTGAATTTGTCCATAATAGCATTTTTCTCCGGCGCGACTTCATTTAAAAGCTGAATCAAGTCTTCTGAAATTTCCTTTCCCTGACTTTTTGCATAGGCAAACTGAAGCGGAATGATGGTGTTTATTATAATCAAATCGATGAATGATTTAGAAAGCTTCTTCTTTTTCTTTGGACTCTCTTTGTCAAACTGATAATGGTTTTGCCAATAATTCGATGCCGAAACATCGAAAGCTTCATAAATATTCTGGACTGGACCTGAAGTACTGATTTTTGAAAACAAGTTTTTTTGACTGTAGTATAAGTTCGCCAATTGTGATAATCTAATCGTAGGAAAATTATCAGGCCGATGCTTGAAAAATTGAACGGGTTCAATAATTCTATTTTCTAATTGATATTTGTGCAACAAATAGAAATACCTAAATTTTAAATCCTTGAAATAAATATCTTCCTTTACTGAGTCTAATAATCCAGTATTTCCTAAGAGTAAAGCTTCCAAGTTTTCGATCTCGAAACTTTCTTTTCTGATGATTGAAAACGGAATGGATTGCGCGATTTTTAAAAAAATTTCACCATTAGTGTTCAATCCAAAATTCTTGGCTAAAAGGCAAAACAACACCGCTTCCCAATCGTTATTAGTTTGTTGTAATAACTCGTAAATGGGTTTTGATTTCCTTTCCAAACGTTCAAAAAACAAGCGTTCCTGCCAGTTTTTTAATGTGAAATCATCAATGTTTTTTAATTGTTTTTCGCAAAAAATCCAAGACTTTGGAGTTATTAATGATAGATAATCAGCAATTGTCACTGAATCAACCTGTTTCTTAAGTTCCAGAACTGGAATTTCAGTATTATTACTTCTATAGATTTCGGTATCGTGTTCCCAAACTACGTGAAGAATTACATTTTCATAAGCTGCATCTCTTTCGTGATGATGCATATACCAATCCGAAGATTTAAGATGAATCTCCACATTTCCGGCCCATTTTTGGTCACCAATAACAATTTGAGCATTAAAAAAATCGGGACCGGCAAGTTCTAAATATTGTCCAACATTGACAATCGTGATTTCCTCTCCATTGGAAGTTTTCAAATTTAAAGTATCAAATTTCTTAAATTTCCAAATATAGTGAAGGAAGTCTTCTTTCATTTATTACATTTTAAATTAAAAACTAAAGTGGTAAAAATTGTAACTATGATCCATTTACCTCATCAAATACAATTTGGCGCAAGCCCGAGCATCGGACAACGCTTCGTGGTGGTTTAAGGCAATTTTCATTTCACGGCAACAATCACTCAACTTAGTTGGTTTTAATCCTTTGGCTTTGTAAATTCTTACGGTGCATTCCCAACGTGAACCAATATTGAGCTCCTCATAATCCAAGCCATAAAGTGCCATTGATTTAGCTAGTACATTTCTATCAAAACTTTCGTTATGAGCTACGACCACACGGTTTTGAAGACGTCTTTTAATTTCGGGGTAAACTTGCGCAAAGGTTTTTGCGTTAGCCGTATCCCGAGGATAAATGCCATGAACTGCTATTGTAAAATGCGAATATTCATTTCTTGGCGGTCTGATTAAAGTAACATATTCGTCAATAATCACGCCGTTTTCAACGGTAACAATACCCACAGAACAAGGATGATACCCTGAGGCAGTTTCAAAATCTATAGCAGTGAAAGTCAATTTTATTTAGATTTAGGATTAACAATTTTATTTTGCAGATTATCGATTTTCATCGAATCACAAATATAATTTATTATGAATAAATTATAAAAAAAATGGCTTTTACTTTCCAAAAGCAACTAAAAAAAATTCCCTTCATATAAAAATCAAAACGTTATTTCATAAACATCACAACTAATATAATCCAGCAATCTCTCTTTATATATTTTTTCATCATAAAAATGTTCCGGCCAGAAAGTAGATGAATAAAAATACATTAATTCAAAAACGTCGTCATATTGAGTTGCTAAAACATCCAGATATTTTACATATCGATTATGGCAAAAATAATCTTCATTAAAGTCAGCATTCAATAAGGCTAATTCTCTTTTTTGTATAGGAAACCCTTCTACTTCATAGCCTTTGCTAACACAATAATCTGATATTATTTCAACCACATAACTTTCATGAATTTCTCCATATTTAAAACAATCTAGGCAGCTGCCTAAAACATTCCAAACTTTATGGATTTCCAAAATGCCTTTTTTAACTGACTCTATTTCCATTTGAATTATTTTTTTATTCTTTTTTCAAATATAAATAAGCCTAAAATTATTGTTTTACGGGTTTCCACATTTTGCGCATTTTTTTTATAAAATAAACAAAAAAAACCTGCAAGGTTTAAAACCTTGCAGGAATATGATAAATATCCTTTGTTTTTTCAGTCTTTATAAACGGGGAAGACAAAATATAAATTCTATTTTATAGACCCAATAATATCCGATTTAGTAATAATTTGATGATGCCCGTTTTCTAAATCAACCAAAACCGCTTCGTTTTCTCTGGAAAACAATTTAGAAACGTCTTCTATTGTAGTTCCCAGTTTTACAATGGGATACGATTTTCCCATAATTTCACGAATGGGCTTTTCAACGGAGTTTTTATCATTCACATAACTACGAAACAAATCTGATTCATCTACTGAACCCACGAATCCGGTGATATCTATAACCGGAATTTGCGAAATATTATGCTTGCGCATACGTTCAATAGCATGCGAAACTAATTCTTCTGTACGCACTACAATTAATGGTCTGGAAAGATTGTCTTTAATGATATCTTCTGCTTTTGTAATTTGCTCATCCAGAAAACCACGCTCCCGCATCCATTCGTCATTAAACATTTTGCCCACATAACGACTTCCTGAATCGTGAAATAATACCACAACTACATCTTCTGGCTTGAAATGTTCCTTGAGCTGCAACAAGCCTTTTATGGCTGCTCCAGCTGAATTACCTACAAATATTCCTTCTTCAAGTGCAATTTTACGAGTATAAACTGCAGCGTCTTTGTCAGTTACTTTTGTAAAACCATCGATTAGCGAAAAGTCAACATTCTTTGGCAAAATATCTTCGCCAATGCCTTCGGTGATATAAGAATAAATTTCGTTTTCGTCGAAAATTCCTGTTTCGTGGTATTTTTTAAACACCGAGCCATAAGTATCAATTCCCCAAATTTTAATATTGGGATTTTGTTCTTTTAGATATTT
The DNA here is from genome assembly GCF_015277675.1 of Flavobacterium soyangense. Taxonomy (GTDB): domain Bacteria; phylum Bacteroidota; class Bacteroidia; order Flavobacteriales; family Flavobacteriaceae; genus Flavobacterium; species Flavobacterium soyangense. The sequence continues at coordinate 34,323 of NZ_JADHEC010000009.1, forward strand.
TCCAACTCCGGAAATGGTTCCGCCAGTTCCCACACCCGAAACGAAATGCGTAATTTTCCCGTCGGTTTGTTTCCAAATTTCGGGGCCGGTTTGTTCGTAATGTGCCAATGAATTGGACAGGTTATCGTATTGGTTTACATACCAGGAATTTGGTGTTTCAGCCGCTAATCTTTTGGAAACTGAATAATACGAACGAGAATCTGTTGGCTCTACATCAGTAGGACAAACAATTACTTTTGCTCCCACGGCGCGAAGAATATCCATTTTTTCTTTAGACTGCTTATCTGAAATCACGCAAATCAATTTGTACCCTTTGATGATGGCTACTAATGCCAATCCCATTCCGGTATTTCCTGAAGTCCCTTCGATTATGGTTCCGCCGGGTTTCAATCTTCCGTCAGCTTCAGCATCTTCAATCATTTTTACGGCCATTCGGTCTTTTACGGAATTTCCAGGATTGAAAGTTTCTACTTTGGCTAGAACCAAAGCATCAACACCAGCTACCACTTTATTTAGCTTTACTAAAGGCGTTCCTCCTATTGTTCCTAATATATTTTCTGAATATTGCATTTTTAAAAATTTAAATTTATTGGAAGAAATTCCAAACCAAACCGAAACGAATCATAAAATCACTATACGGATTATTAGGCGATGAATAAAAATTATTTCCTGAAAAAGAAGAATTAAAATGTTCGGCAATGAAATAAATTCTGGTTCTTTGAATCTTAGCATTGACAAAAAAATCAAAGTTGGTAAAATTCCCAATTTCTTTCTTGTTTTGGACAAAAAACTCTCCAATTACCGGATTATATTCATTCGCATAATAGTTAGTAAAGTAATTAAACGTTACACCAGTTTGCAAAAACAAGGCTTTATGAAACATCTCTTGAGAATAGTATAATGTGTTTCTGGTAAGAAACTCCGGAACATTAAGAATAGCATCTGATTGATCTACTTTTTGATATAAAAGGGTGTTGGCTAATGCGAATTTTCCAAACCTGAATTCATTACTCGCTTTAACCGATAAATAATTGATGGTATTTACATATTGTGCCGGTGCAATTATCTGCTGATTCATAGCTATTTCGCTTACGCTTGAAACATCTTCAAAATATAAATGATCATTGAATGTTGAATATTGAACGGATGCTTCCACCCAAGGAGTTGTGGCATTAACGATGATAGAATTTATTTTTTCGTTCTTGAAATCATTCGACCAATTGTAATTTACATAACTACTTTGGTACAAATTAAAATTGTTATTGGGCAATTTGTTCATGTTTTGGTATTCAAATGACAACTGCATATCTTCATCTAAACTATATTGCAACTTGGCATCCAGATTAGATAAAGATTGATTTGTTATCGACCTTGAAAATAAAAATTTTCCGTTCCACTTGTTTTTTTGATAGTCATATTGACCTCCAACTGTATTTATTCTTTGGGTTAGAGAACTAGGAACCGTTTGACTATCCAGAATTAATATTTGATTGTAGTAATAATTGCTAAAAAAATCATCGGCAAAAAACTGAAACTTCCCTAAGGTCGTGTTTTCATAAACAAGCCCTACTTTATTATAGGTTTTATTGTAATGTGTTTGATCATTTATCCCGCTAGTTTTGTAGGAATCTCCAAATCTATAAACTTTTTTGCCATTAACAGACGAAGCTACTGTTGCCTGATTGTACTCAAAATATTTGTTTTCGTAGTTAAACTGATGGGTCACATACAAATTATTGCTTCCTTTAACTGAATTAATCCTAAAAGAATGGTCTAAAAATATCCGTTTACCTTTTAAAAATGATTTGGCATCCGTTAAATAAACTTCTAATCTATCTTTATTTACGAAATTAACATTGCCACTCTCGAAGTCTTCAATGTTTGTAATTCCGCCATTTTCCTCATTTAAAATATCTTGGGACACAAAATGTGCATTGGCAAAATACCGTTGATTTTTGGTGTTATAACTTGCCGTAAACCTAAAATTTCCAGTACTTGACAATTGATTAATATATTTTCCCTCTGAACGTAATCCTTTGTAAGCCAGCGAAAAATTGAATCTAGAAGAAGTGTTCACGGTAAAAAAAGCATCCACATTCTGGCCTTGTTTCATCACGGTTTTAAAATAAAATTCCGTAACAGGAGTTGCCACAGAACAGTATCTTATTTGGTTTGCTTCGAGAAAATTAAAATGTTTTGCCTTGAATCCAAATTCTGGATATGGCGAAAAACTGTTTAAACTGTATTGCAAGGTATTATAAGTTTGTCCTTCATTAGGGAAAGGCAGCAAACCAAAATTGTCTTTGCGCAAGTAATTAAAGCTATACAGTTTTTTAATAGTCAATGAAGTATCAATATAAGTGGTGTCTCTTTCCAAAGTAATTATGCGATACAAATCTATCGTAGCAACCTTCTCTTTTGGCTTTTTTATGGAGTCAGAACTGTTGTATTTACTGTTAAAATCTATTTCATTAGTCTTTTTTTCTTGAGAAAACAGGAGCGTAGGCAAAACTAAAAGATATAAGAAAAAGAGAATCCTCATTTGGAGCGGTATATAATTAGGTAATTATTCTAAAAATTTATTAAAGCAAAGGTAAATGAAAAAACATATAAATAAAAAAACGCTTTGATTTATGGGAATGTTTTAGCAAATAGAAATAAAACGCACTTTTTTGAAGAAAATTTTACAATATTTGTTGTTCCAATACAATTGATATGCTGCTTGCTAATTTTTCGAAATTTATCCTGGAAACCGGAACCGACGAAGCCGGACGTGGCTGTCTTGCCGGTCCAGTTACCGCAGCGGCAGTTATTCTCCCGGAGGATTTTGAAAACACAATTCTGAACGATAGCAAGCAATTATCCGAAAAAACCAGAGAAAAACTCCGGCCCATTATCGAAAGCCAAGCTATTACATTTGCTGTAACGCACTTACATCCAAATGAAATTGATGAAATCAATATTCTGAATGCTTCAATGAAAGGAATGCAAGAATGCATTTTGAAATTAAATCCGGTTCCGGAATTTATTATTGTCGATGGCAACCGTTTATTGAACGCAAAATTGGGTTTAGCAACCACTTTTGGAAAACAATTTTCTAAAGCTGAAATTGAATTGTTAAAATCAATTCCCAACCAAAGTATCATAAAAGGAGATTCGAAATATATGAGCATTGCCGCTGCTTCGGTTTTGGCAAAAACGTATCGGGATGATTATATGAATGCCATTCACGAGGAATTCCCAATGTACAATTGGAAAAAAAATAAAGGCTATCCAACGAAAGAACACCGGGAAGCGATACGAAAATATGGCGTAACCAAATACCATAGAATGACATTTCGATTGTTGCCCGAACAGTTGAAATTAGATATCTAGTTTGTTTTTAATAAAAGCCCTTTTGATAATTTGTAAAGATTTATTTATATATTTGGGAAACAAATAAAGTCTGACGTTTACGATACCTATTTATCCCAAATTTGGATGGCTTTGTTTGATTTTATCAGACTTAAAATACAAATTGGCGGCAATTTTTCCGAGACAAACCATAGAAACAACTTTAACAATAAAATGACAGAAACAGACAAATTATCTTTATTTTTTAGTAATGAATTTCCTTTTAATAAAGAAGGTTTAGAAGAGTTTGTAAATACTTTTGTTATTAAATCATACAAAAAGGGGGAAATCATTTTAGAAAATGGAAATATAGAATATGAACTTCGTTTTTTAGACAAAGGCATTATTCGGGAATATTATGCAACCAACGACAAAGAAAAAAATATAAATTTTTATACAAATTCAGGTTTTATAACAGACTTTTCTTCGTTTACCCATTCTTCCGCAACAAAAAAACATCAAGAATGTTTGATTGATGTAGATTTGAGAGTTTTATCCAAAGAAAATTTCTTAAATTTTACAAACCAATATAATTGTGGCAAGTTGTTTATTGAAACTATTTTTCAACGAATTGTTGTCAATAAAGAAACCGAAGAATTTAATCATTTTGTAAATACCGCGGAAGAATTATATCTTGACATTATGAAAACAAAACCAGATTGGTTACTAAAAATTCCTCAATATCATATAGCTTCATATTTAGGAATTACACCTGAAACTTTAAGTAGAATTAGAAAGAGAATTTGATTTCTTGATTTCAATCAATGGAAAACATTTTTACAATGGGCTACTTTGCACTTTTAATTTAAAAATATAAAACAATGAAAGTACATCATTTGCGAAATGCAACTTTGGTCATAGAAACTGGAGATAAAGTAATTTTAGTTGACCCAATGCTTGGAAAAAAAGGGACAGCAGGACCACCATTCACACTTTTCCGTTTTAAACCACAACGAAATCCTATTTTAGATTTGCCAAGCAATGCAATGAATATTGTTGAAAAAACAACACATTGCTTAATAACGCATCTGCATCCAGACCATTTAGACAAAGAAGCTGAGGATTTTCTTCGCTCTAAACAAATTCCTGTTATTTGTAGCATAAAAGACGAAGTCACATTAAGAAAAAAAGGATTAAACGTTTCCCAAACTGTTGAATATTGGAAAGAAAGCAGTTTTTTAGGTGGAAAAATTCAAGGTATTCCAGCAGTTCACGGTTACGGATTTGTAGCCAAACCAATGGGAAATGTAATGGGGTTTCACATTGAATTATTGAATGAAAAATCTATATATTTAAGTGCTGACACAATTTATACAAATGATGTACACAAAGTGTTGACGGAATTAAAACCCGAAATTTCGGTTGTGGCTTGCGGTACAGCACAATTAGATGTTTTTCAACCTTTATTAATGAGAATGGACGATATTTTAAGATTTGTACAAAATGCACCAAATAAAGTAATTGCAAATCATTTAGAAGCCGTAAATCATTGTCCAACAACAAGACAACAATTAAAAGCAGAAGTTTCAAAAATTGGACTTTCTGAAAAAATATTTATTCCAAATGACGGAGAAAGCAGAACATATTAATAAAACTGCCACCAACAACTAAGGGTTTTGTTGCGTGCGCAGCACGAATAATGAAACCCGTGTTGAAAAGTTTTTATCCTCCTAAGCATGACGAAATTCGTTTAATCTGCATTGTCCGTAACCAATTAAATAATTACAAATTCCGCTTCAAATAATTGAGTGAAATGGCTCAATATTTTTGCCTTTACCTCGGCTTCATCCACTTTTTCTACACCCAATTCAACATTTAAAGAAGTTACCGCTTTACCACGAATACCACACGGAATAATGTTATCAAAATAACCCAAATCCACATTTACATTTAATGCAAAACCGTGCATCGTTACCCAGCGAGAAGCGCGAACCCCAAGCGCACAAATTTTTCGGGCAAATGGAGTTCCTGCGTCCAGCCAAACCCCTGTTTCGCCATTGCTTCTGCCGCAGGTTAAGCCGTATTCCTGCAAAGTCAGGATGATGGCTTCTTCCAGAAAACGCAAATATTTGTGAATATCGGTAAAGAAATTTTCCAAGTCCAAAATAGGATAACCCACAATTTGGCCCGGGCCGTGATAGGTAATATCGCCACCACGATTGATTTTGTAGAAAGTTGCACCTTTGGCTTCGAGTTGTTTTTCGGATAAAAGGAGGTTTTCTAAATCACCGCTTTTCCCTAATGTATACACGTGAGGATGTTCAACGAAAAGGAAATAATTGGGAGTTTCTATAGTCGTTTCTTCTCTTCTATTCTTGATTTTTAAATCAACAACTCCTTTGAATAATTCTTCCTGGTATTGCCAAGTGGCTTTATAATCTTTGAGTCCTAAATCTTGAAGTTGGATGGTTTTGTTCATTGCATTTATTTGAATGGCAAAGTTACAAAGTTTTGAATGATGGCAAACTACTGGAATTACCTTTAAAAAAATAATGTTTCATGTCTTCATAGAAAATAAACACTCCACTATTTATCATGGGCAACCTTACTATCGGAAGGTACTTCTTTTCTGTCAAACATTCCATAATCCCGACTGACATTGGCAATCCTTAAATGATAGTCCTTGAATATGCTTTCCCTGCCTTGTGACTGCGCATGGCGGTGCATTTCCAAGCTGCGCCACTGCTGTATGCTTTGCTCATTTTTCCAGAAGGAAAGCGACAAAACTTTTTCGGGGTCATTAAAACTTTGGAAGCGTTCTATGGAAATAAAACCATCAATTTTTTCAAGTGAAGGTTTTAAAGCTGACGCGATGTTAAAATATTCATTTTTTTGGTCTGCATGAGGAATTGCCTCAAAAATTACTGCAATCATTTTTTCTTGTTTTTAAATTATGAAATGGAAATTAAAATTTGTTTTGGAAGCCTTGCATTAATCATTGGCTCGTATTGCAGATCTTTATCAAGTAGTTTTATGTTGTTGTACCGTTGAAACAAATAGAGCAAAGTTCGGGCTGTCAAATGGACTGAAAAATGTTTAGCCAAACACATGTGGCTTCCAAGTCCGAATGTTAGGTTTTCGCTATTATTGGGTCGTTCAACATCAAATATTTTTGGATTTTCAAATTTTTTGGGGTCACGATTTGCGGAAGCAAGCACAAGAAATAATAGTTCCCCTTTTTTTATGACAATGTTGTTTAACACAATATCAGCAACGGCTACCCTTCTTGTATTATGGATTGGAGAATCAAATCGCAACGTTTCAATTACAAATCTTTCCAAATAATTTATATCCCTAAAGTTTTGGGTTTCTGAACTGCCAAATTTTAAAGCCTGCAACAATGAATTACTTAGCACACCTCTACCCGCATCGTAACTCTGAATGAAAAGGCCGATTAAATTACTCACAACAAATGAAAAGACTTTGTCCGTGCTGATTTTGTGTTTTTCAGACAGTGTTCTTATTTCCTCCTTTAGGATGCCTTTTTTAGTAAGGTGATTTTTTGTGATGAAAGTTATTTTTTTTGAAACTTCATTAACAAGCAGTACTGTTTCTTCCGTTTTGTCGGGCAACATTATTTTTATAAGCTGCTCCATTTTAGTCGAAATAAATTCACAATCCTCATCATTAAAATCAAAACTTTTCAGAACGACATTTATGGGCAGCTTTTTACAAACGGCATCCACCCAGTCTATTTCAAGTTCGTCTTCAGTGTTTTTGATTAGCTTTTCAAATATTTCATTTATTGAAACGGCTGTCATTTTACCAAATAAAAGCATAGCCGTTTGTTTGGCAATTTCATGCTGAATACCATTGCTTAATCGTGCGACTTGATTCATTACTAAAAAGGCATATTCATTCAGTCCATCATCCTTATTGTCCAAATTATTAATTGGAATATGGGCGTCATTGGAGTTTAGAACTGCTTTGCAATTCTCATAGGAATAAATCGCCCATAGCTTATTCTCTTGATTCCAGCGTACAGAATTGTCTGAAAGCAGGGTTTCATATTGTGCGTAAGGATCTTTTAATTCGGATTGTAATAAAATTTCTGTCATATTTGATATGTTTATTTCTACAAAAGTAGTTAGCTTTGTATGTCGATACTTCATTCTATATTGAAGTGTGGTTGTATGAGAATGGAAAATGAATTTAAACAGATTGCTTCTTTGATTGGCGACCCAACTAGGGCGACTATTATGTGGACATTGTTAGACGGGAAAGCATTTACTGCAACGGAATTAGCTATTGTTGCCGACACTTCAGCACAAAACATTAGCATGCACTTGACCAAGTTGATACAGGCTGGGTTGTTAAGTGTGGAAAGCCAAGGAAGGCATAAATACTATAAATTTTCCAGAAAAGAAATTGCCTATGCTATTGAAGCAATGGCAAGTCTTCTCCCTCAATCAACGGACAAACACGATTTACATAAAGCGAGTAATTCAGCCATTAGACAATGTAGAACCTGTTATGACCATTTGGCGGGCAAAGTGGGTGTGGCAATCACTGACGGTCTTCTACACCAAAAGATAATTGTTGACAATGACAATGTTTTGGAAGTAAGCCTAAAAGGACAAAAATGGTTTTCAGAATTAGGGATAGATATCGAAGAATTAAAGAAAAAAAGACGGTCTTTTTTACGGCCTTGTCTCGATTGGAGCGAAAGACGACACCACATCGCCGGCTCGCTTGCAACTGCACTACTTGATAAAATGTTGTTGGCTGACTGGATAAGACGGACAAAAAATTCAAGAGCAATTATTGTTACTTCCAAGGGACAAAAAGAATTTTACAAGTATTTTAAATTGGATCTAGAATAGGAAAGGCAAAGGCTTGTAGTTTTGGATAACGAACAGGAAATCACGATTTGGAAAGAATATTAAACTTCGAAAATCGCTATCCCAGATTCTTCAATCACAAAAAAACTTTTAAATTTGAAGTGACCGCTTCAAAACGGGTCGTTTCTTCTAAAAATTCCGGTCTTAAAAAGGCTGGGGACTTTAAAAAGACAGAACGAATGCCAATTGAAACCGTCCCCATTTCTGCCCCCAAAAAATCTGAAATCTGAAATCTGAAATCTGCAATCTTTTCTTATCTTTGCACTCTTAAAATCAGAACAGAATGGCATTATCCGAACAAGAAATCCTCCGCAGAGAAGCACTCACAGAATTACGCAACTTAGACATTGAACCTTATCCCGCAGCCGAATTTATCACAACCGCTTATTCCAGCGAAATCCTGGCAGATTTTGAGAAATTTGAAGGTAAGGAAGTGGTTCTGGCCGGCCGTTTGATGGGAAAACGTATTATGGGAAAAGCTTCATTTGCGGAATTGAAAGACGCCAATGGACGCATTCAAATCTATGTTTCGAGAGATGACATTTCGACCGATGAAGAGAAAACGATGTACAATGTGGTTTTCAAAAAACTGCTGGATATTGGCGATTTTATTGGGGTTCGCGGTACGGTTTTTAAAACGCAAGTAGGTGAAATCTCCATTCACGTTTATGGTTTGACGGTTTTGGCAAAAGCCCTGAAACCTTTACCAATTGTAAAAACGGATGCCGACGGAAAAACACACGATGCTTTTTCGGATCCAGAACAAAGATACCGTCGTCGTTACGTAGATTTAACGGTAAACGACCACGTGAAAGAAACGTTTATCAAGAGAACAAAAATGTTCAATGCGATGCGTTCGTTCTTTAATGACAAAGGGTATTTAGAAGTGGAAACTCCGGTTTTGCAACCAATACCTGGTGGTGCTGCGGCTCGGCCTTTCATCACGCACCACAACTCGCTTGACATTCCGTTGTATATGCGGATTGCCAACGAATTGTACTTGAAAAGATTAATTGTGGGCGGTTTTGATGGTGTTTATGAGTTTTCGAAAAATTTCCGTAACGAAGGAATGGACAGAACGCACAATCCGGAATTTACCGCCATGGAAATATATGTGGCCTACAAAGACTACAACTGGATGATGAATTTTACCGAAAACTTGCTCGAGCATTGCGCTATTGCAGTTAACGGAACCAGCGATGCAACTTTTGGCGAACACCAAATCAATTTCAAAGCGCCGTATGCAAGGGTTACGATGACAGATTCCATCCAACATTTTACGGGTTTTGATATTTCCGGAAAATCTGAAGCAGAATTATTCGAAGCGGCAAGGGCAATGGGAATCGACGTTGACGCCTCGATGGGAAAAGGAAAATTGATTGACGAAATTTTTGGAGCCAAGTGCGAAGGAAATTACATTCAACCCACATTCATCACGGATTATCCAAAGGAAATGTCGCCTTTGTGCAAACAACACCGCGACAATCCGGAACTTACGGAACGTTTCGAATTGATGGTTTGCGGTAAAGAAGTGGCAAACGCTTATTCTGAATTGAATGATCCAATTGACCAAAGAGAGCGTTTTGAAGAGCAATTGCGTTTAGCCGAAAAAGGCGACGACGAAGCGACTCAATTTATTGACGAAGATTTCTTAAGAGCTTTAGAATATGGAATGCCTCCAACTTCTGGATTAGGAATTGGAATGGACCGATTGATTATGTTTTTGACGAATAATGCTTCTATTCAGGAAGTTTTATTATTTCCTCAAATGCGACCAGAGAAAAAACAAGTTCAAATTGAATTGTTGGATGAAGAAAAATTAATCATTGCGCTTTTGCAAACCAATGAAAACAAAATGGATTTGGGTGTTTTGAAAATCAAATCTGATTTGAGTGGCAAGAAATGGGATGCCGCAATGAAAGGCTTGGCAAAACACGGATTGGTAAAAGTGAGTTTAGTAGAAGATAAAAAAATTGTGGAAATAGCAGGATAATTTTGTTTATAAAACTGGCAGATTTTAAAAACCTATCGGGTTTTGAAACGTAAAAAAGGAGCTCAATCGAGCTCCTTTTTTTATGAACTTTTGTTAATAAAAAAGTTGATAATAAAAAGGAAATATGATTTAAATCATATTAAATAAAATTATTAATCAGTAAAATTATAGTCAGTAAAATGAAGTTAAAAATACTTCTAATACATTGACATTTAAACCTATATTAAAATCAAAATTATGAACATACAAGAAAAAACTACGATTGGAGATTTTGTTGCTCACGATTATAGGACTGCCGCAATTTTCACAAAATATGGAATAGATTTTTGCTGTAAAGGACAAAGAACTATCGATGAAGTTTGTACCAAGAAGAATATAAACGAAGCCAATTTATTAAATGAGTTAAATGCTGTTCTAGCAACAAAAAATGATTCTGGAATTGATTTTAATTCTTGGCCTTTGGATTTATTGATAGATCATATCGAGAAAACCCACCACCGTTTTGTTGAAGAAAAAACTCCAGTAATTATCCAGTTTTTGGATAAATTGTGTAGCGTACACGGAAGCAATCATCCTGAATTATTCGAAATTACTGAACTCTTTAAAGCTAGTGCAGGAGAATTAGAGCCGCATATGAAAAAAGAAGAATTGGTTTTATTTCCTTTCGTTAATAGAATGATTAATGCCACAAAAAGTCATGGTTCTATTGGCAAACCCCATTTTGGAACCGTAAATAATCCCATTGCAGCAATGATGGTGGAACACGATAACGAAGGCGAACGTTTCCGAACAATTGCTTCACTTACCAATAATTACACCCCGCCAGAAGATGCCTGCAATACGTATCGAGTTACCTACGCAATGCTGGAAGAATTCGAGCAGGATCTGCACAAACACATTCATTTAGAAAGTAATATTCTGTTTCCCAAAGCAAAAGCTTTAGAGAAATTTTTCTCCAACGAAGAATAAAAAAACATCCAAATAATACAAAACACAAAATCGTTAATACTATGGAAAAATACGTCATCAAGAGAAACGGAGATTACAAACCGTTTGAAAGTTTTAAAATAGAAGATGCTATCGCAAAAAGTTTTAAAAGTGCCACCATAGCAATTGACGAAAGTGTTTTTGAAAATGTTATCAAAGGATTGCAATCCAAAGAAACCTGGGCAGTCGAAGAAATTCAGGATTTAATCGAGAAAAGCCTCTTCGAAAAACAATATTTTGAAGTAATGCGTTCCTTTATGTTGTACCGTCACACCCGAAAACTACAACGGGAACACATTGAAGGCATCAATGATGATACCACTTATGTTGACAGCTCGCAAACCATAGCAGAATATATTGAACAAACCGATTGGCGCATCAATGCTAATGCAAACACGTCTTATTCTAATGCTGGTTTAGTGAATAATGTTGCCGGAAAAATCATTGCTAATTATTGGTTGGATAAGGTTTACACCAAAGAAGAAGGTTATGCCCATAGAAATGGCGACGTACACATTCACGATTTAGATTGCCTGACAGGATATTGCGCTGGTTGGAGTTTGCGTGTTTTGTTGAACGAAGGTTTTAACGGAATTCGCGGTCGTGTCGAAAGCAAAGCACCTTCCCATTTTAGGGAAGCTTTGGGACAAATGGCGAATTTCCTTGGGATTTTGCAAAGCGAATGGGCTGGTGCACAAGCATTCAGTTCATTCGATACGTATCTTGCTCCATATGTTTTCAAAGATGATTTGTCGTTTGACGACGTGTTGAAAGCTGTACGCAGTTTTGTCTATAATTTGAATGTTCCTGCACGTTGGGGACAATCCCCTTTCACAAATATCACTTTGGATTGGGTAGTTCCGGAAGATTTAAAAACTCAAATTCCAACAAAAAACGACTTTCATTTTTTCGAAAACAATTTCAATCATGACCTTTTAGTTAGAGCTCAAGAACGCGGAGTTGTGAAAGTTACCGATTTGCGTTATGAACATTTTCAAAAAGAAATGAACCTCATCAACAAAGCATATTATACCGTAATGACTGAAGGCGATGCCAACGGGCAGCCTTTTACTTTCCCCATCCCAACTGTGAATATTACCGAAGAATTCGACTGGGATGGAGAAAATACCGACTTGCTTTTTGAAAATACAGCGAAAATTGGTTCATCATATTTCCAAAATTTCATAGGAAGCCAATATAAATTGGACGAAAATGGAAACAAAGTAGAAAATGAAAGTGCGTATAAACCCAATGCTGTTCGTAGTATGTGTTGCCGTTTACAACTCGATTTGCGCGAATTATTAAAGCGTGGAAATGGGCTTTTTGGTAGCGCCGAAATGACGGGAAGTATTGGCGTTGTAACCATAAATATGGCACGTTTAGGCTATTTATACAGAGGAAACAAAGAAGAATTATACAAACAATTAGACAAATTATTATATATTTCTAAATCGACTTTAGAGAAAAAACGTGTATTCATTCAAGAAATGTACGACCGTGGTTTGTATCCTTATACCAAACGTTATTTGCAACATTTCAGAAACCACTTTTCAACTATTGGTGTAAATGGAATCAATGAAATGATTGTGAATTTTACTGGAAGTCAAGATACGGTAACGTCTCCAACAGGAATTGATTTTGCTTCCGAAATTCTGGAACATATTCGCGGACGAATGAAAGAGTTTCAGTCAGCAACCGGGAATTTATATAATCTTGAAGCCACGCCAGCCGAAGGAACTACCTATCGTTTTGCCAAAGAAGACAAAAAACGTTTCCCAAATATCATACAAGCCGGACAAGATGATAATATTTATTACACCAACAGTTCCCAAATTCCGGTGGATCATACCGAAGATCCATTTGAAGCTTTGCTCTTGCAAGATGAATTGCAATGTAAATATACCGGAGGAACTGTTTTACACTTGTACATGAGCGAAAAAATGACTTCGCCGGAAGCCTGCAAACAGTTTGTCAAAAAAGTGGTGTCGAGTTTCAGACTGCCATACATCACGGTGACTCCCGTGTTTAGTGTTTGTCCTGTTCACGGTTATTTGAATGGTGAACACGAATATTGTCCAAAATGTGATGATGCCCTAATTGAAAAACAAAAAAAATTAAAATATGAAAACTGAAACTAAAACGAATCCGATTTTAGAAGAAAACCAGCATTTGAGAACGAAATGCCTAGTTTACACGCGTGTAATGGGCTATCACAGACCCGTAGAAAGTTTTAATATTGGCAAAAAAGGTGAACACAAACAACGAACTCATTTCACTGAAGGAAAATGTTAGCAAGCCCATTTACGGCTTAACGCCATTCACTTTATTGGATTATCCGCATAAATCAGCCTGCATTCTTTGGTTTGCAGGCTGCAATATGCGTTGTTTGTATTGCTACAACCCAGAAATCGTGCTAGGAAAAGGAAGCCTTTCTTTCGAAAAAATACTTTCTTTTCTGCATTCTCGAAAAAACTTGTTGGATGCCGTTGTTTTTAGCGGCGGAGAATGTGTTTTGCATAAAAATATCCTTACACTGATAGCCAAAGTCAAAAAGATGGGCTTTCTGGTAAAAATTGACACCAACGGAAGTTTGCCTGACACGATGCAACAATTGCTTAACCAAAACTTGGTTGACTATATTGCCTTGGATTTTAAAGCTCCAAAATCAAAATTTCAATCCATCACACAATCTGATTTTTATGATTCTTTCGAAAAAACATTAGATTTGATGTTAAAAATTGAAATTCCTTTTGAGGTTCGGACAACTTATCATTCTGATTTGTTGGCAGAAGAAGATTTACGGGAAATGGTTCACTTTTTGGAAAATAAGAACTTTGCAGGCAATTATTACATACAGTATTTTAAAAACAATGTGGAAACACTTTCAAAATTAGAACGTTCTAATAATAGAATCGACTGCGAAAAATTATCCACACAAACGATAAAGATTATTTTAAGAGAGTAAACTAATTTCTAATACAAAAAAAATGTTTTCAAAAACCTGTGAATATGCCATTCGTGCTTCTATTTTTATAGCAACACAATCCCATCAAAACAAAAGGGTTACTATAAAAGAAATTGCCGAAAAAATAAATTCTCCAAAGTCTTTTACCGCCAAGATTCTCCAGATTTTGGCCAAAAATAATCTCGTCCATTCCGTTAAGGGAATAGGCGGCGGTTTTGAAATTCCAAAAGAAATTATGAGCGGAATCAAGCTTTCGCAAATTGTAACTGCCATTGATGGCGATTCGATTTTCATTTGTTGTGGCTTGGGATTAGGAAAATGTTCCGAAATTCACCATTGTTCTGTTCATGAAAAATTCAAGGAAATAAGAAGCGAAATAGTCACTTTGCTCGTTAATACCAATCTCGAAGAACTCGCTTTGGGCATCAAATTAGGAGATTCTTTTTTGAAATAATTCCTAAAAAAATTCCAAATAAATACCTATATTTCGACCATGAAAATATCAAAAAAAATAAATGAATTTAGACGAAGTTTAACTCATTTAATTACTAAAAATATTGGCAATTCACAACTAAATCAGAATACGGGTATTATTGATAAAGCCAAAATTAAAAGAATTTTAATTTGTAGACCTAATCAAAGATTAGGCAATTTATTATTGATTACACCATTGATTGAAGAAGTGACAAAAACTTTTCCGGAATGCAAAATTGACTTATTTGTAAAAGGAACTCTAGCTCCAATTGTTTTTGAAAATTATAAAAATATTAATCTCGTCTTTGAACTGCCTAAAAAGCCCTTTAAAACTTTAATAAACTATTTTCAAGTCTGGACAAAAATAAGAAAACAGCACTATGACATTGTAATTAATGTGGATAAAAACTCATCATCGGGAAAACTGGCTACTCAGTTTACCTATTCAAAATACAAATTTTTTGGTGATTCTGTTGATGACAATGCTTTGAAACATAAAGACTATGAACACATTGCAAAATATCCTACTTATAACTTTAGAAGTTATTTAACGCAATTAGGCATAGAAAAAAACGAGAATCCAATCCCTTCTTTAAATCTCAAATTAAGTTCTGCAGAAATTGCCGAAGGAAAAAAATTATTAAAAGACATTGTCAATAATGACAAAAAGACGATTTGCATCTTTACGTTTGCAACAGGCGAAAAATGTTATTCAGAATCGTGGTGGGAAAATTTTTATGGCCGATTAAAAAAGGAATACTCAAATTACAATATTATTGAAGTTTTACCGGTTGAAAATGTTTCTCAAATAGCATTTAAAGCACCTACTTTTTACAGCAAGGATATCCGTCAAATAGGTTCATTAATTGCAAATACAGAACTATTTATTGGTGCTGACAGCGGAATTATGCATTTGGCAAGTTCTGTAAAAACGACCACTGTTGGACTATTTTCAATCACTGATATAAATAAATACCAGCCCTATGACAACAATAGTGTGGCAATAAACACCAACATTAGTGACACTGATGATTGCATCAAAATAATCAACAGCACTATTATTCCTGCTTAATATCGCTTTCGAAACCATCATTAAAATCAACAAAAAAGCCCGCCTAAAAATTAAGCGAGCATTTTACTATAAAAATATTCTTAAGCCACCAGTAATTCTGGCACTTCCACTCCACTTAATTCCATTAAATAATAGTCCAGTTGTTTTTGAATCTCGTTGATGCTTTTTTCAAAATAATTTGTGGTTGTAAAAAAATTTTGGTAAAAATTAATCCCTTCTAATAAATTGCTTTTAAAGGCTTTCAATTTCTTTATCTGTGAAGCAGTGACTTCATTTGAAACTGAACCGATTTCATTTTTCAAATAATCAATATACATTTTCAATTCCTTGATAAATAAATTTGGGCGATAGACGTCTGTCATCACAGTTGCGTTCCCGTAAATGTGCTGAACCATATCAGAAAGCGAAACTTCCTTGTCAAAATAAGCCATATTTGGACCCGGACAAATAATCACGCCCTGTGATTGCCCCGAAATTTTAATATTATTTTCTAAATAGGAAGCATTAGCAAGACCTACACAAAGACAGGCTTTTTCAGTAATGTCAAACTTCATTTTTTCAAAAGTTTCTATTGATATTGTGTCTTTTACGGCTTCTAATTCATCCAATTTTACATCTTGATATTTCTTCGAAGACGTACAAATTCCTTCGTTGCCAAATTCTTTGCTTAAAGCCAAAAACTTTTTCGGACAAGAACTTCCTGCTTTATTGTCATCAATACGCTTTTGTTTAAACATTTCGTTTGTCGTCCCCCTCAAGGTATTGAATGGCACTCCCAAAGGTGAAATATGGCTCAAATATAAATCTTCTTCTTTGGCATTAATCAACAATTCTCTTGTGGCTGCATCAACTGAAGTAGCTTCCGGAACCAATAAAAATGGCGTTCCCCAACCTACAGAATCCATATTGTAATGGTCGATTAAAAAATCATGCTCCTCAGCAGTTCCCACGCCACCTTGAACCGTAATTTTTAAATCCAATGGTGTTGAAGGAATATGCATTTCCTTTTGCCCTAAGGCCTTTACCATCAAATCGTGTGCGGATTGTATTAACTGGTCTTTTTTATGTTTGAATTCTTCTAAAATTGGACCCAATAAATAACCATCGGTTGCAAAAGCATGTCCACCACAATTCAGTCCTGATTCAATTCTGTATTCAGAAACCCAAAGTCCTTTTTTGGCCAAGAAATTTCCTTGTATCATTGCCGAACGGAAATCACTTACTTTCAGGATGATTTTCTTTTTCAAATTGTCATTTAAATCTGGAAAGAAAGAGGAGAAATTTTCGAAATAAGCAAATAATCTTGGATTCATCCCTGCAGAAAGCACTACTGAAGAAGTTAAATCACTATTGGCAAACCCGCGAAGAGCTGCGTGTGCGTCATTAAACTCAACTGGTAATTGTTCGTTTTTATCGAAATTGTCTTTATCGAGTTTAGTCATAATATTCACGTCGATATCACCTGGAGAAAGATTAGCTTCAAGGTAATGTTTGATATTTTCCTTGAAAGCAATTCCATCTTCCATCAGGTGTTCCAATCCTTTTTTAATTTCGGATTTGTTAGGCAACATTGCAATAAAATTTTCCAATGCTTGTTTGCTTTCGGACAATTCAGTTTTGAAACTTTCGAATTTTTCTTTAACGATTTTATCGACCAAATTCAAATAAGAGGTAATTCGTTCTGCACGATAATCGTGTATTTTTTGGGTAATTTCTTGATAAGGAACATCAAATTTTTCGCTGTAAAAAGCTCTCATTTTTTCAATGAGTTCATCATCGGCAATAGAAATTACTGATGAAATTCCGTACTTTGCCACTCTAATAGGACTATCAATCGTGAAAGCCAATCCCATAACCGGTATGTGAAAAGTATGTAACTGTTTATTTGTTGTCATGCAATAAAATAATTTGTTAAAAGTATTAATCGCAAATATCGAGAAAGCCATTAATATAAAACCTGATAATTGTCATATGTTCTGGGAGTTTAATAATATTTTAGGGCAACAATGTGTTTAATCTTATAAGTGAGCAGAAAAAACACAATATTTTTTGAGTTTATTGTTTTTTAAATAAGTGTATCTTTGTGAAAAATAATTTTTAAATTTAAAAAATTAAATTAATTGAGGAATGAAAAGTCTTAAAGAACGAATATTGGAATTGAAAAAAGAGAAAAATGCGGTTATTTTAGCCCATTATTATCAGGAAGCCGATATTCAGGATATAGCAGATTATGTAGGTGATAGTTTAGGATTATCGCAGGAAGCAATGAAAGTGGATGCCGATATTATCCTTTTTGCAGGGGTGCATTTTATGGCTGAAACAGCAAAAATATTAAACCCAACAAAAAAAGTAATTCTTCCTGATTTGAATGCTGGTTGTTCCCTAGCTGAATCCTGTCCAGCAGATTCCTTCAAGAAATTTATTGATGAACATCCAGGTCACGTTGTTATTACTTATGTGAATTGTTCTGCCGAAGTGAAGGCCTTGACTGATATTGTTTGTACTTCATCCAATGCCGTAAAAATAGTAGAGTCAATTCCAAAAGAAACCCCGATTATTTTTGCTCCGGATAAAAATCTAGGAAAATACATCATCCATAAAACAGGACGCGACATGTTGCTTTGGGATGGTTCTTGTGTCGTTCATGAAGCTTTTTCATTGGATAAATTGATTGAGCTATACAAAGAAAATCCAGATGCAAAAATCATTGCACATCCCGAATCTGAGACCCATATTCTAAAAACCGCAGCTTACATAGGTTCAACAGCAGGAATGATTGAGTTTGTAAAAACAGATCCAAGCAAAAAATTTATTGTTGCTACTGAAGCAGGAATTCTTCATAAAATGCAACAGGAAGTTCCTGATAAAATATTAATTCCGGCACCTGCTGAAGAAGACAACACTTGTGCCTGCAGCGAATGTCCATATATGAAAATGAACACTTTACAAAAAGTGTACGACTGTTTGCTTAATGAAAGCCCAGAAATTACTGTCCCGGCAGATATTATGAAAAAAGCATTGATTCCTATTGAAAGAATGCTTGAATTATCAAAATAATGATCCAAACAAATTACTTAATTATAGGTTCCGGAGTTGCAGGATTAACCTTTGCCCTAAAAATAGCAGAGCGATTTCCAGATAAAAAAATCACGATTGTAACCAAGGCTAATGCGGATGAATCCAATACCAAATATGCTCAAGGCGGTATTGCCATTGTCACTGACAAAGAAGAAGACTCCTATCAAAAACATATTGAAGACACGCTAATTTGTGGTGATGGATTGTGTGATAGATCTGTGGTGGAAATGGTTATCACCGAAGGTCCAAAACGTCTAAAAGAATTGATCGAATGGGGAGCAAAATTTGACAAAAATGTTGAAGGAACCTTAGATTTAGGCAAAGAAGGAGGTCATTCAGAAAACAGGGTCGTTCATCATAAAGACCAAACGGGTCAGGAAATTCAACGTGCCATTTTATCCCAAGTACACAAAAAAGAAAACATCAGCGTTTTAGATTACCATTTAGCCATTGATTTAATCACGGAAAATAATCGATGTTTTGGAGCTTATGTTTTGGATGAAAAAACAAACGAAATTCTCACTTTCAAATCAGATTTTACTTTGCTTGCCACTGGCGGAATTGGTCATCTTTATGGCCATACCACAAATCCAGTAATTGCTACCGGTGACGGAATTGCTATGGCTTTCCGAGCAAATGCTATCATCAAAGAAATGGAATTTATTCAATTTCACCCCACCGCTTTATATGATGCCAAAACTGGAACTTCCTTTTTAATATCTGAAGCCGTTCGTGGTTTTGGTGCTTATTTGCGTACGAAAAACGGTCATCGTTTTATGCCCGATTATGATTCCAGAGGCGACTTGGCTTCGCGAGATATTGTTTCGCAAAGCATTGACTTGGAACTTAAAAAGTCTGGTGATGAATGTGTGTATCTCGATTGTACTCATTTGGACATGGATGCTTTTAAAAAACATTTTCCTATGATTTATGAGCGTTGCAAGAGCCTTGGAATAGACTTGGCAAAAGATTGGATTCCCGTAGTTCCGGCTCAACATTATCTTTGCGGAGGAATCGTAGTGGACAAAACCGGCAAAACTTCCATAGAAAATCTGTTTGCCTGCGGCGAATGTTCTCGAACTGGCTTGCACGGCGCCAACAGATTGGCTTCAAATTCTTTATTGGAAGCGTTAGTTTATTCGGATAAAATCTATAACTATTTGGCTAATACTTCTTTTGATAAAAGCCAATTCGATCACACAGTTTCTGACTGGAAACTAGTTGAAAAACCATCAATAAATCAATATTTTGTTGCCAAAAGAAAAGCAGAATTACAACTTTTGATGCGTCAAAATGCCGGAATTGTCCGTAATGATGCTGATTTGCTTAAAGCCAAAGAGAAACTTACTCTTTGGAAAAATGAAATTGAAGAAAAAATAAAAAGTCACCAAATTAATGCTGAATTGTGTGAATTGCAAAATTTGATTACCATTGGAACCTTAATTGTTCAACAATCCATTGACCGAAATGAAAATCGTGGTGGTTTTGTGAAAATTTAATTGCCTTAATCCAATCTCACATTCTAAAATAAATTCCTTACTTCTTTTGGAATGGTATCCCAATCCGATACGAAATTTAAAAGAAAATTCTTTTAAATCGATGCTGCCTTTTATCTAAACATCACCTCAAAATAAAGAATATAAATTGTAATAGTTTCTTATTATTCTATCAAATTCTAGGTTTTTATGATTTTAGTCATAATTTATTTAACTTTATAAAAATTAAATTTGTGGCCATCATGTGTATTTTGCCCATTTATTGCAAAAAAATACATAAATTATTCGAAATAAATTATGCAAATAGATCTAGATTTACTCTATTCCTGGGGAGCCGTTGCTAAAAAATACAAAAAATGCGAAGTAATCTTTAATGAAGATGAAGTGGCCAACTTTTATTATCAAATTCTGGAAGGGAGTGTCAGAATGTATAATTCAAATGAGGAAGGGAAGGAGTTTACCCAAGGTCTTTTTTATAGCGGAGATGGTTTTGGCGAACCCCCGTTGCTAATTGATGAAACTTACCCATCAAAGGCAATCACTACTCAAGACAGTATCATAATAAAACTATCAAAGGATAAATTTCTGAAAATTATTGATGAATATCCTTCTATTCAAAAATATTTCTTGTATTTATTCGCTTATAAAATTCATTCTAAAGCAAAGACTTCAAAAGAAATTATTAATCAAAAACCCGAATATAGAATCATTTCCTTTCTAAATTCATTCAAGAAAAAATCAGAGCACCCTGAAAACAAAATTCTGATTCCTTTTACCAGACAGGAAATTGCCGATTTTACGGGCTTGAGGGTCGAAACTGTCATTCGCGCTTTTACTAAAATGAATGCCTGCCAAAAAATTGAAATCATAAATCACAAAATATATTATTAGATGCAATTGAAGATAAAATTTTGGTTAAAACTTTCCCTTTTAAATCTATGTATCGTTGCATCTCTTGGCGTTTTGATGCGTTACAAAATTGGCTTCGAATTCCCTCATTTCGAACAAAAATACCTTCAGCATTCCCACTCCCATTTTGCTTTTGTTGGCTGGATAACTCATACTTTAATGGTCTTGATGGTGTATTATCTTGAGTCCAAAATAGTCGATTTTCAAGGAAGCAAATACAAAAAAATAATTGTCGCCAACTTAATCTGCGCCTACGGAATGCTTGTTTTCTTTTTCATTCAAGGCTATGGCTTTTTTTCGATAGCCTTTTCGACGGCATCCATAATGGTATTCTGTGTTTTTGGTTATCAATTTGTCCAAGATTTAAAATTATTGGACGATGATCTATTGTCGAAAAGCTGGTTTAAAGCTGCTATATTTTTCAATATTATGTCATCATTTGGCACATTTTATCTGGCTTATATGATGGTGTCCAAAAAATTTGTTGAAGATTTATACTTGTCTTCGATATATTATTATCTGCATTTTCAATATAATGGTTGGTTTTTCTTTGCCTGTATGGGTTTAATTTTTGGTTTCTTAAACCTGCGGAAATCGGAACATCCATTTTATGAAACCACGTATAAGCTCTTTGCATTGTCTTGTGTTCCCGCTTATCTTTTATCAATACTTTGGCTGGATTTACCCATTTGGTTGTATGTAATTACTGTGCTTGCTGCACTAATACAGGTTTTTACCTGGTTTAAATTTCTTTTAGTTATATTCAAGGAAAGAAGAAATTTATTGGAAGATTATTCCCCTTTGTTTAGATACATTTTGTTGTTTGTAAGTTTTGCCTTGAGCGTAAAATTACTGCTTCAATTGGGTTCAACAGTTCCATTTATTAGCCAACTGGCTTTTGGATTCAGACCCATCGTCGTTGCTTATTTGCACTTGGTTTTTCTGGCAATAATTACCCTGTTTCTATTGTTTTATATTTATGCAAACCATTTATTCATAATTTCCAAGAGGATAAAATATGGAGTATTGTTGTTTTCTATTGGTGTTTTATTAAACGAAATTGTATTGGCAGTTCAAGGAATTGCTTCACTTAGCTACATCATAATTCCATTTGTAAATACTATGCTTTTTGTTGTTGCAATCATTTTATTGCTTGGAATGGGATTAACCACCTATTTTTCTATAAAAAAAGTTAAAAATAAACCTCCTTTATGATTATACTCATAAAATAAAGGTTCAAAAATTAAGTGCTTTGTTCTGTAAAACTAAAGTATATTAATTATGAAAAAAACATTTCAACTGTTGTTACTTGTAGGTTTTTTAGTCATTGCCTCTTGCAAAAACACCAACGAATCTACTAAGGAAAATGCATCATCTGACAATGGTGTAAATTTGAATGTTGTGCAAGAAGGTGTCAAAGATGATGTTTCAAACCCCAACATTGTTCAAGTGGCTTCTGCAAGCAAAGACCACACAACTCTTGTTGCCGCAGTAAAAGCGGCTGGATTAGTTAATTCTTTAAGCAATGCTGGCCCATTTACCGTTTTTGCTCCGACAAATGCTGCTTTTTACAAATTGCCAGCCGGAACGGTTGAAGGTCTATTAAAACCAGAGAAAAAACCTGATTTGGAAAACATTTTAGGCTATCATACTTATGTAGGCAACTTAAAAATCGAATATATGCAAGATGGGCAAGAATATGATATGGTTTACGGAGGAAAGGTTAAAATCACCAAAAAAGGAGACAAAACTTTTGTAAACGGATCCGAAATTCTAGCTACAATAGCAACATCAAATGGGATAATTCACGTAATTGGCGATGTGTTACTTCCTCCAAAATAAAATTATTAATTCATCTTAACATAGGTTAAACAAAAAAGCGTGAGTTGCTATAACTCACGCTTTTTTAATTTGTTGAATAATTTCTTACCTTAAGTTTTTATGCATCATTGCTGCCGAAATATTGGCGGCTCTTCGCTTTATCTCTTCGGCTTTTACACCGGCAAATAATTCATCGACAGTTTCGTCAAACAAAATGTTCCATCTGTTGAAATGGCTTTGGTTTACGGGGCTTTTTTTATGTAGCTCTTCGTGTGTAACCATAGGATTTCCTTCATAATTTCCAGAAGAGAACAAAATGTTTTCAAAAAAATCGTGCATTTTGGGTAAATGATCTTCCCATTTCACTTTGGCTACATCGTTAAAAAAATAACTGATTTCTGCATCGGTTTTTATTTTGCCATAAAAAACATTTGCCAATTTTTCTATATCTACCCTGTTTTTAATGTCTGTTTTCATATCCAAGAGTTTAGATGTTTAGATGTTTAGAAAGTTTATTATAAATCTTTGTTTTTAAATTTTTTAAGCGAAATATAAAACGGAATAACTACCCACAAACACAATAACATAAATGACATAATTAATCCTAATGAAGTTCCAAAAAAATCTTTAAAAATTGCACCTGTGTAACCCATCATTGCCGAAACATCAAGCTGTAGCAAAATTTGGATTCGGGCTAAATCCATTGGACTTAAGGCCGTAACGGCAACCATCGCTTTTTCTATAGGGTAATCTGATAATTGAAACAATAAAAACAAAACCATTCCATCAAAAAGCAGGGCGAAATACAGCCAAATCATTATGGCAATCCCGATTCCTTTTGCTTTATCTCTGGTAAGAATGGAGCCCAAAAACGCCAAAGCCACAAAAATCACCGAAATAAGACAACCCACAACTATCATCATTATTCCAACGCTATCCGGAGCATTGATTAATAACGGAATTCCTGTACCAATAAAAAAAGCAGCAACCATGGATAGCGATAATCCGAGGAATAAACTCAACCAAATCTTCTTTCTTTTTATGGGCTGGCTTAACAATAGCTCAATAAATTCCGAAGAATTGTATAAATAAATCGTAGCAAAAAGAATTGAAACTAACGGAACTGTGAATAAAATCACGTTCAATATTGTGAGCAATCCTTTGGCACTATTGTCTTCCAATCCAAAAGAACTCCAGGAAAGTAGGGCTAAAATTAAGGTGTAAGCCAATACAATTTTGTTTTTTAAAATATCGAGGAATATGATTTTAATGATTCTGTTCATTGCTTTCACTTTTTAAAATTTTGGCAATTGCCTTAGATATTTTTTGTTCGTTTGTTGATTCCAATAAGTCGGCAATTGTTTTATGAAAATGGACTTTGCCGTCTTGCATAAAAATAATCTGGCTAATCATATCGTCCAGTTCACTCAAAAGATGGGAAGTAATCAAAATTAGTTTTCCTTTTTCCCGCTCTTTGATTATTTTTTCTTTTAATATTTCAGATGCCAATGGATCTAAACCTGCTGTTGGCTCGTCTAAAATCAACACATCAGGATTGAAAAGGAATGCTAATATGGCACTTACTTTCTGGGTTGTTCCGCCAGAAAGTGTTCGCATTTGTTTGTCAAATATTTTTTCGAGTTCGAAAGCATTAATTAAATCTTCATCTAATTCCTGATCTGAATTTCGAATCTTTTTAATCATTTCTATGATTTGACCCACAGTCATATAATCTGGATAACGCCCTATTTGCGGCATATATCCTATTTGTTCACGATATTTATATTTTTTAAGTATCGATTTTTGGTCAACTAAAATATCGCCTTTGCTAGGAATTACCATCCCCAAAACACTTTTTATCAAAGTCGTTTTTCCGCAACCATTAGGACCTATTAGCGCAATACATTCTCCATTTTTAAAGGAAAGATTTATATCCTTCAGCACTTCTAATTTTCCGAATTTCTTGTATATGTTTTTTATTTCTATCATAGAGACATTGAATGCATTAATGGGGTTTTGTCAATAAAATTATCTGGGGTAATGCTTGGCAAAATTTTCTCGGACTTGTCTAATAGCGTGATCATGAAACTTCTGAAAAGCAACATTGTCGAAGGATTCCTTTCGGTGAGAACGGCAAACAAACTCAAAGGACGATAAGGGACATCACCCACTCCGTCTTTGTTTAAATCATATCCTTCATATTTGTCCCAATAATTACTGTTGAAAGTGTTTAGCACCAGACTTCCGTTTGTGCTGATGTCGAAAGTATTACCCACGAAGTTATTGTTTTTGATAACGTTGTCCATACAACTCGCCTGAATATTCATCCCCCAACCGTTAGCCTTAAAAACATTTTTTTCAATGCGTGTTCTCGTTATTCCTTCCATATGAATTCCTGAAGTGTTTTCGTTAAAATGATTTCCAATAATGTTACTATCCGTAATTTCTTTTAACAAAAGTCCATAGGCCGAATCGCCCCAGTTTTCTAAAAAATAGTTATTATACATTTTTACCCGATGTGTATACATTACAGCAACTCCGGCACCATTGTTTTTAAAAACATTTGATATATAAGCATCGTCATTTGAAAACATAAAATGCAATCCGTAACGACTATTATGTATAGATATATTTCTCCTGACCATTGAATTAGTTACAAATTCGAAATAAATTCCATCACGATGCCCTGAAATGGTATTAGCCAAAATTTGAATACTGTCACTTTTCCAGCAATGAATTCCGTTGCCTATTAGCTGTTCCTGCTTGCCATAAGCCTTAATCTTATTATTTTTTACAATGCATTTTGTCCCGTTTTGAATATAAATCCCGAAGAAATTATTATCGAGAATATTGTCTTGAATAATAACATTCTTCCTATTATACACTTTAATTCCACAAGGATCATCAAGCGTACCGTATCCTGAATTTATAACTTTAAAACTCTTAACAATAACGCCATCTGCCTTAACTGATAATACTTCATATTTTTTTTGTCCGTCTAAAACAGGGTAATCTTTACCGATGAAAATAATTTTTTTATCAATAACGATATTTCCCTCTTTGTAAACTCCATTATAAACTAAAACTGTATCATCAATTTTAGCAAGAGCGATTGCTTTTTTGATTGATTTCATGGGTTTATTCGCTCCAACTTCAATCACTTTAGCGTGAAGAAATGAAGAAAAAAGCAGAAAGAGAAAAAAGAGAAAGAGGTTTTTTTTCATTTTTTGTTTAAATATATCTTTGGTAAAGTTTAAAACTTTGTCAAAGATTATCTTGATATAATTGCATTCCAAGTGATTGGTTTTGCGTTTAATTTAGATTCAAATTCTTTGGATCCTTTTTCAGATGAAAAGGCAACAACTCCACCATGCATCGGACTTTGAATAGCTCCGCCTGAAAGGAAAAATGCGGTTTCGGCTGGAATTAAATTATTCTCTTGTGCAAAATCATTTACATAATAGACCTCTATTTTTGTATCAGCATTTTCTTTGCAATAATTGACCATACACATAATGTCGTCAAACTTATAAACCCTTCCCTTCTTTGTAATTACTTCAGCTCCATACTTTCCCTCGGCGATGCTCATCTTACAAAAATCGCAATTATCCACGTTTAATTTAAGGGGAACTACTTCTTTATTTGAACATGAAAAAATAAAAAATGACAACAGTAAAAACAATGTCGGTTGAATATTTTGTTTTCTAAATATTCGTGAAAAACGAGTTTCTTTAACTATAATAACAAAAAGCAGAACCCCTGCCGTAATCATCATCCATCCACCAATATCTGGAATTGAATAGGCCCCAAAATTGAGCAGTTGTTTGTATCCAATCAACGGTGGTTGATAAGCCATTCCAGGCACTACAATGGCCGCATTTGGATTGAGATTGTGCCCATATTCATAATTCCATCTATAAAAATCTACCCCTGCTAAAACCCCGAAAAGCACAAAAGAAGTGAAAAGTATAATGACTCCTTTTCTTTTAGCTACGAAAACCATTGCCAAAGCAAACAATCCGAAGAAACCAAGTATACAGGGTAAGAATTTAAATTCCATAAAATCTTCGGTATGCAATGTTTTCATCCCTATGTAATGATTCAAACCATTAATAATATCGACATCTCCGCCAATTTTATTAGCGTGCAATTGCAACACCAATCCTTCTGGATATTGAGGTGCTGTCAATTCTATTCTCCACATTGGAAACAATAGAGAGTACAATAATAAGGCACTTACAATCAGAAGAAGCACTTTTGAAAATACGGCTATTTTTGAAGTATTCATAATGTTAAGTATAAAAAAGGGGAACAAAGATACTTTGTTCCCCTTTTATAAAAGAAACTATTTATTTAACAGTCGGCATATTTGTACCCAAACTGAAAGTCAACGGAACACTGCTTCCTGCTGGTGACACTCTCAAATATCCTTGCATTTCCTGGTGCAATGCACTACAAAAGTCAGTGCAATAGAAAGGTGAGATTCTCACTTCTGTTGGTAACCATTTTAAGGTAGCTGTTTCTCCAGGCATAATTAATAGTTCTGAATTATTGGCCCCTTTTATGGCAAATCCGTGAGGAACATCCCAGTCTTGTTCAAGATTTGTAACGTGGAAATATACTTCGTCACCTACTTTAATTCCTTCAATATTATCAGGAGAAAAGTGTGAACGAACGCAAGTCATATAAACATCAACTCTATTTCCTTTACGAACCACTTTTGATTCTTTTTCCCCTTTGGTAACAAAAGGATGTTGATTGTCTTCTATTTTATAGAATTTCAACTGACCATTATTTCGAATCAAATCAGCTGGAGCAGCCTGGGCATAATGCGGTTCTCCAATGGTTGGGAAATCAAGAATTAATTGCATTTTATCTCCAGTAATATCGTAAAGTTGTGCACTTTGGGTTAATTCTGGACCTGTTGGTAAATATCTGTCTTTGGTGATTTTATTATAAGCCACCATATATTTTCCGAAAGGTTTTCTTGTGTCGCCGCCAGGAATCATTAAGTGACCCACAGAGTAATAAGTTGGAACCCTATCTAATATTGCTAACGTTTTGATATCCCATTTCACTACTTCGGAGGAAACAAACATACTTGTATAAGCATTCCCTTTTCCGTCAAATTCTGTGTGCAATGGCCCAAGACCTGGTTTTTTAACCTCACCATGAAGCACTGCTTCATATTTAAGTACAGGAATGCCTTCATACTCTCCATCAAATTGTTTTGCAGCGATCGCTTTTTGCAATTTTCCAAAACTAAATACTGGGATTACAGCCGCTAATTTTCCAGAACCGACAATATATTCTCCTGTTGGATCAACATCACAACCATGAGGAGATTTTGGACAAGGCATCATATAACAAATGTCTTTTAAATTTTTGACATCAAGAACCAAAACTTCTGTTTTGATTTCAGATTTTCCCGTATGCGTTTTTTCATCCCAGATGTTGTGAGCATATCTAACTTTTTCTTTTTTACCTTTTCCAGCTTTGATATATTCTTCGGCTTTTTTCCAGTTTACCGCCATAATGAAATCTTTGTCTTTTTGAGAAGCATTTACCTCAAGTAAAGTGTTGGCTTGTTCCGTATTATAACATGAAAAGAAAAACCAACCATTTGATGGTCCTTTTCCGCCATGAGCTTTGTCAAAATCTACACCTGGCAAACGTAATTGGAAAGCAATATCCATTTCACCTTCTTTATCTGCTTTTACAAAACTTATGTGAGTTTTGAAATTTTGTTTATAGGTATTGATAGGGATATCACCATTTTCATAATCGCCCGGAACGCTAAAACGAGTCCCGGCCACTAGATATTCTGAATTTTCAGTAACATAAGGTGAAGAGTGATTACCAGCACTGTTGGGTAATTCAAGAATTTCGGTGGTTTTAAAAGTTTTTAAATTTATACGTGCTACACGGGGTGTGTTGTTTCCATTAATAAAACACCATCTACCATCAACTTCTCCGTTAGTTTGTGAAAGTTCAGGATGATGCGCATCATCCCAAGGCACAAACCCGTGGGAAGTATTCAACATCGGTTTGGTTTCTTCGCTATAACCCCATCCATTTTCTGGATCTTGAGAAAAAACAGGAATTACTTTAAATAATCTGCCACTTGGCAAACCATAAATACTCAGTTGACCGCTAAAACCTCCAGATACGAAGTTATAAAACTCATCATATTTTCCTGGAGCTACATACACCTTTTTTGCTGCATCCCCACTAACTAAATCTCCTGAGTTTTTAGGCTTACATGAACTAAAAAATGCGACTGCCATAATAATGGCAAAAAACACTTTCAAAAATTGATTTTTCATACTATTTCAGTTAATAATTTGTCTGTGATTTTATTTTACTCCGTCATTTTTACGCATAAACTCAAGAAGATTTCTTGCGTCAGCATCATTAAGTGATTGATTTGGCATACGAACCAAACAAATTTCCAACATTGCCTGAACCTTAGGGTCTTTGTCAATCATTGGGTCTGGATTTGTAATGAAGTTCATAATCCATTCTGGTTTATGTTTAGACGTAACGCCTTTCCAACCTGGACCTACTAATTTTTCATCTGTCAACTTGTGACAAGCAGAACATTTAACAGCCTGTATTTTCTCTCCTTCAGCTGCCATAGTAACATCTAACTTATCTCCTAACTCTACGGTCGTAAATTTTCCGATACCCCTGTTTGGATCATAAGAAGACACGTCTGTAGTTTTTTCAGTTCCTGCTCCAGTTGAAAAGTCTTCAGTGGCCTTTTCCTTTTTTCCACAGGAAGTAAACATTGCCAGCGCAACAATAAATAATGATAATTTATACATAAAATTAGTTTTTAAATTTCTTTCACAAATTTCTGAATAGTTTAACCGTTTAATTATGATTGAAATCATATGCATAAAAGTTTTTTTAATAGCATTGAATTTATTTAAAAATTAACAGTGAATTTTCATTGTCAATTAAACCTTTGAAATTGATTTTAGTCCTATTGCCATAACTAAAAAATTATAAAGATGAAAAAATTAATTATTGCCGCCTTACTTGTTATTGGATTTACTGCTTTTGCTCAAGATGGAAAAGAAATAGGAAACAGAGCAGACAGAGATGGAATGGAAAAAATGTCTCCAGAACAACGAAACCAGTTAATGTTAAAAAAAATGACATTAGAACTTGACCTGAATGCGAAACAACAAGAACAAGTTAAACAAATCATTGCCGAACAAAGTGCTAAACGAGACGCTGTGAAAGCGGAACATATGGCAATGAAACAAGACAATGAAAAACCAACTGCAGACGAACAATTTGCAATGAAAAATAAAATGCTAGATAATCAAATTGCAATACAAAATAAAATGAAAAGCATATTGTCGCCAGAACAATTTAAAGATTGGAAAAGCATGAGAGATAAATTTCATGAACGAAATCATGAAAAAAGAGAAGAAAGAAAAAGAGAGTAAAAATAAAAACTTCCGGTTAATACCGGAAGTTTTTTTATAGAATAAAATTATATTTTTAAACTGTTTTTGTAACCTTATCGATGGCACGAATCGTGAAATCCAGGTCTTCGTATGAAAGGGCATCGGTGATAAACCAGGTTTCATAAGCCGATGGTGCGATGTAAATTCCTTCCTTCAATAATCCGTGGAAGAATTTTTTAAAGGTGTCATTATCACCCTTTGCGGCACTTTGAAAATCTACAACCGGCTCGACTCCAAAATGCACCGAAACCATAGATCCAATACGATTGATTGTAAAATCTACATTATTTGCTTTTAAAACTTTGTCGATTCCAGCAGCCAAGTAAGCTGTTTTTTCTTCCAATCTTTTGAAAATAGCTCTGTCATTATCCAATGCCTGCAACATTGCTAATCCAGCCGCCATTGCTAATGGATTTCCTGATAAAGTTCCTGCTTGATAAACAGGTCCAAGTGGTGCTAAATAATTCATTATTTCGTTTCTTGCTGCAAATGCACCTACAGGCAAACCACCACCAATTACTTTTCCGAAACAAACAATATCTGCTTTGATGTTGAATAATTCCTGAACTCCACCTCTTGTGAGTCTAAATCCTGTCATAACTTCATCAAAAATCAGGAGAATATTGTTGTCTGTACACAATTGGCGCAAGCCTTCCAGAAAACCTTTATTTGGAGGAATACAACCCATATTTCCTGCAACAGGTTCTACAATTATGGCGGCAATTTCGTTTTTATTGGCTTCGATTAATGTTGCCACATTTTCCAAATCATTATATCTTGCCAACAAAGTATCCTTCGCTGTTCCCGCAGTGACTCCGGGACTATTGGGGGTTCCAAAGGTAACGGCTCCACTTCCTGCTTGAATCAAAAAGGAATCAGAATGACCGTGATAACAACCGGCAAATTTGATTATTTTGTCTTTTTGGGTAAAACCGCGAGCCAAACGAATTGCACTCATACAAGCTTCGGTTCCTGAGTTTACGAATCTGATTTTATCAATATTTGGAACCATAGAAACTGCCAAAGCTGCGATTTGAGTTTCTAATTCGGTTGGCATTCCGAAAGAGGTTCCTAGTTTGGCTTTCTCGATTACGGCATCAACTACGGGTTGAAAAGCGTGACCCAAAATCATGGGACCCCAAGAATTGATATAATCTATTAATTTATTTCCGTCTTCGTCAAATAGATAAGCTCCTTTGGCACTTTTAACGAAAATTGGAGTTCCACCAACGGCTTTGAAAGCACGAACTGGTGAATTTACGCCTCCGGGAATTACTTTTTCTGCTTCAGCAAAAAGCTGACTGCTTCGTTGATACAACATATTTTTTATTTTATTATTAGTATTGGTTGACCTATCGAAATTGCATTGTCAAAAAGATTGTTTTGCTTCTTTAAATCTTCGATAGGAATATTATATTTTTTAGAAATAGAGTATAAAGTATCTCCTTTTACAACGACATACCGCTCCGTTTCTGTAGGGATTTTGGTTATTTCTGTTTCTGTTTCTTGAATTTTACCTAAGTTTCCAATATCATATTTATACAATTGAAACTTTTCAATTAATCCAATTAACTTGGTTGGATATTGTGGATCTGTTGCATAACCGGCATCTTTTAATCCTTTGGCCCAAGCCTTATAATCTGTTTTATTTAGATTAAAAAGTTTTGAATATCGCACTCCTGACCTTAAAAAAAGAGCGTGATCCCGAAAGGAATCAGGAGCATTGTAATATTTCCTAAAACATTCATCAATGGAATCGTCGTCATATTTTATAGTTTGTCCCAACCAATCTTTATGACATTTTATGCCAAAATGGTTGTTGGCCTGAACGCTTAAAGGTCCGGTTCCTGCACCAGATTCCAAGATTGCCTGCCCCAAAATAATACTTGCCGGAATGCCGTACTTTCCCATATTTGACTGTGCTACCTCTTTATAAGTTTCGATATAAGCCAAAATCATTTCGTTAGTGACTTTTACTCGAGTTGTAGCTTCAAGAATTACAGTATTTTGATTGTAATTTTGGTCTGGTTTTGCAGTCGATTTATTTTCAACAGGTTCTTTTACGACTGGTTTTCTAACGGTTTTCACCACCGAGGCATAAGGCTTTGAACCTTTTCTGGTGGTTTGAATAACCGATTTATTCGTATTACAACTTACGAAAAACAGAACCAATAGTAAGAATACACTTTTTCTAATCATTGAAATTTATTATTGGTGATTTTTTTGCTTTCAGTTTCAAATTCATTCCCGCAATTCCCTGAATTCCTCCGGTGTGAATGATTAATATTTTTGAGTTCTCCGGAAAATAATTCTTTTTTATTAAATCCATAAGGCCAAAAACCATCTTTGCCGTATAAATTGGATCCAAAGGAATACTGTTTTCTGCATAAAACTGATTGATAAAAGCGATTAATTCAGGATTAACTTTCCCATATCCGCCAAAATGATAATCAGTTATTAATTCCCAGTTCTCCTTTCGGGCAAATTTACGAATTTCCTCATTTAAAAAATCACCTTTCAAGGCAGGAAATCCCAAAACTTTTTGATGTGGTAAAATACTGTTTATAATTCCGCTAATTGTTCCGCCAGTTCCAACGGCACAGCATATAAAATCAAATTCAGCATCTTCCTCACTTAGAATTTCTTCGCATCCTTTGACAGCAAATTCATTGGTTCCTCCTTCAGGAATAAGGTAAAAATTGCCAAATTCCTGTGTTAAGTTTTCAATAAACTCTGGTTCTGTTTTGCGGCGATAGTCTTCCCGAGTGACAAATTTGAATTGCATTCCGCATTCCTGAGCAAATTTTAAAGTGGGATTTTCATTGATTTTACTTTCCAATTCATCACCACGAATAATTCCGATGGTTTTGAAACCTTGCTCTTTTCCCGAATAAGCAAGTGCAGCAATATGGTTTGAAAATGCTCCGCCAAAAGTGATCAAGGTTTTCTGATTTTCTTTTTTTGCTTGAATGAGATTGTATTTTAGCTTTCGAAACTTATTTCCTGAAATAAACGGATGAATGAGATCTTCACGCCTTATGCAGATGGAGAAACCATCATTGGATGATTTTATTTTTTGAGTCAGTATTTCTTGCAAAACAAATAGAATTTAGCACAAATATACAATACAAAATGATTGTATTATTCACTGTTGTTAACTACCGTTTTGTATGCGTTAAGCATTTTAGTTTTTTATGATAGTTTTTTTTAATGAATATTTCACAAACGGAAATGTAGCTAGTCCACGATATCCTTTTGGAATTAAATATTTGGTTACAATTAGAAACATTCGCTTTAAAGTCTATAAATTTGTAGCTATGAACGAACAAAGTAATGAAAATAAATTAATTGAGGGAGAAGATTTTTATTTTACGCCCGAAGGCTATAAATGCTTTACCGAAAAATACCATCTAAAAAAAGGTTATTGCTGTAAAAATGGCTGTCGCCATTGTCCATATGGCTTCGATAAAAGAACAGGCGAAATCAGAAAATGAAATATTTGAAACCAAAAAAAAATTAAAATGACTTTCAAAGAACAAATTCAAGAAGGAATTCCAGCTATATTGCCACATCCAAAACCGTTTGAAGCCAGCATCAATCATGCTCCAAAACGAAAAGAAATTCTTTCGACAGAGGAAAAAAAACTGGCGCTTCGCAATGCGCTTCGGTATTTTGAGCCACAACATCATGCGGAATTAATTCAGGAATTTGCCGAAGAATTAAAAAAATATGGTCGCATTTATATGTACCGTTTTCGTCCTGATTATAAAATGTTTGCCAGACCTATTGCTGAATATCCCGGAAAATGTGAGCAGGCAAAAGCGATAATGCTTATGATTCAGAACAATCTCGATTATGCGGTGGCACAACATCCTCAGGAGCTGATTACTTATGGTGGCAATGGAGCCGTTTTCCAGAACTGGGCTCAATATCTATTGACGATGCAATATTTGTCACAAATGACAGAGGAGCAAACTCTCACGATTTATTCGGGTCACCCTATGGGATTATTTCCTTCACACAAAGAAGCACCGCGGGTTGTCGTGACAAACGGAATGGTTATTCCTAATTATTCTAAACCTGACGATTGGGAAAAAATGAATGCACTTGGAGTTTCCCAATATGGCCAAATGACCGCTGGAAGCTATATGTATATAGGCCCGCAAGGGATTGTGCACGGAACCACAATCACCGTTTTAAATGGTTTCCGGAAAATAAAAACCAGTCCCAAAGGTGGATTATTTGTCACTTCAGGGCTTGGAGGAATGAGTGGAGCTCAACCAAAAGCCGGAAACATTGCTGGTTGCATCACGGTTTGTGCCGAAGTAAATCCAAAAATTACACATATTCGACACAGTCAGGGTTGGATAAACGAAGTAATTAAAGACATAGATGAACTAGTAAAAAGAGTCGCTTTGGCGAAAGACAAAAAAGAAATTGTTTCAATCGCTTATCTGGGAAATGTTGTGGATGTTTGGGAAAAATTCGATCAGGAAAATATTTATATTGATTTGGGTTCAGACCAAACTTCACTGCACAATCCTTGGGCTGGAGGCTATTATCCTGCAGATATTTCTTTTGAAGAAGCTAACGAAATGATGGCCAATAATCCTGATTTATTCAAGGAAAAAGTACAAGAAACGCTTCGTCGCCATACTAATGCCATCAATAAACATACTGCAAAAGGAACTTATTTCTTTGATTACGGAAATGCATTTTTGCTGGAAGCTTCGCGTGCTGGCGCTGATATTATGGCCGAAAACGGAATCGATTTCAGATATCCAAGTTATGTACAGGATATTATGGGTCCAATGTGTTTTGATTATGGATTTGGGCCTTTCCGTTGGGTTTGTGCCTCAGGCAAACCGAAAGATTTACAAAAAACGGACACCATAGCTTGTGAAGTTTTGGAAGAAATGAAAAAAAAATCTCCAGACGAAATTCAACAACAAATGCAGGATAACATCCATTGGATAAAAGGAGCTCAAGAAAATAAATTAGTCGTTGGTTCACAAGCCAGAATCCTCTATGCTGATGCCGAAGGAAGAATGAAAATTGCCGAAGCTTTTAATCAGGCAATTGCCAAAGGCGAGATTGGGACTGTAGTTTTAGGTCGCGATCATCACGATGTTTCGGGTACGGATTCTCCTTATAGAGAAACTTCAAACATCTATGATGGCTCCCGTTTTACTGCCGATATGGCAATACAAAACGTGATAGGAGACAGTTTTCGTGGCGCAACCTGGGTATCCATTCACAACGGCGGAGGAGTTGGTTGGGGCGAAGTAATAAATGGTGGATTTGGTATGGTTCTTGATGGTTCAAAGAAAGCCTCAAAGCGCATAGAATCAATGCTTTTCTGGGATGTGAACAATGGTATTTCCAGAAGAAGTTGGGCCAGAAATGAAGGAGCAATTTTTGCCATAAAAAGAGCGATGGAGGTTCAGCCCTTATTGAAAGTTACACTACCTAATTTGGTAAATGATGATTTGTTTAAAATTTAAATCTAATAAAATGAAAGCGATTAAACCCATTGTAATTCTCCTTTTTTTAGTATTGAGTTCTTGCAGCTCAGTAAATGTGTATTCTGATTATGAAAAAAGCATCGATTTTAGCCAATACAAAA
Source organism: Flavobacterium soyangense (assembly GCF_015277675.1). Classification (GTDB taxonomy): domain Bacteria; phylum Bacteroidota; class Bacteroidia; order Flavobacteriales; family Flavobacteriaceae; genus Flavobacterium; species Flavobacterium soyangense. Next base: position 70,459 of record NZ_JADHEC010000009.1, read on the forward strand.
CATATGCTTTTCATAAAAAAGGAATTGAAAAAGTCCAAATTTCAGAAATGGACAAGAAACGAATTTTAAATGCTATTGATGTTGAACTTAGCAAAAAAGGAATGACTAAAAGTGACACTCCTGATTTGCTGATAAATATTTTTACCCAAGAAAGACAACAAATAGATGTAAATCAATATTATGCTGGCTGGGGTTACGGCTGGGGATATGGTTGGGGTTTCGGCTGGAGTCCCTATTATTGGGGAGGACATCCTTATGTAAGTACTTCGACAGAAGGAACTTTATACATTGATTTAATTGACGCCAAGAAAAATGAATTGGTTTGGGAAGGTGAAGGCGTGGGCTATTTGGCACAAGATCGCTCTAAAAAAGAAGCATTAATAAACGAATTTGTATCAAAAATTTTAGCGCAATATCCGCCGACAAAAAAATAACTAGGCCGCAATAAATTTATAAAAATAGAGCCGTAACAGCAATGTTATGGTTTTTTTTATGGTTTAATTTTTGTTGAAGTTTATTACTACTTTTAAAATTCTATATGAGAGAATTTTATTGCTAAAGCATTAATTTTTTGACTCAAATTATCAAGAAATTTTTTATGACTTTCTGAATTTGGATTAAAAGGTCTATGAGCCAATCTTTTTTGAATCGTTTCGACTTCGTTCATAATCGAATGACATTCTTCAGAAATAGTAGTTTCTGAAAATCGTTCCCAAATATAATTTACCGCTACTTTGCTGGGATGCAACATATCATCGGCATAAAAACGATAATCCCGAAGTTCATCCATCATAATTTCGTAGGAAGGAAAGTATTCAGTGTTCAGTTTACAGTGATCAGTTTGCAACTGTTTATAAATAGCAGTGATTAAATTTGCCTTACTTACTTGATTTTCCACAAAACCATCCTTGAGATGACGCACTGGCGAAACTGTGAAAATAATATTGACTTTTGGATTCACTTTTTGAATTAAACTGATGGTGCTTTTAATCGAATTCTCAATAATCTCAACCGATAAGATTTCTTTTTTAAATTCCCTTTGAGGCACTTTATGGCAATTGGCAACAATACTATTGCTTTCTAAATTTCTATACACCCAAGACGTTCCATAAGTGATAATGATATATGAAGCTTCTTGCAATTGCTGCTTTGTAGACTGCAGTAATTGATTTAAATTATTCAAAAAATCATCTTTATTTGTATTGCTCAAATCGGAATGCACATTAAAACAATACCAACACTCATTATGAAAAAAAATGTCTTTTTCCGTGAATAATTCTTGGTTTACTGCTTTGCGTATGATTTTTTCAATTGAGACTGGATTGAAAATGATTCCAAATGGATTGCACGTATTTTGGAACTTGAAATAATCCAACTTCTCAGCTATATTTTCAGCAAAACAAGAACCAAAAGAAACAATTTTAGAATTGTAATCTATTGAATTTTGAGATTTAGAAATCGGAATTTGTGTCCTGAATTGCATTGATTATTTTTTTCAAAAATAATCAATTATAGAATAAAATTGACCTTAAATGCTTAGAATCATTTCCTCCAAAAACAAGGTCTTCTGAAACAATTTCTATTGGATAACCTATCGAGTCGTATTGGTGTTTACTCTTATTCATTTTGATAGCTGAAATAACCTGATCTTCCACAATGTTTTTAACCGATGACACTTCAGAACTACTTATAACATTATTTGAGGAAATTGTTTTAGAGTAATCAAGCAATTTATTGTAACCCAAAATGTTGCTTAATGCGTTATTCTTATAATCATATTCAAAACTTGTGATGTTTTCAGCTATAATTCCTTTTCCGGCATCGTCTAAAAATTTGTCGTCTTTAATAAGATTTCCGCTTTGAAAATATAGCGTTCCGTGATTAATTATAACGTCATTATTATTTGAATCTTTTGTTAACTTTTCATAAGAAACAGTTCCATTGCTGTTATGAATATAATTTATCACATAATTATCAGATGAAGTAATTTTTGATAATTGCCCGTCTAAATATAAATATTGTACTGTATTTATGTGTTGATTTGTTTTGTCTAAAACTACAATTTTTGTAATCAAATCCCCCGTATAATAAAACTCAGAATGTTTATCAAATTTATCAATATTCACTATTTTATTTCCATTATAAGTAAGCAAAGTTGTGTTTGAAGACCCATCAACTGAAACTTCAACTATCTTTTTCAACAACTGAACCTGAGCCTGATCAACATTTTCATTTGAACAAGAACAAAGTGTTATTAAAAATACCGATAGTAATCCTATTATTATATTTGCTTTTTTCATATTGATCCATAAATCGTATTAGCCTTAATTTTAGGCTTTTATTACATTACAAATCAAATCTAAAAAATTAAAAACAACAATATTTATCGTTACAAACCCAATATTTCGGGTAATCTACTATTTAAATCTCGTTTTCAAACTATATTAGTACCTAAAATAGCTTCTTCCGAATAAAACCAAAACCCTTTCAGCACGTAGGTACCGAAAGGGTTTTTAGTATAAAAACTAAATCCTTTTTACTTCACAAAATTAACGGCTTTCGCCAAAGCCTCCTGAATTCCAGCTACATTTTTCCCTCCGGCAGTGGCAAAAAACGGTTGACCTCCACCACCACCTTGAATAAACTTTCCTAATTCACGAACGACAGTTCCTGCATTCAGGTTTTTTTCGGCAACTAATTCTTTCGAAATATAGCACGATAACATTGGTTTTTCGTCTTCGGCTGTGGCCAAAACCAAGAACAGGTTTTTTTCTAAATTACCTAATTCGTAAGCCAAATCTTTTGCTCCTTCTGGGCTTAAATCTACTTGTTTCGACAAGAATTGAACGCCGTTTATTTCTTGTAATTGAGAAGTTAATTCCGCTTTCAAATTCTTAACTTTATCTTTCATCAAAGCCTCGATTTGCGACTTCAATTTAGCGTTTTCATCTTGCAGCGAATGAACTGCTTTCATTACATCCTGTGGGTTTTTCAATGCATTTTTAACCTCAGTTAACGTGTCTTCCTGAGTTTCAAAATACGCTTTTACGGCATCGCTGGTAATCGCTTCTATACGACGAATTCCGGCTGCAACTGCTCCTTCAGACACAATTTTGAAATGCCAGATTTCGGCAGTGTTCTTCACGTGAATTCCACCACAAAGTTCCATACTTTCACCAAACTTTATTGCTCGAACAGTATCTCCATATTTTTCTCCAAATAATGCCATAGCCCCTTCTTCAACCGCTTGTTTGAACGGAATATTTCTTCTTTCAACCAGTGGTAATTGCTCCTGAATTCGAGCATTTACAAAATCTTCGACTTGCTCTAATTCAGTATCAGTCATTTTTGCAAAATGCGAAAAGTCAAAACGCAAATAATTTGGGTTGACCAAAGATCCTTTTTGTTCTACGTGAGTTCCCAAAATGCTTCGCAAGGCTTGGTGCATCAAGTGCGTGGCCGAGTGATTTCTAGCAGACAGACTTCTTAAATCCTGATTTACTTTGGCAACAAAACTATCATTTATGTTTTCTGGTAAATTTTTTGCAAAGTGCAAAATCAAGTTATTTTCTTTTTTGGTATCTATAATTTCGATAGTTTCATTTGCCGACCCGAGCGAAAGCGAACTGGCGGAGCAAACCAATGTTCCTTTATCACCTACTTGTCCTCCACCTTCCGGATAAAAAGGCGTTTTATCCAAAACGATTTGATATAGGATTCCGTCTTTTTTGCTGTCAATTTTTCTATAACGTGTAATTTTCACTTCGTTTTCGGCTTGGTCATAACCTACAAATGTTTCCACATTTCCGGGAATTAAAGTAACCCAGTCTTCGGTAGAAACTTCAGACGCAGCACGAGAACGTGTTTTTTGTTCCAACATCGCTTTATCGAAACCGGCTTCGTCTAATTCTAAATTTCTTTCTCTAAGAATCAAAGCCGTTAAATCGATTGGAAAACCAAAAGTATCATACAATTCGAATGCTTTTTGACCTGAAACCGTAGTTCCTTCGGTTGATTTTATTACGCTTTCCAGCAATTGCAATCCTTGATCCAATGTTCTCAAAAAGGAGTTTTCTTCTTCGCGAATCACGTTCATAACCAAATTTTTCTGAGAAATAATCTCCGGAAAGGAACTTCCCATTTGGCTACTCAAGGTTTCTACCAATTTATATATAAAAGCTTCTTTAGTATTTAAAAAGGTAAATCCGTAACGAATGGCACGACGCAAAATTCTACGAATTACATACCCTGCTCCAGTATTCGAAGGCAATTGTCCATCGGCAATAGCGAAGGCAACAGCACGAACGTGATCTGCAATAACGCGAATGGCGATATTGATTTTTTCTTCGGCTTCGTCCTTTGCTTTAATCGTATACTTAGAGCCGGTGATTTTCTCGATATGTTGAATGATTGGCGTGAAAACATCCGTGTCATAATTTGACTGAACGCCTTGTAAAACCATGCAAAGTCTTTCAAAACCCATACCGGTATCGACGTGCTGCGCCGGCAATTTTTCTAATGAACCATCGGCCTTGCGGTTGAATTCCATGAATACGTTGTTCCAAATTTCCACCACATGAGGATGGTCATTGTTTACCAATGATTTCCCTGAAACCAAGGCTTTTTCTTCGGCGGAACGAATATCAACGTGAATTTCTGAACATGGACCACAAGGACCTTGATCGCCCATTTCCCAGAAATTATCTTTTTTGTTTCCAAGAATGATGCGGTCTTCGGAAATTAAGGTTTTCCAAATATCATAGGCTTCCTGGTCGAAAGGAACGTTTTCTGCAGGGTTTCCTTCAAAAACTGAAACATAAAGAATATCTTTTGGGATTTTGTAAACTTCTGTCAATAATTCCCAAGCCCAATTGATGGCTTCTTTTTTGAAATAATCCCCAAATGACCAATTGCCCAACATTTCGAACATCGTGTGATGATAGGTATCAATTCCCACTTCTTCTAAATCGTTATGTTTTCCTGAAACACGAAGACATTTTTGAGTATCGGCAATTCTTTTGCTTTTTGGTGTTCCATTACCCAGAAAATACTCCTTGAACTGTGCCATTCCTGAGTTATTAAACATCAGGGTTGGATCATCTTTAAGAACTATTGGAGCTGACGGAACAATTAAATGTCCTTTGCTTTCGAAAAAATCCAGAAATTGTTTACGGACGTCTTGTGATTTCATTTTTTTGATTTAAAAATTTAAAAATTTAAAGATTTACTGGAATTGAATTTTTCAATCTTTAAATCTTCTAATTTTTTTGCCCCAGATAGATGTGAAAATCCTTTTCTTTTTTGCTGCCAAAAAAGAAAAAAATTGAAACGAATAGCCGGAAAAGGCACATTAAAATATTTATTATTGAAAAAAGGGTGTAACAAATGAAACATTTATTAAATTTGTTCGACTAACCTTTTTACAATGTGCAAAAATAGGGTATTTTAAAATATGGCGAAAGTAAAATATTATTACGATTCCGAAAATCTGGCCTATCGAAAAATAATCACAAAAACGAGAAAGAAAATTGGAGTTGTTTTGTTGTTTTTAGTGGCTTCGGCATTGTTTGGTTTTTTGAGTTTTATAGCTTTATTGAACACTCCGTATTTTGAAACTCCAAAAAACAGATTACAAGCTCGCGAAATCGAAAATTTGAAGTTGCGTTATGCTATTTTGAATAAGAAAATGGATCAAGTAGAGGATGTAATTGATTTTATTGAAGATCGAGACAATAATTTATATAGAGTGTATTTTAACGCATCAGCGATTCCTGAAGAGGAAAGAAAATCAGGTTTCAAAGGCGTTCATCGATACAAGGAATTAGAAGGATACGACAATTCACAGTTGGTAATAAATACTACAAAACGAATTGATGTGCTTCAAAAGGCTTTGGCTATTCAATCGAAATCATTGGATGATATTTTAAAAATGGCGAAAGCAAAAGATAAATTATTGGCAGCAATTCCGGCTATACAACCGGTGAGAAACGAGAATTTAAAAAGTATGGTTTCTGGTTTTGGTTATCGGACGGATCCTTTTACCAAGGCAAGAAAAATGCACGAAGGAATGGATTTTACTGCTAAAATAGGGACGCCTGTTTATGCAACTGGTGATGGTTTTGTGGAAAGAGCAGATAATACGGCTTCTGGATATGGTAATCATATTGTGATTCAACACGGTTTTGGATATGAAACTTTATATGCACATTTAAGCAGATACAAATGCAGAGCCGGTCAACACATTAAACGCGGTGACGTTATAGGATTTGTGGGAAGTACAGGAAGATCTGAAGGACCGCATTGCCATTATGAAGTTCACAAAAACGGAAAAGTGGTGAATCCGCTTAATTTTTATTACGGAAATATTTCGGCGGTGGAATATGTTGCCATTGCAAAATTAGCTAATCAAGAAAATCAATCCTTTGACTAATTTTCAGGTTGCAGATTTAAGAAAAAATTTATTTAAACAAAAACAATATGCACGTAGAATTATCGCCTGATAAAAGATATTATAGCATTGGCGAAATTGCCAAAGCCTTTGATGTAAATGCTTCGCTTATTCGTTTTTGGGATAGTGAGTTTGACATTTTGAAGCCAAAGAAAAATGCCAAAGGCAATCGAATGTTTACGCCCGAAGATGTGAAAAACCTTCAATTGATTTATCATTTGGTTAAAGAAAGAGGTTTTACGCTTGAAGGTGCCAGAACGCATTTGAAGGAAGGACAAAAGAAAACATTGGATAAATTTGAAATTATCAGAAAACTGGAAACCATAAAAGTACAGTTGACGAATATTAAGAACGAATTATAGATTTTTGATTACAGATTTTAAAAACAAAAACTAAATATTAAACTTTAAATTAAACAAAAATGGATTTTAAAAAATTTTTACCTTGGATTATTGTAGCTGTATTTGTCATTGGAATTTACAGTTGGGTTAAAGGAATTAATAATACTGCGGTGACCTTAAGTCAAACCGTTGAGCAAACCTGGGGAGATGTACAAACGTCTTACCAAAGAAGAAATGACCTTATCGGAAACTTGGTAAATACAGTAAAAGGTGCTGCTGATTTCGAAAAAAGCACATTGACAGCTGTAATTGAAGCGAGAGCTAAAGCCACTTCAATAACTGTGGATCCAAAAAATATTACACCAGAACAATTGGCACAATTCAATTCGGCACAATCGGGAGTTTCCTCATCTTTATCAAGATTATTAGTAACTGTAGAAAAATATCCTGAACTAAAAGCCAATGCCAATTTCTTGAAATTACAGGACGAATTAGCAAGCACCGAGAACCAAATTCTAACAGCCAGAACACGTTTCAATGAAGCCGTTATGCCTTACAACACTCACATCAAAACGTTTCCAAATAACTTATTTGCAGGAATGTTTGGCTTCAAGGAAAAAGCGTATTTCCAATCAGTGGCTGGTGCTGAAAAACCTGTTGAAGTAAAATTCTAATCCTCCCCAACCCCTCCAAAGGAAAGGTTTAACAAAAGGAATTTAAAAAATAATAAAATGTCAAAAGTTGAAGATTTTTTAACCAAAGAAGAAGAACAAGAGATTGTTGAGGCTATTCGTATGGCTGAAAAAGAAACTTCTGGCGAGATTAGAGTTCATATAGAAAAAACAACTTCCAAAATTCCCTTTGACAGGGCTTTGGAAGTTTTTCAATTATTGAAAATGGATGAAACCCAGCTCAAAAATGGAGTTTTAATTTATTTGGCCGTAAAAGACAAAGCCTTCGTAGTTTGCGGAGACAAAGGCATTAATGACGTGGTTTCTGATGATTTTTGGGTTTCAACAAAAGAAGCGATGGCGACTCAATTCAAAACCGGAAATTTCAAACAAGGACTTATTGATGGTATCGCTAAAGCTGGTACACAATTGCAGAAATACTTTCCGTATGAAGAAGGAGATACAAATGAATTATCAAACGAAATATCAAAAGGATAATGTTATTACACAAAAAAAATACTTCAATTTTCCTGAAACTACTCGTTTGTTTCCTATTCACACAAATCAGTTTTGCTCAGTTTACAATACCTGCAAAACCAGATTTCCAAACTTCGGTTTATGATTATGCCAATGTTTTAAGTGCATCCGAAAAATCACAATTAGAAGAAAAACTTATCAAATATTCTGATTCTACCACAACTCAAATTGTCGTTATTACCATCGAAAGTTTGAAAGGCGAAGATGTCAGCCAGTTAGCTACAAAATGGGGACAAACTTGGGGAATTGGAGGAACAGCCAAAGATGATAATGGGGTTATCATTCTTTTATCAAAAGCAGAAAGAAAAATTGCAATCAATCCAGGTTACGGACTCGAAGATCGATTGACAGCAGGAATTGGGGGCGAAATAATCAGGAATGTCATCATTCCCGAATTTAAAGCAGGAAGTTATTACAATGGTTTAGACAAAGGAGTTGATGCTCTTTTTGATGTTTTCAAAGGCAAATACAAAGGAGAAAGAAAACAGACCAAAGAAAAAGATTTTCCCATTTTACCAATCATAATTATTGTAATCGTCATTCTTGTATTAATTTCCAGAAACAAAAACAGCGGCGGAAATTCAGGTAATTCTGGTGGTGGACCAAGTTTGCTTGATATAATTATCTTAAGCAGTTTGGGTCGAAACAGCGGTGGAGGAGGTTTTGGCGGCAGTTCGTCAGGTGGAGGAGGAGGCTTTGGTGGAGGCTTCGGTGGCGGAGGATTCTCTGGTGGAGGAAGCAGCGGAAGTTGGTAAATCAGATAACAAATTGCAATTGAAAATAAATTCGTTAAAAAAAATATATGCTTTCAAACAAAACTAAATATGCCCTTAAAGCATTGCTTTATTTGGCTCAACAAGAGGAAGGTTTTATCGCTAAAACTATGGATATTGCCGAAGGTGCCAATATTCCCAAAAAGTTTTTGGAGCAAATATTATTAGAATTAAAAAGAGGGCATTTTGTAAGCAGTAAACAAGGAAAATTTGGAGGATATTATCTTATAAAATCTAAAAATACGATAACATTAGCAGATATTCATCGATTATTTGACGGGGCGATAGCTTTACTTCCTTGCGCCTCTTTAAACTTTTACGAACCTTGTTTAGACTGTAAAACCGAGTCTGAATGCCTGCTAAGACTAGGATTAATAGCGGTTCGAGAAAAGACTTTGGATGCAATGAAAAGCATCACTATTGCTTCATTGGCACAAAAATAAAAAAATATTTTTTAAACTCTACTTGTTTTATAGAATTGACTATATGTTAGCACAAGATTTAAAAACCAAATGTCTTTTTAAATCTAAAAAAATTACCTCACTTTACTTCTCAACACAAAATAATGCAAGAGTTTTGGGAAAAATCGTTTCAGATATACGCCCAAAACTTCTTTTCCTCCAATATACGCTTCGAATTTATTAGACTCAACCGCTTTTACAAATTTCTTAGCAAAAACAGCTACTGCCATTCCGTTTTTCGTGGCTTCATCTTCTTGATTTTGGCTTGAGCCATTTGCAGTTAAGGCATTTTTTGCCACATTGGTTTGGATAAATCCAGGACAAATAAGTGTTACGTCCAGAAAATCTTTATAATGTTCCATCCTTAAAACATCAAAGAAACCGTGAAGTGCATGTTTTGCGCCACAATAACCGGAACGATAAGGTGATCCAAATTTTCCCATCAAACTGGTAATCGTTACAAAATGTCCGCTTTTGTTTTTTATGAAATGTGGGAGCAAAGCTTTGGTCAAAGCAACAGTCCCAAGATAATCAACTTCAATGAGTTTTTTATCGACTTCAAAATCAGTTTCGGCGATAAGTGAACGCTGGCTAACTCCTCCATTGTTGACGAGAATGTCTATCTTTCCAAAGGCTGCGACGGCTTTTTCTGCATTGTTTTTGGCATTGCCAAAATCAGCCAAATCAAAAGGCAATACCACAACTTCGGCAATAGCACATTTTGATTTTACCAGTTCTAAGGCTTCAATATTTCGCGCCGAAAGTATCAATTTGCAGTTTTTTCGAGACAATTCATAGGCTAAAGCCTCGCCTATTCCGCTTGAAGCGCCCGTAATCCAAACTACTTTGCCGTTTATTGATTTCATCTGTTTATAATATTTGTTTTTTATCGGAAGATGGAACGCCCATAATCGTATCCCTGTTTGTCAATGTTAATTGTAATGGGCGTTTCATTTTTTTATAAAAATAAAAAAAGTTTATCGAGCTTTTGCAAACTCCATAAACTTTCATTTAGAATCAAGAAAGAAAAGACTATTTCTCTCTAATATAAATATCGATTGGAACTCCGGAAAAATCCCAGTTTTCCCGAATTTTATTTTCGAGGTATCGTTTGTAAGGCTCTTTAACATATTGCGGCATATTGGCAAAAAAAACAAACTGTGGCGTCAATGTTGGCAATTGCATACAATATTTAATTTTTACGTATTTCCCTTTTGTTGCTGGCGGAGGATAAGCCTCGATAACTTTCAACATAAATTCGTTGAATTTTGAAGTCGCAATTCGTTGTTTTCTGTTTTCGAAAACCTGAACTGTTGCTTCAAGTGCTTTCAACAAACGTTGTTTTGTCAATGCCGAAACAAAAAGAATGGGCACATCTGTAAATGGCATTAATTCTTCCCTAATTTTAGCTTCGTAATCACGGGTTGACATTGTGTCTTTTTCGACCAAATCCCATTTATTTACTAAAATCACAACTCCTTTTCGGTTTTTTTCGGCCAACCAAAAAATGCTTTGGTCCTGACCTTCAAATCCGCGAGTTGCATCAATAATCAAGATACAAATATCAGCATGTTCAATTGCACGAACCGAACGCATCACCGAATAAAACTCTAAATCTTCCTTCACTTTTGCTTTACGACGAATTCCGGCAGTATCTACCAAGTTGAATTCGAATCCAAAACGGTCAAATTTAGTATCAATTGCATCACGTGTAGTTCCCGCAATGTCTGTAACCATAAAACGTTCTTTGCCAATCAAGGCATTTATAAAGCTCGATTTTCCAGCATTAGGGCGACCTACAACTGCAAAACGAGGCAAAACAACTTCTTCTTGGACTGGTTCTGGTTTCACTGGAAAAGCATCAATCACTGCATCCAATAAATCTCCTGTTCCACTTCCTGAGATACTCGCAAAAGTATAAAATTCGCCTAAACCTAAGTTATAAAACTCGAGAGCATCCTTTTCACGCATAGCATTATCAACCTTATTTACGGCAAGTAAAACAGGTTTTTTTACCTTACGTAAAAGTCTGGCAACAATATCGTCCATTGGCGTAATGCCTTCTTCAACATCTACAACAAAAATAATTACGTCGGCTTCATCAATGGCAAGTTCTACTTGTTTACGGATTTCGCCTTCAAAAACGTCATCCGATCCACGAACGTAACCACCCGTATCAATCACAGAAAATTCTTTTCCGTTCCACTCGCTTTTACCATAGTTTCTATCTCGGGTCACCCCAGATACTGAATCTACAATAGCTTCTCTTCTTTGTATCAGCCTATTAAAAAGGGTCGATTTCCCTACATTAGGTCTTCCTACTATGGCTACAATGTTATTCATAATCTAATTTCTAATATTTACTTCGTCCGTTCTACCATCTCTGGTCTCGGGCTGCAAAGGTAGTGTTAAATACCATAATATCAATTTTTTTACTATTTTGCACTCCTATTAATAAAACCGAACCAAAAAACTACCGTTATGGATGCCAATAATGAAATACGACTCCGCCTGCGTTTTTACAAAGATGTGCATGAAAACATAGATGCTGTTCGTCAAAAATTCGAAAATTATAAAGTTAATTGCACCGAAGATTGTTATCTTAAGATCAAACACAATCACATTTGGATGAATATGCCCGAATCGAAACGCGAATATTGGTCGCCACACTTGCATTTGGAATTAGAACCAAAAGAAAATAACGAAACCCACATCCGTGGATTGTTTGGCCCAGAACCCACTTTATGGACACTTTTTATGTTTCTGCATTTTATGGTTGCGGGAATTTTTGTAATTTTTAGCACCATCGCTTACTCCAATTATGTCTTGAAACAACCGACAACAATGGATTTAATCGTGATGCTGCTAATGGTTATCGTTTGGCTTTTGCTTTATTTCATTGCCAAACAAATCCGGTTTAAAGGCAACGGACAAATGAATGAATTGGAAGGGAAGTTTTTGGAGATTTTGGAATCGTAGTTTTTCCTTGGAGCTATTTACTTCGTCAGTTCGCTTCGCTCGTGTCCCGCTTTACACTTCAATCTTTTTTTCGGTAAAAAAAACCTCAAAAAAGGATTTCCGTTGCAATCGGGGCTAAAAAGTTGAAAGATTTTTATAGTGTTTTTACCCTTCTCCAAAATGACAAAAACCTCTAATTAACTATTGATTATACCCAAACCTCTTCAACATATTGGCGTTGCTTCTCCAGTTTTTATTTACTTTTACGTACAATTCGATGTGGATTTGTTTTCCGAAAAACTTCTCTAAATCGGCACGAGATTCCATTCCTACTTGTTTCAGGGCGGCACCTTTGTGGCCAATTATGATTCCTTTTTGAGTTTCGCGTTCCACCATAATCAGGGAGCGTATTCGGATGATGTTTTCGTCTTCAAAGAATTCTTCGGTTACGATTTCGACAGCATACGGAATTTCCTTGCTGTAATTCAACAAGATTTTTTCGCGAATGGTTTCGTTTACAAAGAAACGTTCCGGTTTGTCCGTCAATTGGTCTTTTGGATAATAAGCAGGAGATTCTGGCAATAATTCAATTATTCTTTGGAAAACTTCAGGAACATTGAAGTTCTGCAAAGCTGATATTGGATAAATCTCGGCGTTGGGAACTTTCTCGGTCCAAAAAGCAACTTGAGTTTCTAATTGCTCTTGATTGGAATTATCAATTTTGTTCAATAACAACAAAACTGGAATTGTAGAATGGATAATTTTATTAAAAAAAGCTTCATCTTTCAATTCTTGTTCGCCAATTTCAACCATATAAATCAAAATATCGGCATCTTCAAAAGCGGATTTCACGAAATTCATCATCGATTCCTGCATTTCATAAGCGGGCTTGATGATTCCTGGTGTATCGGACAAGATTAACTGAAAATCTTCGCCGTTTACAATCCCTAATATTCGATGACGGGTGGTTTGTGCTTTTGATGTGATGATGGATAATCTTTCGCCAACGAAGGCATTCATTAAGGTTGATTTCCCTACGTTTGGATTTCCTATTATATTTACAAAACCTGCTTTATGTGCCATATTATTGTTCTTTATACTAATAACAAAAAAGCCACTCTTTTCAGAATGGCTTGCTTAGTAGCGGGAACAGGACTCGAACCTGTGACCTTCGGGTTATGAGCCCGACGAGCTGCCTACTGCTCTATCCCGCGTTGTTTCGGGTGCAAAGATACGACGAATTTTAATAAATGCAAGCGATTTATAAAAATATGTTTAAGTTTTCTCTATTAAACTGACAGGAGGGCATTTAAAACATAAAAATTGAATGTCGTTTAGGGAATTTAATTTTTGTAGTTAGTATAATACTTTTTAAAACTCGATATTCAAAAAAAAACCTGCAATTTATACATTGCAGGTTTAACAAATTAAACTATAAACTATTTTAAATTATTCTTCGGAAGCTAAAGCAGAATTTCTATCCGTTTTTACAGTCAATGCCACAGCTAAACCTTTTTTGTTGATCATAGTCATATTTAGCACGTCTAATTTTGCCAAATCTTTAGATACTAAACCACTAAACTGATTATAGGAAACATTCATCTCTTTTAGGTTTTTCAATTTTTCTATATCAAGAGGAAACTGACCAACCATTTTATTATCAAATAAACTTAATTGTTGAAGGGCTGTTAAATTTGAAACCGAAGCACTCAATGTTCCTGATATTTGGTTGCTGTTTAAAAGCAATATTTTTAAATTTTTCAACTCATAAAGAGAAGATGGTATTTGACCTTCAATTTCATTATTATATAAGGACAAGGTTTCTAAATTACTTAAGCCTCCTATTTCAGAAGGGATATTTCCTGAAAAATTATTCATAAACAGAGCCAAAGTTTTCAATGAATATAACTCTCCAATTGAAGCAGGAATTGATCCGGATAATTTATTAAACGATAAATTAAGTGATTCCAGTGATTTCATATTCCCAATTGTAGAAGGAATGTTTCCTGAAATAGCGTTTTTATATAAATTAAAAGTTTTCAAATATATTAAGTCTGAAACTTCTGAAGGTAAAACCCCAACTAAATTGTTGTTAGGCAATTGAATTGACACCACCTTGTCATCTTGGATTCCTATACCATACCAAGAAGAAACGGGCGATTTTAAATCCCATTTTGAAGTCCAATTTGCTCCATTTGTAGCATTGTACAATTTTATTAGTGCGCTTTTTTCAGAAACTGAAACATCAGCTTTCATTATAAATGAAAACATAATTATTAACAATAATGAGTATATATTTTTCATAACGCCCCTTTTTTACATTAATTATAAGCTAAAGTACATGCAAAATCGTTAACTAACAAATATAATCGATGAAATACGCAAATTAAAAAAATAAAATAGTTTTTTTCTTACAATAAAATAAAAAAGGTAAATAATAATTTCAAATCATGAATATTTTATAAGTCAAAGAAAAAAAATTAATACATTTGATATAACAACTTTAAATACAAAAGAATGGAATTTAACTTATTAGCAGTATTAATTGCTGCATTATCATCATTTGTGGTAGGATTTATATGGTATAATCCAAAAGTTTTTGGAACTATTTGGATGAAAGAAGCTGGATTAACCAAAGAACAAATTGAAAAAGGGAATATGTTGAAAATCTATGGTCTTACGTTTGCATATTCATTTATATTGGCTTTCATTATGATGCCTGTTTTAGTAATCCATCAAATGGGAGCCATAAGTATGGTTGGAGGATCACAGTTAGTTGAGAATGCTAAACCTTCCTATTTAGCCTTTATGGCAGATTACGGTGATGTTTTCCGTACTTATAAGCACGGCGCTCTTCATGGATTTATATCGGGAATATTTCTAGCTACACCAGTCATTGCCATAAATGGATTATTTGAACGAAAAACTTGGAAATATATAGCTATTCAAGGCGGTTATTGGATAGTTACCATGACAATTATGGGTTCAATTATTTGTGGTTGGAAATAATTTTAACATTTAATTACAATATAATCGCTCTACATTTGTGGGCGATTTTTTTTATTTGAAAACACCTTTATCCATAGAAATATATTCTTCTGTTTCAGAACTTCCACAAAACTGGGATGACTTTGCCGTTGGAAACATTTTTCTAAGTAAGGAATATTTAGAAATTTTAGAGAAATCTGCTCCAATAAATATGTTTTGCCATTTTATTGGTTTGTTTAAAAAAGGTAAATTAGCAGGAATTGCTCTTTCACAGTTTTTAGATTTAAATAAATTAGAATCTTTTGGAGAGCGCGATAAGTGTGTAAAAAATGCTGTTCGAAATACATTTTTGAAAAACTTTTGTTCCCATATTCTTATTATTGGAAACAATATGTTAACAGGACAAAATGCCTTTGCTTTTTCTGATAAAACAGATGAAGTTCAAGTATTGGAAGCCTTAAAAAATGCATCTGAAAAATTAAAAACTCTTTTTAAAAAGAATGGATTAAAAGTACATATTACTACTTTTAAAGACTTTCCAATAGAAGAAACAACCAGGTTTCCTGAGGCTGGTTTTCAAGATTATTTTCAATTTTCGACCCAACCCAATATGCTTTTTAATATTCCAATTCAATGGAAATCTGAGCAAGATTATATAGATGCTTTGACAAAAAAATACCGCGACCAATACAAACGTGCCAGAAAAAAAGCCGAAGGCGTTGAAAAAAGAAAGATGGAACTTGAAGATATTATTAAGTATGAGGAAACCATTTATGATTTATATTTTCATGTAGCCAAAAATGCTCATTTTAATACATTTTTCTTGACAAAAAACCATTTTAGAATTTTTAAAGAATTACTCAAAGACAAATTCCTATTTTACGGATATTTTCTTGATGAAAAATTAATTGGTTTCAATACCATCATCAAAAACGGTGCAGTAATGGACACTTATTTTTTAGGATATGATGACAGTATTCAACGTGAAAAAATGTTGTATTTGAATATGCTCTATGATATGGTTGCCTATTCTATTAATAAGGGTTTTAAGGAAATAATTTTTGCCAGAACAGCCTTGGAAATCAAGAGTTCTATTGGTGCAAAACCACAGGAAATGTATGGTTTTGCAAAACACAGTAATCCAATTGCCGATCTTGCCTTTGAAAAAGTGTTTTGTTATCTAGAACCAAAAGTAGAATGGAAAGAGCGAAATCCTTATAAATAATTATAAAAAAATTAAGGAATTGCCACTTTAAACTTTTTGGATGAAGTTTTAATCATAAGTTCAGATTCATTTTCACAATATTCTCCATCAATCCGGGAAATTACCGGGAAATTAGTCCTGATTGTTGCTTTATCAGTTGAAATAATTTCAATATCATCATTACCTACAGAAATATTTCCGGAGATTATATTACCAAAAACAAACAAATCCAAACTTTTAAAATCAGTAATTCAAAATTTCCTTCGTTCATCAACCTTTAGGATTAATGATTTAACTCCAGCCCCATATCTTTTCGAAATAGCGATAGCAATCATTCTAGCTTGAGATTTTTAAATTTGATTATTGGTCATAAGCCCAATATTTTAAGGAATTCCAATTACATACAAGACCAAAATCGTTTCATCCCCGTCCTGAAGTGTTATTTTTCAAATTAACAAAACTAATTTAGCCCAATTATAATAAAATAGAGATTAAAAACCACTAGCAACTATTATTTATACTTTTTTATAAGTATACAATTTTAATAAATTATTATTTTTTATCTTTTTTTATTTAATACCCATAAATTATAAGGGTATACAACCTAAAATTAATAAAAATAAAAGAAAGACCCCATGTTTTTATATAGGTGCATTATATAAATTATACATTTGCAAAAATTTTAATCCAAAAACACAATTGTTTTGATTAAAAAATTAAATTAAATTAACAAAAAGAAATTTATGAGCACACATTTAAAAAAAACACTTTCACCAATATTATTATGGGGTTTAGGAGTAGGTTACGTAATCTCGGGGATGTATTTTGGTTGGAATTATGGTCTCGAAAAAGGGGGAACCTACGGCATGGGTATTGCGACTATAATAATTGCAATTATGTACGTTTGTTTTAGCTTTTCCTATTCTGAATTAGCTTGTGCCATACCTAAAGCTGGTGGCGGATTTGATTATGCCAACAGAGCTTTTGGCAAAGACATCGGTTTTATAACAGGATTAGCACAAGTTATCGAGTTTGTTTTTGCCCCGCCGGCAATTGCATATGCAATAGGTGCCTATTTAAATTTATCGTTTCCACAGATTGACGTAATTTACTTTGCCATTATAGCTTATGTCATTTTTACAACACTCAACATAATTGGTGTAAAACTTGCAGCAACATTCGAATTATTAATTACAATAATTGCCATAGGAGAATTACTATTGTTTTTTGGCGTTACAATTCCCCATTTTTCTGTTGAAAACTTTAATCATAATCCCAGCATAAATGGTTGGGGAGGTGTATTTGCGGCTATCCCTTTTGCAATTTGGTTTTTCCTTGGTATTGAAGGAGTTGCAAATGTCGCTGAAGAATCTATAAACCCACAAAAGGATATCACTAAAGGTTTTGGCAGTGCAATGTTAACTTTAATAATCTTATGCGCCCTAGTATATGTAGCAGCTATTGGAGTTGGTGGCTGGGAAAAAATTGTTTATAAAGCAGATGGTAGTTTGACTGACTCTCCATTACCAATGGCAATGTCACTTGTGGTTTCGCAAAACAGTACGATGTATAGATTGCTTATTGGAGTTGGACTATTTGGACTTATTGCCTCCTTCCATGGACTTATTTTAGCTGGAGGTAGAGCAACTATGGAATTAGGAAAAGTAAATTATGCCCCTAAGTTTCTTGGAAAACTCGACAAAAAACACCTTACTCCAGCAAATGCACTAATTGTAAATATGATATTAGGAATTATCGCCCTTTTTACAAATAAAACAGGAGATATAATCACCGTAGCTGTTTTCGGGGCACTTACTTTATATGTGATCTCGATGATGTCTTTAATAAAACTTCGCAAAACAGAACCAGATCTTAAACGTCCATTTGTAGTACCATTCTATCCTATTCTTCCAATAGTTGCTTTAGTCATTGGCATAATTTCTATTATTGCAATGAGTTATTACAACCAGAGTTTGGCATTTTGGTATTTTGGCACCATAGCATTGGGATATTTAGCATTCAAAATGTTTTATAAATCTAAATAAAAACTACATTACATTTTAAAAAATCGATAAAAAAAATAAAAATGTACAAGCATACTATTGGCCAAAATGTTTTTGTTTTCCGCACACTCGCTGAATTAATGGCAAAAGCAACTCCATTAAGATCAGGAGACCAATTAGCAGGAATTGCCGCTAATTCATATCAAGAAAGAGTAGCGGCACAAATGGCATTATCGGAACTACCCATAAGTGAATTTTTGAAAGTTCCACTAATTCCCTATGAAGAGGATGAAGTAACCCGATTGATTTTCGACACACATGATAAAGAAAAATTTGAAACAATTTCACATCTGACTGTTGGGGATTTCAGAAATTTTCTACTTGACAATAAAATACAAAAAGAAGAACTTACCGCACTACAAAAAGCTATTACACCAGAAATAGCGGCGGCTGTCTCTAAGATAATGAATATCCAAGATTTAATTCTGGTCAGTTCAAAATGCGAGGTGATCACCCGTTTTAGAAACACAATAGGCTTGAAAGGACATTTATCGACCAGACTCCAGCCTAATCACCCCACTGACGATATTAAGGGGATTTTAGCATCAGTAATTGACGGCCTATATTACGGCAGTGGTGATGCATTGATAGGTATCAATCCAGCTTTTGACAATGTGACTAGCCAAGTAAATTTGTTAAAAATGTTAGATGATGTTCGCCTTCAATTTAAGATTCCCACCCAGATGTGTGTTTTAAGTCATATTACTAACACTATATTGGCAATAGAACAAGGTGCACCAGTAGATTTGGTATTTCAATCGATTGGTGGAACACAAAAAACAAATTCTAGTTTTGGAGTAAATTTATCTCTATTAAAAGAAGGACATGAAGCAGCACAATCATTGTCAAGAGGCACAATAGGCAACAATGTAATGTACTTTGAAACAGGTCAAGGAAGTTCATTATCTTCCAATTCTAACTACGGCATCGATCAACAAACACTAGAATCACGAGCGTATGCTGTAGCAAGAGCATATGACCCTTTTTTGGTAAACTCAGTCGTAGGCTTTATCGGTCCTGAATATTTATTCAACGGAAAGCAAATCATAAGAGCAGGGCTTGAAGATCACTTCTGCGGAAAATTAATGGGATTACCGATGGGCTGTGATGTTTGCTACACAAATCATGCCGAGGCTGATCAGGATGACATGGACACCCTATTAACCTTATTTGGGACGGCTGGATGTAATTTTATAATGGGAATACCCGGAGCAGATGACATTATGCTTAATTACCAAAGCACTTCATTCCACGATGCTTTATACATTAGAAAACTTCTAGGTCTTAAACCGGCTCCAGAATTTGAAGAATGGCTAATAAATATTGGAATCATGAATATTAACAATGAGATTACACATTCTCAAAAACAAAACAAGCTATTAGAACTCATAAAAAAATAGTTACCACTAAAGTTCATGGAAAAAGATAATTGGAAAATACTCAAAAACTACACAAATGCACGGATAGCATTAGGACGAGCCGGGACTTCATTACCAACTAATGAAGTTTTAAAATTCCGTATGGCACATGCCCTCGCTAAAGATGCAATAACGGCAGAATTAGATTTTTTGAACCTCAATGAAGAGTCCAAAAAAATTGGTATGAGAACAACATTAGTAAAAAGCAAAATCCAAAACGATACCGAATATCTTCAAAATCCCAACAAAGGCAGACTTTTAGATGAAGACAGCAAGATTTTGCTTAATAATCTAAGCGATAAAAAAGGAGACTTATGCATAATCGTTTCCGATGGCCTTTCAGCTGATGCAGTGAATATTCATGCTATTAAATTAATTAAAGCATTAATTCCTAAGCTTAAAATACAAATAATTGACACTATAATTATCGTGAAGTATGGCAGAGTCGCTATTTCAGATGTAATAGGCGAAATGCTTAATGCTAGCATAGCATTAATTTTAATTGGTGAAAGACCTGGTTTGAGTTCGCCAAACAGCATGAGTGCTTATGTAACTTACAATCCAAAAACAGGAAATACAGATGAAAAAAGAAATTGTGTTTCAAATATCCAAATTGAAGGTTTAAACTACGAATTTGCAGCAATGAAATTAGCCTATTTAGTAGATCAAATGACAACAAAAAAGATTTCTGGAGTACAAATAAAGGATAACTTATCTGATTATTATCTACCATAATAAAATCAAGTATTATCGACTATTTTTGACTTTAAATTAACCGAAAAACAACTGCCGAAAAAAATAATTGATTTTACACATAATACGCTTTTATTACTAAAACAGATCAAAAAAAACACAACATATTAAATCATTTCAAAAATATTAAGGAACAGCTATTTTAATTTTTTGGGGTAACATTTTAATTTCTAAGTGTTTTTTAGCACCACAATATTCGCCATCAATCTGGAAACTTACCGGAAAATTAGTGCTGATTGTTGCTTTATCAGTAGAAATAATTTCAATGTCTCCGTGATTAAGCGGCATCTTACCCAATATAATTTCCCCAAAAATTATTAAATCCAAATTTTTCAAAATCACCAATTCGAACTTGCCATCATTCATAATGCCATCAGGATTGATAACAATTCCTGTTCCATATTTTTTTGAATTGGCAATAACAATCATTCTTGCTTCACATTCGATAGTTTGATTATTTGTAACTATTGTTGCTGTAAATGGATCTCCAAAATCCAAAAGAGTATTAATTGCCTGCAAAAAATAACCCCATTTGCCCCGAATATTACTTTTTTCATAGTTTTTTACAAGTTCTGCATTCAAACCTAAATCACTCAGATGAAAACATCTATGTTCATTTATAACAATAGTGTCTAATTCTATGTAATGATTATGAAAAGCTATGTTCAGATTTTCCTCTAGAGTTCTCATCAAATCTAAATCAACCGCTAATCCATTAGCTGAGCCGGCAGGTAAAATACCAAGAATTATGTCTTTACCTTCTGTCGCTTCTGCCACCATTTTTATAGTCCCATCTCCACCAATTATGATAATTCGATCCGGTTTGTATTTTTTACAAAGTGCCTTTATTTTTGAAATATCGTCTCCACCAGTAGTTTTATAAAGAATAAGATTTAGATTTTCTTTGATTGCAAAAAATGTAGCTTCATCAATAAACTCTGATTTATCAACCGCACCAGAAACTGGATTCACAACCAATAACACATTCTTTTTCAAAGTTTTAATTCTTTATTGATTAAAAACAATTAATTTTAACATATTACAAAATTACTACAATAAATGAAGCCTATTTTAAAATTATACCGCGGATATGCAAATGATGAAGAATTAATCGTGATGGGACACGTTTTTAAACCAACCAAAACTAAAGATTATGCTTTTGAGAAGAAAACATTCAAAAATGCGACTTCAATTATCCGTTTGTTCAGGCTAAAAACGCAAGCAAATGCAGATGTTTATTTAAAACATAACAACATAACAATCCATACCAAAACTCTGATTGATGGTTATTTTAAATTTTGCATTCCGGTAGATCAAAATGTTGGTTATGGCTGGATTGAATATGAGGTGAGTATCATTCACGAAGACAAAAAGATTGTGGCTAAAGAAAGCTTCATTCGTCCAAAAAGAGAAAATTTAGGCATTATTTCGGATATAGACGATACTTTTTTGGTTTCATATACCGAGAATCCATTGAAAAAACTATATCATATACTGTTTCGAAATGTTAATACCCGAAAAGTTTTTGAAGAGGTTGTTCCTCATTATCAAGCTTTAAGTTCTTCTGGTAGGAATAATGAAGATGAAGTAAATGCTTTTTTTTATGTTTCGAGCAGTGAATGGAATTTGTATCGTTTTATTATAAAATTCACTGAAATCCATAAGTTACCAAAAGCGGTCTTATTACTGAAAGATATTAAGTCCAGTCTTACAGATTTTCTTTGGACAGGTAAAGGCAGTCACAACCACAAATTCGAAAAAATAAAACATATCTTAGAATTTTACCCCAATTTAAAATATGTTTTATTGGGTGACGATTCTCAAAACGATCCATTTTTGTATGAAGCTATTTGCAAAATTTTTCCTGTCACCGTAAAAGCAGTTTATATCCGTAAAACGGATAATCAAGATAAAGAAAAGGTTTCAATAGCCTTAAAAAATCTTGAAAGTTTAGGAGTTTCCGTGTGTTATTTCACACATAGTAGCGAAGCCATTTTACATTCAAAAAAGATTGGACTTATTTTATAAACCAGCAACATCAATTTCTTCCTGAATGATTTCCCAATCCAAAAGAAGCTTGTCTAAATCCGCTTTTTTCTTGTTGTAAGCCGTGAAAAATTTAGCGTCTTCAATATGCTTATTATAATTAGAAGCTAGCATTTTGTCATCGTGTTGAAGATCTTTTTCCAATTGCTTAATTTGACTTTCGACCTTACTCAATCGATTCTGCAAAGATTTTCCTCTTTTTTGATCTTCATACGAAACTTTATTACTTTCCTTTGAAACTACCTTTAAAGAATCTTTTTTCTCAACTTCACGCATATTTTCAAGGTTGCGTTGTTCCAAAAAGTAGTTGATATCTCCTAAGTATTCTTTAATCTTTTGGTCTCTAAATTCATAAACAATATTAGACATTCCCTGAAGAAAATCCCTGTCGTGAGAAACCAAAAGCAGAGTGCCTTCATATTTTTGCAAGGCAGCTTTCAACACATTCTTAGACTTAATATCCAAGTGATTTGTTGGCTCATCCATTACCAAAACATTTATGGGTTGCAAAAGTAATTTACAAAGCGCTAAACGATTTCTTTCGCCTCCTGAAAGGACTTTTACCTTTTTCTCTACTTCATCGCCACGAAAGAGGAATGAACCCAACATATCTCGAACTTTAGAACGATTTGTGTCGCTAGCTGCGTCTTCCATAGTTTGCAATAAAGTGATTTCGCCATCAAGATATTCTGCTTGATTTTGGGCAAAATAGCCTACTTGAACATTGTGACCTAATTTGATACTTCCTTGATATTCGAATTCGTTGACAATGGCTTTAATAAAAGTCGATTTTCCTTGTCCGTTTTGTCCAACAAAGGCAATCTTGCTTCCGCGTTCGACCAAAAGTGAAATGTTTTTTAAAATAGTTTTGTCACCGTATTTTTTGGTTACATCTTCAGCTTCAATTACTACTCTTCCTGGAACTTTCGAAACCGGAAATGAAATATTCATCACAGAATTGTCGTCTTCATCGACTTCGATTCGCTCGACCTTATCTAGTTTTTTAATAAGCGATTGAGCCATCGAAGCTTTGGAGGCTTTGGCACGAAATTTCTCAATTAATTTTTCAGTCTCTTCAATTTTCTTAGCCTGATTTTTCTGGGTTGCCAATTGTTTTTCACGAATTTCATGTCTCAATTCCAAATATTCGGAATATGGCTTATTGAAATCATAAGCTTTCCCGAGGGAAATTTCGATTGTTCTATTGGTTACATTATCCAAAAACATTTTATCGTGCGAAACAATCACCACAACACCGGCATAATTGCGCAAGAAACTTTCTAACCAAATAATACTCTCAATATCCAAGTGATTCGTTGGCTCATCCAAAAGCAAAACATCATTTGCCTGCAATAATAATTTTGCCAATTCGATACGCATTCGCCATCCACCCGAAAAAGTTTCGGTTTGATTATTGAAAACTTCTCTTTTAAAACCCAATCCAAGGAGAATTTTCTCTGTATCGCCAATATAATTATATCCTCCCAACAATTCAAAACGATGGGTGTAATCAGATAAATCTTCTATGATTTGTCCGTATTCTTCACTTTCGTAATCTGTTCGGGTGACTAGAAGATGATTAATTTCTTCCAGCTTTTTCTCTACAATTTTAATATCCGTAAAAGCTTCATATGCTTCTTCAAGCACCGTTCTTCCTTGCTCAAAATCAATATCCTGACGCAAAAAACCCATTCGAACTTCTTTTTCTTGAGAAATAACTCCAGAATCTGGAGCAAAATCTTTGGCCAAGATTTTAAGCATTGTTGATTTCCCAGCACCATTTTTTCCAACAAGACCTACTCGGTCTCCGGCACCCAATCGAAAGGTAACTTCTTCAAATAAATAAGTTCCTCCAAAAGAAACGGACAAATTGTGTATATTAAGCATGTTTTTTTTACTAATGTTACATTAAGGAAAGTACAAAATTGTATCTTCGCAGAAATTTTTTGCAAATGTTAAAAAAAGGATCCAAACTAAATAGTATTTTAACAGGAACTTGTCCTAGATGTCAGAATGAGAGTATGTATTTGGATAAAAATCCACTACATTTTTCCAAAATACTCAAAATGAATGAAAAATGCAGCCATTGTGGTTTGAAATATCAAATTGAGCCTTCCTTTTTTTATGGAGCCATGTATGTAAGCTACGGATTGAATGTTGCTTTAGGTGTTTTTGCATTTATAGTTTCCTATCTTATTTTTAATTCCAGTATAAAAAATGCTTTTATTGCTATAATTGTATCGAATGTTGTCTTATTTCCATATGTTTTAAGGTGGTCCAGGAATATATACATCAACATGTTTGTATCATACAAACCTGATTTAAAAGAATAATTTAGCTTTTTTTGGTAAATCTTCTAATGTCAATTGCTTTATCTAGAGGATTTTGGAATTCAATATTTTCGAATAATGCTTTGGCCATTGCCGGTCCAAGCATAACCCCTCGTGTTCCCAAGCCGTTGAGAATATGTATCGAATTATGATTAGAATAGGTTCCCACTAATGGCCTTCTGTCTTTAACTGTAGGACGAACGCCAGCTAAATGTTCTACAATTCCAAAATCGCAATTAATTATTTCTTTGATTTTTTCGATTAATTCCGCTTTTCCTTCTTCAGTTGGTATGTCGGTTTTGTCAGTCCAATTATAGGTAGCTCCTATTTTGTATAAATCATTGCCTAGGGGCAAAATAAAAACACTTGTATTAATAATCACATCTAACTGGAGCTGTGGCGCTTTTATAATAAAAAGTTCTCCTTTAGTTCCATCTAATGGTAAATCTTTAAAATAAGGATTGGAATGCATCCCAAATCCTTCCGCAAAAATGATATGCCTTGCCTGAATATTTTTGTATTGGATACAATCACTTTCTTCCTGCAAAAGAGAATAATCGAAAGATTCTTCAAGGAATAATTGATTTTTTTTTAGATATTCTCTGTATTTATTCAGTAACAATGCGGTGTCGGCGTAGCCTGTTTGCAAGACTTCACCATACCCAAAAGGAGAATCAATCGATGAATACTTTGTAGCAATTATATTTGTAGACAAAAAAGGAGCAAGATTTACTTTATCGGAAGCCGTGAACCAGTTGTTTTGTTCCTCGATTGAAAAAAATTTTCTTAAAATAGGCAATTTAAAATTCACTTTGCAACCGATTTTATTTTCCAATATTGAAAAGAAATCATTCATAATCATCAAATGTTCCTTAGCTTGTCCCACTTCACTAAACCGTTTTAAAATCACTGGATTATACAGACCGCCAGCAATTTTTGAAGAATTCTGGGAATTATTGTCTAACACCAAAATAGACTTATTGTTTTGCAAAGCAATTTCGGAAAATGAAATTCCAGCTAATCCTGAGCCAATTATTAAATAATCTATCATTTTTAAAATGTAAAATTAGATGTGCAAGAACTGTGTAATGTCTAAAAACAAAGAACTCTCGCCACTAAGCAAGAGTTCATTATGAAGATTTGAAATGAAATTTAATAATTCCACATATCTTCTTCGAAATTACGAATTTTTTCTTTTACTCGTTCTGATTCCAATAATTGATTTTGAGCATTATCTTTCATATAGCTTACAATTGTTCTGTCACCATAAACGTTTTCTTCCTGATAAATAACAGCATTAAAATGTCTCGAATTTAAAATTTGATCAAACGAAACTGGCATTGCTGAGTTTTTATCATTAAAAGCTTTAGCTTCGTGCAACACGTCTCTTGAAGATGGAAAAAATACCCAGAACAATTCAATGTAATCTTTTTCGTCACTGTTCATGGTATAAACATCCGGAGTTACGGGACAAATACCAAGTAATCTGTATTTCAATTCACTTTGACGTTTGTCAAAATACCAATATCCTTTAATTTTATACTGGGTAACATCTTGGGCGGTAAGGTCTTGTTTATCAACATACCCTTCTTTAATTAATTTATCAATCTCTACTTTATTGTCATCTTTAATTAAATTGTCTAAGTTTTCAAGGTTTTTAGCAGCTGGATTCCCATTGTTAAATTGCTCTTTCCCTAATTCAGTTGCAGTTATTTTACTTAATGACATTTGAATATCCTTAAACGTTTTTTTAGTATTGAAATAACTATCTGAATATACTTCTGTAATTTCTCCATTTCGAATAGCTTTAGTCAAAACATCGTATAGTGAACGTCTGTCTGAACCTATGTTTGCAGTATCTACCGGAAAATATAAAGGGAAATTGATTCTTTCACTTAAATCAATAATTTCCCAAACAGTTTTTCCCATCAAAACATCCCTATCATCAACATAACCATATTCTAATGGTTTGTCATTGTCTGAAATGAGTTGTGCTGCAGACTTAAGTCCTATTTCTTCAGGAATCTTCGCATTAAGCAAATTAGGTTGTGCATAAGAAGCCACACTCCCAAGAATGTAAATAACAATTATTAAAAAATTTCTTGTATTCATCATAATTTCATTATAAGTTATTGAAGTAGCTTTGTGTCAAACTTCCTTATTTATTGTATTTCATAAATTACAGGCGCAGTTTTTTGCAACATATAGCTACCCGCTCCCACTAGTTTAGTTTTAATTTCAGAAATGGTAACCTGATCTCCTCTTGTTGATTTTGACAAAACTGATATGCATTGTGCATTTAATTTATTTCCAGGAACTACTATAGTGGGCTGACCAGCAACTTTGAAATTGAAACCAACTACATCTAAACTAACGTCAAAATCAAAGTCAATCATTTTTGCACCAACAGTAGAAATTTGCAAGCTTGATTTAGAACCTTTTACTACTCCCATTTCTCCTCTAATTGTACCTGCTGGAGCTGGAAGCCCTTTAATTCTATATGTTTTTTTATCTGAAACTATCGAATTGTCAGGAAGTTTTCCTATAACATTTATAACAACTTCACTTCCTGTTCCTGGTCTCATACTATAAGCTCCAGGAGCTCCGGCAGAAGATAATCCTGGTGCGGATGCTGTAACTTTATCAGCAGAAATTCCTGCAAATGAAATAGTCATTGGGTTAACAACCCCACGATATACTACGTTCATTTTATCGGCAGATATTGTAGCAGATTTTGGTCGTGCAACAACAACATATTTATCATTTATTGGTAAACTAATTACTTTTCCGTTTTCGTCAAAGTTGAAAGACCCAGCTATTGGATGTTCTCCAATATTGCCAGAACCAAAAGAAAAATTAGCCTGACCTGCCAAAGCTGGAACACTTGAGCCGTTAACAACTACTGATTTAGCAATTAATTTTGGATCAAATTTTCCTAATATGATTTTTCCTTTTACAGCTTCTCCCTGAAAGAAAACTGATTTCTCAAGAACCACTATTGGTTGGTAAGCTGTAAGTGAAGCTGCTGCAATCAAATCTGATTGAAACATTGACGCCATTACATCACTCTCTGTTGCTTTCACATCTGCTTGCAATTGAGTTAATTTAGTAACTGTTGCAATTAAAGGAAACCCTTTATAATGATAATCAATCCAAGGTAAAGTTGCGCCTGCTTCTTTAGATTTTATTGGAGTTGTCGCAAATCTCTTTTCAATTTTATTAACTTCAACTTCGGGAAGTTTACTACCTGCAATTTCTTTAATTTGTGCAGGGTAATTTTTAATTTTCTCTAAAAACTCTTTTCCCTCCTTAGATGTTTTATCTCCTTTAAAAAACAATCTATCCACTAAATCACCTTTATCCATTTGCTCGTACATGAAATTACCTTGAGCATCTTTTTCGGTTTTTCTTGTAATAATTGTTTTAATACCTTCTAAATAGTCACAATATTCTTTGGAAATTTTTCTGATTTTCTCAACTATGAGTTTTTTTTCTCCATACTGCCCAGGTTGTTCCTGAGCCTTTTGAGAAAGTTGCCCAAACGAATTTTCATTTCTCTCATCAGTAATTGAATTAGATTCAATAATTTTTGAATTCAAAATTCCAAAAGCCGATAATACTTCTTTGGACATATTTAATGCTAACATCGCGATAAAAACCAGGTACATTAGGTTTATCATCTTCTGTCTAGGGCTTAATTTTCCTCCTGCCATATTTTCTAGTAATTAGTTTTTATTATTTTACTATAGTTTGAAACTAATTATCCTTTGTTACTCATTGCAGAAAGCATTCCACCATAAACATTGTTCAATGAAGACAAGTTAGAAGTCAAAGACTGCATTTGCTCTTTTAATTTTATATTATTTTCTACTACTTCTTCATTTATTTGAGCATTTCTTGAAGAACTTTGTATTTGTATTTTATATAAGCTGTTTAAAGATTCCATTTGGGCTGCAGCCAATGTTAACTCTTCACTGTATTTTTTAGTAGAAGCAATAGAATCTGCTGTAGGCATAATACTTTTAGCGGCCCCCTCAAAGTTTTTAATACTATTTCCCAAACTCATCATTAATTCACCATCAATCTTAGCATCTTTAAGCATTGCGTCTAATTTTTTAGACAACATCCCTTCTGCATCTGAAGGAACTTCTGTTTTAACTGATTTTTTTCTAGCTTCACCGTTAGCAAGTTCCGGGTAAACCAATGTCCAATCCAATTCATTATCTACCGGCTCGAATGCCGAAAGAGCAAAAATTCCAGCTTCAACAACAAGACCTATAGTCAGCATTAAATTTCCTGTTATGAAACCGAATTCAAGGTGTGTTATTTTGAATAAAGCTCCTATAATTACTACTGCCGCTCCCATTCCGTATGCAAAATTCATCTTTTGTTTACTTATCAATGCCATAATTTTTGTGTTTTAAGGTTAATTTAATTACTAGTTAGCTTAGTTTATTTTTTTTTCTTGATTTTTTCAGTTGCTTGAGTTCCCATATAATCTTGAACAGTTCTAAATCCAATAAAACTTCTTGCAGAATCTGCATATTCATAATCACGAGTACCTACTTGAAGAAAATAAGCAACATCCTTCCAAGAACCTCCACGAACAACTTTACGTTTGTTTGAAGTATCCATATTACTTGGATTCATGGATGACACATATTCATATGCATTTGGATCATAAGCTGAATCAGTCCATTCGGCAACATTTCCTGCCATATTATAAAGATTGTAACCATTTGGCTCATATGATTTTGCTTCTACAGTATATAAAGATTGATCTGCA
Source organism: Flavobacterium soyangense (assembly GCF_015277675.1). Taxonomy (GTDB): domain Bacteria; phylum Bacteroidota; class Bacteroidia; order Flavobacteriales; family Flavobacteriaceae; genus Flavobacterium; species Flavobacterium soyangense. The sequence continues at coordinate 100,236 of NZ_JADHEC010000009.1, forward strand.
GCATAATCCCCTCTCATAGGTTTGAAATTGGCAAGGAAACAACCTCTGTCATTTTTAGTGTAAGGCCCTCCCCAAGGATAAGTAGCTGATTCAAGACCTCCTCTAGCAGAGTATTCCCATTCGGCTTCTGTAGGTAATCTAAAATTATTTGTTTGATCGTGACCTTTCTTTCTAGATTTAATCCAACTGTTTTTATTTAGCGTTCTCCAAGCACAGAATGCTTTTGCCTGGTTCCAATTTACTCCTACTACAGGATAATCCCCATAAGCTTGATGCCAAAAATAATCATTGTGCATCGGTTCATTATAGGAATAAGAAAAATCCTTAATCCAAGTTGTTGTGTCAGGATATACTTTTACTTGTTCTGTCCTTATGAAATCTTTTCTCTTTCCAACTTTAGCTTTAGCAGCAGCTTGAATATCCATCCATGAATAACGGAATTTAAGTTTATTGACGTCAATTGTTCTTAAACCGTTGTAGGATTCATTTAATGGCAAATACATAGAATCCATAACTTCAGTATAATATTCGTCTGGATATAATTTAGTGTCTTTAATCAGTTTTACTTTGTGATTTAGTTTTCTGCCAGCATAAGGATCATCATCTGTACCAATACTATAATAATTATCGTACATATATTTATCATAAGCAGTCATTTTTTCAGGATCTTGATCATTAAAAGCAAAATCTCCAATACTTCCTGAATTTTTACCTTTTCCTTTTGCTTTTCCATCACCAGGTTTTATTCCGGATACGTCAGCAAGAATAGCTAATCGAACTCTCATTGTGGAATCTTTTACCCATTCTACAAATTGACGGTATTCTCTATTGGTTATTTCTGTTTCATCCATATAGAAAGACCGAACTGTAACAGTTTTTGTAGTTGCATCACCTACACTGGCAACATCTTCATCGGATTTTCCCATAATAAACGAACCTCCTGGAACCAAAGTCATCCCGTAAGGCTTTTCTGGATGCCATTTTGCACCTTTTACACCTACTAATTCACCTTTGTCGGTTGTTTTACCACATCCAATTATTAAGGTTAAAATTGCAGCAAACGCAATAAGCTTCTTCATATTAATTAGGGTTATATATTCATTATTATTAAGTCCGTAAACCTATTTATTATTATTTAATAAAACAATTATTTAGAGTACTATTTATTCCATAGTCCAAAACTAAAATTAAATACGCAAAGAAAAAAATATTTTATCGATAAAATACCAAAAACATCGATAAAATACCAAAAACAATATAATAAAATAAAATTTATCCTACAAAATACAATTATGTTATTTGTGCTAATAAAAGATTTAACGAAAATTTACACTATATTTTTACGTTGGGCTTTCCACCATCTTTCAGGAATTTCCTGATTGCAAGCCCCCAAATACTCGTCATAAGAGCAAGGTAATAACGTACTTTTCTTTAACTTATTATTGCTTGAAGAAATAAATGGTATTTCTATCCACCACCTATCCGTTTTATTGCTTTTATAAAATATTAGTTCTTCTTCCAAAGGTATAATATATTTTATATAATTCTCTTTACTTCCAAAAGGATATTCATTAGAACGATAATGATAGCCTTCAATAAAGTACCAAATAATTTGAGAAATCAGAACGGATTCCTGCTTGGAACTATTATGATTAAAAACCCCAAAAAGCGAAACTTTATCACTAATTCCGGCATATCTTGCCAAAGCACAAATCTCTTTACCATTAAAACCATTAGGCTCAAAAGAAGTGAAATTTCCTGAATCAGATGACTTAACGGAAGTCATATCAACACTCACAATATCTGCATCCCTAAAAACCGGTTCTGCAAGGGCTAAATTATTGGAAATATCCCCCAATCGATACCCCTCAAAGAATAATTTATCAATCAAATCAATTTCTTCCTGCGAATTATAATAGGTTTGATAGCCAATATTACTGAAATTAAAAAGATTATTCGGTTCTTCAATAATTATTTTGGTCAAATAAGAAGACGATGAAACAGCTTCACTTTCTTTCCCAAAATCAAATTTATTATCAATTGAAACCAGATTAACCATTTGTTCCAGATTATCAAAAGCTCTGTAAAGTGCATAGGTCAAATCTTGTGAACCTCCAATAATAATAGGAATAATTTTCTTTTTAATTAACCTCGAAACTACTTTTCTTAAGGCAAAATAAGTGTCATCACTCGAATTTCCGGGAAGAATATTTCCCAAATCAGCAATAGAAACATTCCAATTTCCCGGACACAATGCATACAATTCTTTTCGAATGTGTGTCAAATCTACTTCGTGTTCTTGGTTAACATCGCCACGATTCTCTAAAACTCCAATAATCGCAATTTTAATTTTATTCAAATCCGGAAAGTCTTCGGCAGTATGAAAAATCACTTTACTCCCCAATTGCTGGGAAGAAACCTCCTTAATAAACTGAAGGATTTCATTATCTAAAGGTTTTAGAAAATCAAATTCCATATATTATTTCTTTTTTGCTGCTGGTTTTTTAGCAACAGCTTTCTTTGCAGCAGGCTTTTTTGCAACAGTTTTTTTGGCTGGTGTTTTCTTGGCAATCATTTCTTGAACTTCTTCTAAAGTCAATTTTGAAGCATCAATATCTTTACTTAATTCAATTTTGATTTTTCCTTTGGTGATTACTGATCGTCCCCAACGCGCTTTTTCAACCAAAATCCCTTCGTCCTCCCAATTATGCAAAACCTTATCAATGTTTTTTTGCAATTTATCTTCAATCAAAGCTTCAATATCCGATTGAGACAAATTATCAAAATTATATTTCTTACTTACGTTAATAAATAAACCATCCCATTTTATAAAAGGTCCAAAACGACCAACACCTTTCTGTACACCTTCACCTTTGTAAACCGCAATCGGCGCATCAGCTAATTCTTTTTCATCAATTAATTCTTTCGCTCTTTCAAAATCGACATCCAAAGGATTTTCTCCTTTTGGCAAAGAAACAAAAGCCGCTCCGTGACGTACATAAGGACCAAAACGACCATTGCTTACCTCAACTTCTTCTCCTTTATAAGTCCCAAGATTTTTTGGCAATAAAAATAAATTCAATACCTCTTCTAAAGTAATGTTACCAATATTTTGGTCATTCATCAAACTGGCAAATTTTTTCTCTTCGTCATCAGCTTCACCAATTTGTGCCATTGGACCAAATTTTCCTAAACGAACAGAAACCTGTTTCCCTGTTTTAGGATCTGTTCCCAGAATTCTTTCACCACTTTCTCTATCTGCATTAGCTTCTACATCCTTCACATTTGGATGAAACTTATCGTAGAATTCCTGCATCATTTTTGTCCAATTGACGTTTCCTTCGGCAATTTCATCAAAATCTTGTTCCACTTTGGCAGTGAAATTATAATCCAAAATGTTTTCGAAATTTTTAACCAAGAAATCCGTAACAATTGTTCCAATATCTGTAGGAACTAATTTCCCTTTATCCGAACCTGTATTTTCTTTGAGCAACTTCTCACCTACTTTACCTGATTGCAAAGTAAGTTGGGTATAATTGCGTTCCTGGCCGTCAAGATTTCCTTTCTCCACATAATTTCTGTTGATAATGGTAGAAATTGTTGGTGCATAAGTTGACGGGCGCCCAATTCCTAATTCCTCTAATTTTTTTACCAAAGAAGCTTCGGTGTATCTTGCAGGTGGACGAGAATATCTTTCGGTAGCAGTGATATAATTATTTTCTAATTTTTCATTGACTTTCATTGCAGGAAGCATGCCTTCTTGTTCATCGTCATCGTCATCACTTCCTTCCAAATATACTTTCAAGAAACCTTCAAAAAGCAAAACTTCACCAGAAGCCGTGAACAATTCACTATGATTATTGGCTTGAATTTTAAGATTTGTGCGTTCTAATTCAGCATCACTCATTTGCGAAGCCAATGTTCTTTTCCAAATCAAATCATACAAACGAGCTTGGTCTCTATCAATATTTACTGTATGTCGCGACATATCTGTTGGACGAATTGCCTCGTGGGCTTCTTGTGCTCCTTTGCTTTTATTGACAAAAGTTCTTGGATTAGAAAATTCCTTTCCATAAGACTTGATGATTTCAGCTTGAGCCGCATCCATCGCATCTTTTGACAAATTTACACTGTCAGTTCTCATATAAGTAATGAGTCCCGCCTCGTATAAACGTTGTGCTAATTGCATTGTGATTCCAACAGGCAAGTACAATTTTCTCGCCGCTTCTTGTTGCAAAGTCGAAGTTGTAAAAGGTCCGGTTGGTGATTTTTTTGTTGGTTTTGTTTCTAAATCTGAAACTTTATAAGTAGAACCGACATTCTTATTCAAGAAATCTTCGGCTTCTTTTTTTGTATTGAAATTCTTCGGGAGTTTTGCTTTGAATGTTTTTCCGGCTTCGTTCGTAAATTCGGCAACAATCGAATAAGTGGCAACTGCATTAAAATTCTGAATTTCTCTTTCTCTTTCTACAATCAAACGAACTGAAACTGATTGTACGCGTCCAGCAGAAAGACCTCCTTTTATTTTTCTCCAAAGTACCGGCGACAATTCGTAACCCACTAATCTGTCTAAAACACGACGCGCTTGTTGCGCATTAACCAAATTATAGTCGATTTCGCGAGGATTTTCAATTGCTTTTAGAATCGCAGTTTTGGTGATCTCGTGAAAAACAATTCGCTTAGTTTTCTTTTTGTCCAACTTTAATTCTTCGGAAAGATGCCAAGAAATAGCTTCCCCCTCGCGATCCTCATCACTTGCTAACCAAACCATTTCAGCGTTTTTAGCTAAAGATTTCAATTTGCTTACCAATGCTTTTTTATCGGACGAAACTTCGTATTTTGGTTTAAAACCATTCTCGACATCTACACCAATTTCTTTTGAAGGCAAGTCGGCAATATGCCCATAACTTGACTCAACTTGGTAATCACTTCCTAGAAATTTTTCGATAGTTTTAGCCTTTGCAGGTGACTCAACGATAACTAAATTCTTTGCCATTGGTTTGTTTTTCTGGGACAAAAGTAGAAGAAATTTTTAAATATTGCACTTTTGGAAATTTTAAAAATGATTTTTATTGATTACCGTTAGGTTTTGAACGATTTGAAATCTCATGATTTTGATGAAATAAAAAACAATAACTTTCTTTTATTTCTTACTTTTAGAAAAAAATTGATTGCATGCAGACAGAAGCCATTTTCGAAAATATTGCCTCTCGAATACAAGAGGAAGTTAATAAAGCACAAAAATCCATTTATATTGCGGTGGCTTGGTTTACCAACAAAAACATCTTTGATCAATTGCTAAAAAAAGCAAAAGAAGGCTGTGCCGTCCAAATCATTATTTCCAATGATGACATCAACAATAATTCATCGATAAATTTTGAGCAATTAAACAAATACAAAGGAAAAATCTATAAAATAGGCAATGGAGATAACGAATTAATGCATAATAAGTTATGTATCATTGACGATAACACAGTAATAACTGGTTCTTACAACTGGAATGAGGAATCAAATAATTCATTTGAAAATATTATTATAAATTATAACTCCTCAAAACTTGCAGAACAGTTTATTGTTTTATTTATCACTACTAACCGATTAATATTTTTAAACAGAAAGGGCTACTTTTAAAAGTAAGCCCTTTTTTTCATATATTTTGAGTGACAAAAAACAAAATTTATGAGTTCCAAAGATATTGAAAAAAAGTTTGTCGGTCAGCCGATTTTCAAACAACTAATAGATTTTATTCCAAAAAACAAGTTTGACATTC